>JANTHG010000107.1 GCA_024762535.1 Calditrichaceae bacterium
AAGGTGTAGCGATTCAGGGGATTGAATCGCTACATATGCTACTGTAAAAGGAAAACCAATTAATTTATTTACGAATAAATCAATGTTGCGGAGTATTATCCGTGTAGCCGGTCGGCGGCTGAAAGGCAGTTGTGGGAATGGCCGCGCTTTTTAGCATTTTCATTTCCGTATGAAAGGCAAAATCGGCTTTACGCACTCCCGGCTTTTTAGCGGCAGGTTTCTTCTTTTTGTTAAGTACCTTTTTCATGATTCCGCCAAAAATACTGCGTTTGCTGCGGTAATTGATTTTTTTTTCCTGCTCTGCGGTCTTTTTCGCCGACTTGTTGGAATACACAAAATATTTCCCATCGGTCAGAACCGGATAGCCTTTGATAACCTTTAGTTTCTGCGTCCATTCATCTTCATTAATGGCGCTGGTATGGTCGGATTGTTGATGAAGCGCCTGAAACATGGCCAGCCAGTGCAGTCCCAGCATTTGTGTATAGTGTTCATCCAAACCAAGGTCCAGTGCCTGGGCAAACTGCTCATTAAACGAACGTTCCTCCGATTCGGCCGACTTCATATCCGATGTAACTGCTGTGGTCCAAACATGGGAAGAAAGGCTGTCAATACCCGTTTTTTCGGTGTTCATGTTTTTCCATTCCACAACCCAGGCAATTAGATATTCATTACAAGGGAAACCGTTTAATGTTTTGGACGCACCGGTCTTTTTTACGTCAAATTCATTCCGAATGATTTTGATATCCGATTCTTCTTCGTTCTCTTCAGCCTGGCCCATATCCGGTTCTTCCTCTTCATCTCCGGCAGTAGGGTCAAAAGCCTGTTCACGCAAGGGTTTAAAACGAAACGCCTTACGAATATGGTTTATATCGATTACCTGGCGTTTACCGAGGTCAATGACCCGGGCGGTATGCCCCGGCTTCAGAACAAATTTTGCCATCATGTTACCGGTAAAGCTGCTGCCTTTAAAATCTTTTTGTGAATCGTGCAATTGCATATTGCCCTGCGTTTTAATGGTAGACTGAACACGGTAGGTCCCAAATCCTTTAAAATGGATTTCGTTGCTCATCTGGCGAATGGAACCGGCAAAACTCAGGTAAACGCCTGCTATCAAAAGTAAGCCGGTCTTAATAAATCTGTTCATAATATCCTCCTTTATTTGTATATAAGGTATGGTTTTCGTTTTTGTTTAAATAGGGCGACCTGCTCCTGAAAGGATGATAGAAGTGCTTTGATGTTTCCGTTTTTCTGAATGGCTTTGCGTACGCGGTCGGTACCGCATAAACGATCGAAATGGGTGACGCGCCATTTAAATTTTTCCGGGTACAAATGGTGAATGGTATGGACCACCCAAATACCGGTGGTATAGGCATTAAATTGATCACGATCGGTCACGTGGATTCGCACCCCGTTGCATAGCTGTCCTTTGTATTTGGGATTGGCAGACATTCCGGGCATTGATTTTGGCCTGAAGGTTTGCGGTTCAAAACGGACGGCAGGCAATGAAAGAGCATTTAAGCGATTTGCTAATTCAGAGCTGTTGATCCACGGCGCTCCAAATTGCAGAAAAGGAGCTAAGGTTCCGCGTCCTTCGGAAACATTAGTGCCCTCCAGCAAACACATTCCTGGGTACACAATGGCGGTTTCCAGGTTTGGCATATTGGGTGAAGGCTTAATAAAGGGCAGGCCTGTTTGATCGTACCACTGCGCGCGTTTCCAGTTATTCATGGGAATAACCGTTAAATTTACTTTAACTTTGTTTTTCAGCCATCCTTCGCCATTGAACAGAAGGGCCAGTTCACCCACGGATAAGCCATGCCGTACAGGAATGGGGAAGAGGCCGACAAAGGTGCTGTAAGCTGTATCCAGCAGGTTGCCTTCCACTGTCACGCCGTTTAAAGGATTGGGCCGGTCCAGAACCACAAAAGGAATATCCTGTTCTGCAGCGGCTTCCATTGCCAGTGCCATGGTCCAGATGTATGTATAGAAGCGCGCGCCAATATCCTGAATATCAAAGACAAGCATATCAATGTCTTTTAGCATCTCCTTAGTAGGCTTGCGGGTTTTTCCATATAAACTGTAAATCGGAATCTGTTGAAGCGAATCCAGCCCGGAACCGACCCGGACGCCGGCATCAGCCCGGCCTTTTATGCCGTGTTCCGGACCAAAATATGCGCCTATGGTAACGCCCGGCATAGCAGCAAAGATTTCGGCAATAGAACGTCCGTCCCGTGTGAATGCTGTATGGTTGGTAATGATGCCAATGCGCTTTCCTGTAAACAAATCCGAATAGGAATTAATTTGATCAAGACCGGTGTACACAGGCTGAGCACTTGTAAGGGATGATAGTGTAAGGATAAAAACCAGAAGCCATTTCATTTTAATTTTTCCCGAATCATAAAATAAGATTACTGGGATGTTACAAAAAAATAAGTGAACTGTGAAATTTTTGTGGTTTCTATTTTTTCAGATTTCAATCTTTGGTAATTGAGTGCGGAATGAGTATGAAATCGCATTCTAAAAGAGTATAAGCGCTTACTTATACCTAAGTCGAGCGATTGTTGATATAACCCCAACCCCGCGCTGGTCATTGCGAGTCCCGCGTGAGCGGGATGAAGCAATCCCACTGGGGCTTGTGCCAAGCCGCTCGCTTTCGCTCAATCCCCCCTTAGCAAAGGGGGTTAGGGGGTTGTAAAATCTGTACATTGCAATAATTGTCCATTAAAAAAACACCCCCCTCAGTCCCCCTTGATAGGAGGGACGTTATGGCAGCAATCACAACAGCGGTCGCGGGATGAAGCAATCTCTCTGAAGATGGCCACATCGATGTCGCGATGCGCGATGACGAGGAAATCGATCCATTTAGGTTTTAGAGATTTAGCAAATCACCTCTATTTTCAGAGAATTCCGTTTCTCCGGAATAGGGAAAAAAGACATAGTTCCAAAAATTAAAAAGGCTGCCCATTGAGGGCAGCCTAAAAAAAACTACAATTTAAAATCCAGCCCAACGCGCAGCACGCCCATGCCGTATCCCGCTTCTGCCACAGCAGACAGATTAGGAATAAAATAGTAGCGTATCCCTACGGCAGCACCACCGGTAGGGTAAACACCATCATCGATATCTATGCCTGCTTTAACAACTACGTACGTATCAAACGGGTCTTTTTTAATAAGATTAATATGCCAATAGGCGGCGCCCAGCACAACAACATCGTTGGATGTAGCGCCTATACTGGCGCCAATTCCCAGGCTGGTGTTAAACTTGGGCGGAGCCAGAAAACCTTCTTTAAAACCATATTCGCCGTTAGCAATAAAACCAACATTGGAGCCGTAAACAGAACCAAGCGCGAGCTTACCTCCAACAATAATATCACCTTTCTGCAAAGCCGGAGCGCCCGGGCCTCCCATAAGCTGAGCCTGTGAAGTTGAAAATAAACCTAAGAAGAGAGCGGCTAATACGAGCTTCTTCATAATATTCCTCCTGAGTTGTATAATTAATAAAGTTTTATGTATTGCTATTTTGTACTGGTTCCTATAAATTATTTCGCGATTTTACAACAGTTGAAGTCAATAAACAGTGATTTGCATTACAATACCTGTAAAATCGGTTGAGTAGTTTGAATTCTTCTTTTTAATTAATATAGTAAAATACATATTATGAGAAAAAACATTTTTTTTATGTTGTTGCTCATATCTTGTGGTGTGAAGCAACCAGTGGATATGATTACCCTAACCGAAACGGGTAAAATTTTTATCAATTCACAACCCTCAGGCGCGGTTATTTTTATGGACGGTGTGAATACCTTACAGCTAACCCCGGACACTCTGTCTAATATTCCCGTTGGCAACCATTTTTTTTCAGTTTACAAAGAAGGTTATTCCAGTGCAACCGACTCTTTTGCCATTGAAATAAAAAAAGATTCTTTGGCTCAGGCTCAGTTTGTTTTGAATGAAATAACCTATATCGGCTCTGTGGCATTGACATCGGAACCGGCCGGTGCGGAAATATTTGTGGACAATAAGTCAACCGGTAAAGTGACTCCGGATACGATTCGGGTGGAAGCCGGTAGCCACGATATATTTTTAAAAAAGAATGGATTTGTCGATTTAAGCTGGCAAGTTGATGTTACTGCAAATACACTAATCAATGATTCGCTCCAAATGGCCATCAACCAGTGTGTGCTGATGGAATCTTTCGGTAACGTGTCGTGCGTACCCTGTGTAGAATCGGCAGAAAATCTGGAGAAATTTCGTTCGGAACAGACCGAAAATAATTATGCTTTATTGGAATATTACGCTAACTGGCCCAGCGCTAACGATCCTTTTTATCTTGTAGCGCCTAAAGACGTGGACGAACGGGTTATGTATTACAGTTTATTTGGGTTACCCACGCTTAAGATAAACGGAACAACCGGCGTGAACGCCAAAGATTATTCGGCAATTCAAAATGCCTACACCTCTCTTCTGGACGCACAGGACACCAGACTGGCGCTGTCGGTATCTAAAAATTTAACCGGCGATTCTTTACAGATTTCAGTCGAGATTTATGATTACCAAAACTATCTTGCAAATGATCAGCTGCGTCTGTTTGTGCTGTTAACCGAAGATGAAATTCACTTAGATGCAGCGCCCGGCGCAAACGGTTTAAAAGATTTTAATTTTGTATTCCGGGGATTTATAACAGATAAAAAGGGAATGCAAATATCAGACACGTTGTTACGGTTTAAACAAAAGTGGCCCGCAAACTGGCAATATGGTCAATCTCATATTATCGCTTTTATTCAGGATATAACTACTAAAGAAATCATCCAGGCAACCATCAATTAACGAAGGAGAGTTCAGTCAATGAAAATGATGTTACGGTTATCTTTAATTGTATTACTAACAGCTGCTTTTGCCTTAGCCGGCAATCAGAAAAGCGCTTCTACCCTGGTAAACGAATCCTTCGAAGGAAGTTTCCCGCCCAGTGGATGGAATACATTTTCGGATTATATTATTGAATCTTGGACACAAAGTTCCGACATGAGCCGCACAGGAAGCAAATCGGCTTTAGGCGCCCCAAGTTATGTTTACGGGAAAAATATTTATCTGGTAACACCGGCGGTTGATTTATCCTCTGCGGTAAGCGCAACGCTTTATTTTTACGAAGATCAAAGCGGCTGGGCTGCAAGCACAGGGCACAACTCTATTGAAGTGTCGACAACCAACAATAGTTCTGCTTCTGCTTTTACCAGTATTCTGGATATGACGCCTTCGACCCATACCATAGAAGGTTTCGATGGAAATGCGGTAACCGTAGATCTTTCCGCTTACATCGGAGAGCCTACGGTTTATGTGGCTTTTCATTTCTATAATAATGCATCACCGTCTTATGAGTGGTATGTTGATGATGTAAAAATTACTACCCCCTCCGATCATGACGCTATGGTAAAAACGATTGATATGGATACGCATTATGCGCCTAGCTCTGTAGCTTCGCCTAAAGCTACGGTACGTAATGACGGCTTAAATACCGAAACCTTTGATGTTCAGTTTGGTTTTTACGACTGGGATGGCACCCCGGTTGTAATCGATACGAAAACAGTTACTTCGTTACCATCCGGAACAGAAACTCAGGTAACATTCGACGATTATACCTTTGCCAAAGTAGGCTATACATTTTTTGTCCAGACCGTACTTGCGGGAGATATGGATACCAGCAATGATTTGGTTACAAAAAAGATAAATTCTTATGCCAGTCAAAAGGATGTAGTTCTGGCCGAAAAATGTACGGATACGGAATGTACGTATTGCCCGGGTGCTGCCGAAGCGCTGGATAGCCTTAACAGAGCGTATCCGGACAATGTGGCTATTATCGCGTATCATGGCGGATTTAGCGGGAACGACCCGTTTGACAATACTCCGGCTGCTGATCGCAGAAGCTATTATGGCGTAACCGCTTTTCCTACCGCTATTTTTGGTGGCGACCGGAAGCAGGTGGGAGGTGCAGCTGCCGGAAGTGACTGGAGCGGTGTTTATTCGGGGTACGAAGAAAAATATCTTGCCGAGCGGGATGAATATACACCTTTTACCATGTCTTTACGATATACCGAAAACGGAACAACACAAAACGTACAATCAACAACCACGTACGAAAGCATAACCACTCAGAAAAATCTAAAGCTGCGTTATGCGCTGTGCGAATCGCATATTGCCTATAACTGGGAAACCTCTATGGACTCCCTGCATTTTGTGGAACGGGATATGTATCCGGATGCAGCGGGCAAAGATTTTAACAATAGCACAAGTCAGCCGCAGGAAGGCACCCAGATTGTGGATGATATAGAATTTACCATTCCTTCCGGCGTTGTAAAAGAAAACTGTGAATTCATTGCCTTTGTTCAGGATGAGGATACAAAAGAAGTTTTAGTTGCCGCCAAAGTAAATTTGGGCAATGGCCCCAGCGCCATAGGCGATAAGGACGGATTGGCTACTCCCTCAGAATTTAACCTGGAACAAAATTATCCCAACCCCTTTAATCCCACTACGGCCATTGGTTATCAGATTTCAACACCCAGCCACGTGGAGCTGACTGTTTACAATGCGTTGGGTCAAAAAGTACGTTCTCTGGTCAATGCTAAACAAAATGCCGGAACGTATTCGGTTACGTTTAACGCATCCAATCTGCCAAGCGGCATCTATTTTTACCGTTTAACAGCCGGTAATTTTACACAATTAAGAAAAATGGTTCTGATTAAATAGTAAATAATGCGCCGGTATCCGGCGCTCTTTTTTGTTAGAGGGAAATATGAAAACGGTTCTTTTATTTTTAATGTTTGCGGCTTACGTTTTTTCCGCTTCTACCTTTTATGTGGATATGAAAGATACAAGCGCGGTCGTGGAGCCCGGGACATCAATAGTTCTGGAAGGCTATGTACATAATACGTCTGGTTCGGACATTTTCCTGCAGGCCAACAGGATTGTAAATGATATCCCCGGCACCTGGACCACAACCTTGTGTTTTGGTGATAATTGCTATCCGCCATTTGTGAATATTGTTCCCACGGATAATAACGGGAATCCGGCTTTTTTACCAGTTGCCTCTGGCGATAGCGCTTTTTTTGATATCACCTTTAATACGGCGGACAATGATTCTACCGAATACGGTAATGCTCTGGTTACATTTCAGGATGTAATTACCACAGAAACCGATACGGTATCTTTTTCGGTTACAGCCCAAAAACCGGCGCCTCCAGGCCCGGCCTTTTCCGTTTCAAGCCCTGCTGATACAACAGTAAATATTCAGGGTGGACAGGGTCATGAATTTCAGGGAATGGTTTACAATACCTCCGATAAACCACTGACCTTTTTTCTGATTCGCCGGCAGAATGCGATACCTGCTGCCTGGTCAACCTCGCTCTGTTTTGGAGCCTGTCCGCAGGCCGAAGTGGATACGGTAAACAGTCTGATTATGAATGGTGACAGTCTGCAATATACGGTAACCTTTAATACGGATGACCAGAATTCCGATAGCGGATTCGTGCAAATAGCCATTTTTGCCGATGGCGAGACGGATACGGTTACGCAAGTGTTTACGGTAAGCAGCACGGTAACGGATATCGAACCGCTGGATACACAGGAAATAACGACCTTCCGGATTCTTGGTAACTATCCTAACCCCTTTAATCCGTCCACAACCATCAGCTATCAGCTACCGCAGCTCAGCAAGGTTACTGTTACGGTCTATGATGTTTCAGGGAAAGCGGTTTACACACAGGATTTGGGCCGGCAGCAAAGCGGTGTTCAGCACTTTCGCTTTAATGCCGAAAACCTTTCCTCCGGCGCCTATCTCTACCGGATTCAGGCCAATGGACTTGTGCAAACGGGAAAAATGCTACTGCTGAAATAGGAAGCACTTAAATCGAATATACTAAACAAAGAACCGGAAATCAGTTTGTTCCGGTTCTTTGTTTTACTAATTGAAATCAGGAACAATGTAATGAAAAAAATAGTATTCATTCTGCTTCTCTTGCCGTTATTTATGTACGCTCAGGATGTAAGTTCCTTAGAGTTGGATGATGTGAATGGCGACTCCTTTGTTCTGGAAGACCATTTGGATTACGACGCTACCGTTATTTCCTTTTGGGCCACTTGGTGCCTGCCCTGCCAAAAAGAACATCCGGCCCTGCTCGAAGTGCAAAAGGAACTGGGCGCCGAAAAAGTGCAGGTGATTTCCATATCCATCGATTCGCCACGAAGTCTGGCAAAAGTTAAAAGCTATGTACGCTCCCATAAATATCCTTTTGTCTTTTTGGTAGACCCCAGCGGAGAAGAAGCGCAACAAATGCTGGTAAACGAAATTCCCTACACCATGCTCATCAATCGCGATGGCAAAGTGGTGTTCCGCCATACCGGTTACCGCAAAGGCGACGAACTGGAACTGAAAATGGAAATCGAGAAACTGCTTAAAGCGAAAAAGTGATTATGAAAAATCGGATTGTCTCTTTTTTACTGCTCTTTGGTATTGGCGTCTCTTTCGCGCAAATTAGCTTCCGCAATCAGTTGGTGTACACAAACTGGGAAGAATACAACCGCACCATCAACGAAAACTGGGCAGACCTAAATTATCAGCATCGCTGGTTTAAGGCCGGTCTGCGCTACGAAGTGAACATGCCGCCGGACCCCTTTATTTTCCCTCAGGATTCTCTGGTGGATGAGTTTGCGCTGACCTTTCGCTATGCGCAGTTCCGCTACAAAAGGATGAGCCTGACCGTAGGAAATTACTACGAAATGTTTGGCCGTGGTCTGCTGTTGCGTACCTACGAAGACCGGAATCTGCGGGTGGATAATAACCTGGACGGCGTTAAATTCGGTTATAAGGGCAGGCGTTTTAAAGTAAAGGCATTAGCCGGTAAAATGCGTGACAAGTACAACCGCCGCAAAGATACGTTGTATGGAATGGATGCCGAAGCCAAAGCTTTTAAAGGCATGTATGTGGGCGGCAGTTATTTGTATCAGGATGAACCGGGCAATGCGCAAAGCGGTATTTGGGCTTCGCGCATTAAGTACAGCAAAAGTTTTTGGGATGTGTATGGCGAACTGGCTAAACCGGACTGGTACGATGCGTACAGCATGTATGCGGCGCTTAATCTCTCCTTCGAAACCGTAGCAATAACCATGGAGTACAAGGATTACGATCATCTATCCTTTGCTAATTTTTATGGAACCGAATACAATACCGCGCCATCACTGAACCGTGAGCACTCTTTTTCCTTGTTAAATCGTCACCCCCATGCGCTTAATCAAAATGATGAAACCGGCTATCAGCTAGAGGCAACCTTTACACCGTGGGAAAGCTGGGAATTTTTGCTCAATCACAGTCAAACGTTTACCCATGCTAAAGCGCGGATGTTCAACGAGTGGTATGCGCATGTACATTATGCCCACGAGCAAGCCTTCGAAATGTATGGCGCCATCGGCTGGAATTTTGATTTTGCTACCAATACGGAGAATATAACACCGCTACTGGACGGCGCTTTTAATTTAAGTGATCGCGACCAGTTGCACCTAAGTTATCAGCACCAGCACACCAAAAGCAAAGTGAACCTGAGTGAATACGACAATGAATTCTTTTTGATGGAATATTCACGCGCTCCCTGGTTCAGCGCCGCTCTTGTGGGCGAATGGACCAACAAGAACCAATTGATTAACATTCAAATGGATCGCAACTACTGGTTGTACGGTATGCTGAGTTTTAACTTTTGGCAAAATCAAAGGCTTTCGATCTTGTACGGTTCCCGCAGAGAAGGATTTGTATGTGTGGGCGGCGTCTGCCGTTACGAACCGGAATTTAGGGGTCTGGAAATCAAGCTGACCAATCGCTTTTAAAATGGTTTGTTAGCTTATTAGCTATTGCCACGTCGTTCGCTATCATTTAATCCCCCCTTAGAAAAGGGGGCAAGGGGGTTGTAAAATCTGTACAATGCAATACTTGTCTATTCAAAAACATCCCCTAAGTCCCTGATAGGGGGAAATGCTATGGCCGTATCAGCAACCGTTGTAAGGATTCAATGCTTTGAATCCTTACGAAACCAAAGTCGGGCGATTGTTGATATACCCCCAATACAATAAAGTCATTGCGAGTCCCGCGTGAGCGGTATGAAGCAAACCCCAAAGGATATCGCCACATCGCTATCGCTCAATTCCCCCTTAGAAAAGGGGGCTAGGGGGTTGTAAAATCTGTACAATGCAATAATTGTCCATT
>JANTHG010000108.1 GCA_024762535.1 Calditrichaceae bacterium
AAGCAGATTGACCACTATACTGATAATCATGGGGGAACGGGCGTTCTGCATGCCGAGGAACCAGCCGAGGAGTGCATAAAGGGAAAGCGTAGCAGGCGCTGCAAAAATACGGATAAAAAAATATTTTTTGGCAAAGCGTTCCACCTGGGGAGAGGCATCCACCAGAAAAAAAGCAATCTTTGCAATAACGCCCTGAAAAATCAGTAACAACAAAGCTGCGCTTAAAGCAACCAAAATAGCCCGGCTCAGTACCAGGCTGGACCCGCGATTATCCTTTTGCCCGTAAGCCTGCGCCGTTAATCCGGTGGTCCCCATGCGCAGGAATCCGAATCCCCAGTATACAAAATTGAAAATCATCCCACCCACAGCTACAGCGCCGATGGACCAGGTATTAGGCAAATGGCCCACCAGAGCCGTATCCACGGCAGAAAGCAGCGGCACGGACAAATTGCTTACAATATTGGGCAGGGCAAGATGCAGAATTTGTCGGTTCAGACGTTTCATAATTACTCATCGATTAAAACTCGCTTTAATTTGGAATAATTTTAAATTTATAGCAAATTAAACCTTTGTACCCGGGCTAATTACTAGAGCTCTGGGGAATTTTGGATTTTAGATTATGAATTTTGAATTTTATATGGTAAGGATTGGAGAGAAGTTCTTGGGTTGTTGAGTTATTAGGTTATTGAGTTATTGGGCACTTGGAATTGGGAACTGTTTTGGGTTTTTGGAACAGGCTTGGTACTTTGAAATCGGAAATCGGGAATTGGTTATGAGGATGAAATATCTTTTATTTGCGTCGCTGCTGTTAGCGCTGTCCGGATGTGTAAGCGTACGTCAAAATTTAGATGTACATTACAAAACCGGCGCTTCGTGGAAAGGCTATGAGCATCCCCGTCTGCTGGAAGGAACGCTGACACTGAAGATTAAGGATATTCATTTATTTACCGGGGATTCCCTCAAAACGCACAATCGCGCACAGGGCATTCCTGAAACGCAGCCGCCCACACTGCTTGTCTGGAGTCCCGTAATACGGGAATTTCCTTCTCAGCGCAGTGTAAACTTACTTAGTATTAATCCCGAACCCACACAGCGCTTTGTGGATGAAGAAAATGGCAATCCCATCTGGTTCTGGGATTTAAGCGCAAAACTGGCGTCAAACGATTCCCTAATCATCCGGCGCCGTTTTTCGTACATCATTTATGATTACCGGCCTCTGATTCTATCCGATTCCCTATCCTCTGCCGAATTTCCTATTCCGGATTCCATCCAAACTTTTTACACTAAATCCGAGCCTTTTCTGCAGATAAGCGATTCGTTAACTCAACTAGCCCGTACAATTACAGAAGGACTTTTTCAACCGCTGCAACAGGCGCGTGCGCTGCACCGCTGGGTATTTGAGAATATGACTTACGTGTATCCGCCGGAGATACGGGGCGCGCAAAATGCCCTGCACACCCTGCGCGGTGATTGCGGACAGTACGCAGCTTTATTCATAGCATTGGCGCGTAGTCTGCATATTCCGGCCCGGCAGCAATCGGGATTTGTCTTTTCTGCGGAACGAGTTAGTTACCACGTTTGGGCCGAAGTGTATGTAGCGGGCAGCGGCTGGTTCCCGGTGGACCCGACCCGTTCCAACGGATTTGGCTTTTTAGACAACAAACGTTTGATTGCTTCGGCAGGTAACAATATTCCGCTGCTTTTTGCGCCGCAATGGGCTACCTATCAAAATTCCGAGATAGAGCAGAGACGTACACCGTTTATGCAGCTGGCAACCATTGTAAAAAGCGGTTTCGAAGCCAGGATAGATACAGAAATTCGGGTAATTCGCGACATCTTATTAAAATAGTCCCAAAAGCTTAACATTTTCATCTCAATCTGGAAAATGACCTCAATACTTTTTATATTATAACTCAGCTTTTAATATGACGAAACAGGAACAAGCCCTTTTGAAACTCGATGAAGGAAAGGATATGGATGTGCAACGCAATAAATTAATACTGTTTTCCCTACTGTTTAGTTTTTTTCTATTTTTACCCAACACTACTTACGCACAGCTTTTTGGCGGTCCGTCTCATGTAAAGATGAAATTGGTTTCCGAGGTGCGCACCGTACAACCGGGTCAGCCTTTTTGGATTATTGTTCAGCTAAATATGGATGAGCACTGGCATGTGTACTGGCGGAATGTGGGTGACACCGGCCTCATAACTTCTATTGAATGGGATTTGCCTCAGGGCGTTACCGCCGGCCCCATTCAGTGGCCCTATCCGGAAAAAATTGTCGAAGACCCGTTGGTGGTATTCGGTTACCACGGCGAGCAGTATCTGTTAGTGAAAATAACGCCGGATAATTCTCTCAAACCAGGCACCACACTTCAATTAAAAGCACACGGTTCCTGGCTGGTATGCGCGGAATCCTGCGTTCCGGGTGAGGACTCGGCGGCCCTTGAATTACCGGTAACCAAAGCTCCGGCTCAGGTTAACACAGATGCAGCCGAACTCTTTTCCACGGCTCGCGCTCGCCTACCTCTAAAAAACACCGACTGGAAATTTTCCTTACAAAAAGAGAGTAATCGACTGATTATTCAGGCACAGGCGCCGGAATGGTTCAAGTCAAAACTGAGCAACCTGGAATTCTATCCCTACGCCGGAGGCTATGTTAAATATAGCAGCCCGCAAACAATGCAACATGATGGCTCTGTATACACGTTGGAAATCCCTTTAGCTGCCGAACCAGCTGTACCGGATACCATTCGCGGCATTCTTATGTCCGAAAGCGGCTGGCGCGGGAATGCAACGGAAAAAGCGTTAGAAATATCCCTTGTTCCCGGAAGTTCCTTACCCACCTCCCGTGCATCGGGCGATGGCCTGAACAGCATTTGGCTGGCCATTCTCTTTTCCTTTTTAGGCGGCATCATTTTAAATTTAATGCCCTGCGTTCTGCCTGTACTTTCCATTAAAATTATGAGTTTTGTTAAACAGGCGCATGATGAACAAATGGCGCCCTGGAAACACGGACTCAGCTTTACTGTTGGTGTATTGATTTCCTTTGTGGGATTGGCTGCTCTTTTACTCATTTTAAAAGCAGGCGGCGCCTCTCTCGGCTGGGGATTCCAGTTGCAATCACCTACTTTTATCATCATTGTTTCGGTATTTATGTTCCTGTTTGGCCTGAGCATGCTGGGCGTTTATGAAATTGGTACATCCATGACCACCATTGGCGGTAAAACGCAGGATATCGGCGGGCTGGGCGGTTCATTTTTCAGCGGTATTATTGCCACCATTGTGGCTACACCCTGCACCGCCCCGTTTATGGGAACCGCGCTGGGCTTTGCGCTAACCCAACCGGCCTGGGTTTCTTTAACGGTCTTTTTCTTTTTAGGATTGGGAATGGCCGCGCCCTTCTTTTTACTCTCTTCCATTCCGGCTCTGTTGAAATATGTACCCAAACCGGGTCGCTGGATGGAATCGCTGGAACAGTTTATGGGTTTTCTGCTGGTAGGAACCGTACTCTGGCTGCTGTGGGTTCTGGCGATTCAGGCCGGTTCCAATGCGGTAATTCTGGTTTTGGCAGATTTATTTTTGAGCGCTGTCGGCACCTGGATTTACGGCCGCTGGGGCAATTTGGCTATGCCCAAGAAAACACGCAGAATTGCCTGGGTGTTAGCCTTCCTGTTTGTAGCCGGCAGTAACGGCTATGTTCTGGCTAATATTGATTCCTTTGCCGTTTCTCAGGAAACGACTCTGAATCAAGGTGAAGGCATTGAATGGCATAAATTTTCCGAAGAAAAAGTAGCAGAACTTCAGGCTCAGGGCAAACCTGTGTTCATCGATTTCACCGCCGCCTGGTGTTTAAGCTGTCAGGTAAACGAGCAGGTAGCTTTCAGCGATACCGAGGTACAAAAACAATTTAAAGAACTGGGTATTACCGCACTCAAAGCGGACTGGACCAAGCGTGATGCTACCATTGCCAAAGCGCTGGCCAAATTCAACCGTAACAGTGTTCCTTTGTACGTTTTGTACGGAAAAACACCGGGCGCAGCGCCACAACTACTTCCGGAAATCATTACACCGGGCATTGTGCTGGATGCGTTGCAATCGATTAAATAGTAGTTATTGGCTTGTTAGGTTCTTAAGTTATTAGGTTATTAGGTACTCGGAATTGGGAATTAGGACCCTTGGTAATTGGCAATTGGCTCTTGGCAATTGGTTCTTGGTAATTGGCGCGTTGTAATTGGTTCCTGGTTATTGGTTAATTTTTATTTATGAAATGAGGTTACTATGATTCGCAGCCTGCTATTCATTGGATTTGTCTTTCTGTTGAGCTGCACTACGGCTCCCCAAAAACAATCCGGAGCCACATCCTGGGCACAGGGCCTGGTGTGGTATCAAATCTTCCCGGAACGGTTTTACAACGGCAGCACAGCCAATGACCCTACGGCTGCAGAGACGCCCGACGCCGACAATATGCCCGGATGGCAAATTTCACCCTGGACGGCAGACTGGTACCAATTGCAGCCCTGGGAACTGAAAAAATCACCCAATTTTTATGACGATGTGTACACCCGGCGATACGGCGGTGATTTAATCGGTGTGATTCAGAAACTGCCCTATTTAAAAGAGCTGGGCATTGAGGGTATCTATTTCAATCCGCTTTTTGAATCACCCAGTCTGCATAAATACGATGGTTCTTCCTATCATCATATCGATGACAATTTTGGTCCCAATCCTCAAAAGGATAAACAGCGCCTCGCCGCTGCTCACGAAACCGACAACCCAGACACATGGATTTGGACCAGCGCGGACAGCACCTTTTTAGAGCTGATTAACAAAGCGCATCAATTGGGAATGAAGGTTGTTATTGACGGTGTATTTAACCATATGGGCGACCAGTCTTTCGCTTTTCTCGATATTAAAAAGAATCAGCAAAATTCGCGCTATAAAAACTGGTTTGATATTACCCGCTGGGACGACCCGGCCACTCCCGAAAATGAATTCAGTTACAAAGGCTGGTGGGGCGTTCAGTCCCTGCCGGAGCTCAAAGAAGATGCCAACGGCATTGTTCACGGCCCGCGGGAATATATTTTTAACGCTACCAAACGCTGGTTAGACCCCAACAGCGACGGCAATCCCCAAGATGGTGTCGACGGCTGGCGGCTCGATGTGGCTGAAGAAGTGGCCATGCCCTTTTGGGTGGAATGGAATGCACTGGTCAAATCCGTTAATCCGCAAGCCATCACCGTGGCCGAAATATGGCACGACGCTTCCAAATGGATTCATAACAAAGCCTTTGACGGCACCATGAATTACCTCTTTTCCCAGGCGGTTCAGGCTTATTTTATCAATCAACAGAAAAAAATAAGCGCAAAGGAATTTGGTGAACGCTTGAAAACCATCAAAGAAAATTACGGCGCGTACACCTCCGGCCTGCTTTGGAATTTAATGGATTCGCACGACACGGACCGCCTAAGTTCAATTATTGTAAATCCGGACCGCAATTACGACCGGCTGGCCGGCCCGCGTGACAATCCCTCGTACAAGGTACGCAAACCCAACAAAGCGGAATGGGAAATATTAAAACAAGTAGCGGCCTTTCAGTTTACCTTTAGAGGGGCGCCCATGATTTACTACGGAACCGAAGCCGGTATGTGGGGCGCGGACGACCCGGACGATCGTAAACCCATGTTGTGGCCGGAAATGTCCTTTGCCGACGAGACCCATCATCCTTTAAAAGGAAGAACCAGGCCGCGGGATGTCAACCGCTTTGACCGGAGCTTATTTGAATTCTATAAAAAATTAATTCAGCTGCGAAATACCTATCCGGTACTGAAAACCGGCAGCCTGCAATTGCGGACGGAGTTGAGCACAGATGCGGTTTTTGCCTTTTCACGTAAATCAAATAAAGCATCGGCATTACTTTTTTTCAATCGCAGCAATGCCGAACAACCCATTGCGCTCACCTCGCTTCAGGGAAGCCTGGATGCCTGGAGCGGCAAAAAGATTCACAGTAAAAAGATGAACATACCGGGTCGTGCATTCCGGATTTTTATCCACCGTTAGTGAATCTTTTTACATCCATTTGCGTAAATAAAACATATTTCGCAGAAGGAGGAATAAATGGGCTTAATAAGTGTATTGTTAATGATTTTACTGGCTGTAATCTTTATTAAATTACTGGCTATTATTTTACATGTGGGCTTTTATATGCTGGCAATTCCTATTAAATTACTGGCCTTGGCAGTGGCAGCTATTATTGTCTGGCTGGTACTGATTCCAGTGGGTTTGGTCGCCGGATTAGCCGGATTAATTGTTTTACCGCTGGCCCTCGCAGGACCGTTATTGCCGCTTGTTTTGCTGTTCGGCGGAATATATCTGTTGCTGCGCAGGCCTTAACAAAAGGAATTGGGCATAGTGAAATATGGAAAAAAATTAAAAAACGTAAAATTTTATGGGATGGTATTGGCAATTTTGCTTATTACCATTTTTATTCAAATCACCCTGCACCACCTGCTGCACTAAATCGCATTTAAAGCAATTCTTTTACTGACCGTAATTCCTTGAGCGGAAAAACAATATTGGCTGAGTTGTAGCGAAAGCTGCGCCCTGTTACAGGATGCGGTGGACTCCATTCCTGCGCTGTTTTACCTGTAAAATCAGCCGGTTTAACATATCCCAAAATCAAGCCCGGATGCATGTACGAAATAATCTCTTCACGTAATTCCCCTTCACGACGGTCTTCCTTTGCATCATCCGGAATGGGAAACGCCGTAAAAATGATTCCACCCGTATATTTTTTCAAATGTTTAAGATGCGAAACCGTGTACACACGACAGCCGTAAGGTTCGTAAGGCAGCAACGCTCCGGCATACACTTTTTTAAAGAAGCTCATGGGCAGCGCTTCACTCTTGACATCATACATTAAATTCTCTATCCGGATATCTCCGGAATCCGGTTGTCCGTTATCATAATTATCCATTAATTCAATGGATTGATGCAAATACGACTTTACCAGCAACTCACCAAGCGCTCCAAGATAATTTCGTTCCACATCCGAAAGAGGCGCCGAACCCGCATCAAATCGGCGCACTATTCGTTTGGTACGCCGGACAGCATGATAGCGCGCTTCGCTGCGCATGGCTTCACTAATATCCAGACGGATGAATTTAGAATGCAGTGGCAATCTTTTTCCCCGTTTCCTCACGCTTTCCTGCAGAAGCGCTTTAATTTAACATCTAAAATTCACCATCTAAAATTGTTAAAGGTGCAGCATAAAATAATCCGTAATCTTCTGGTACAGATGCACTCGGTCTGTACCGCGCATATTATGTTCATCGCCGGGATAGACAAAATAGTCCAGTTGCTTACCCAAATCGATTGCCTTACGCAGATACAGCAGACTGTTTTGCCAAACCACAGTGGGGTCCACCGCGCCGTGAATAATCAGCAAATGCGCATCGAGATTTTGCACATAATTGAGCAGATTCGCTTTATCAAAGCCCTCTTTATTGCTTTGCGGTGTGTCCATATAGCGTTCGCCGTACATCACTTCGTAATAGCGCCAGTCAATCACCGGGCCGCCGGCCACTCCCACTTTAAAAACGCCCGGCTGCCGGGTCAGTAACGAAATCGTCATAAAGCCGCCGTAACTCCAGCCGTGCACACCAATGCGGTTCGTATCCACATACGCCAGTGATTTCAGATAATTTACGCCTGCCATCTGGTCTTCCACTTCCACAGTACCCAACTGACGGTGGATGGCCTGTTCAAAATCCAGTCCGCGGGCATTGGTACCGCGATTATCCAGCGTAAAAATAATAAAACCCCGTTCCGCCATATACTGAAACCACAACGGCCAGCCGCTCAGCCAGCGGTCGGTAATCATCTGCCCGTGCGGTCCGCCGTACACATACACAATCACCGGATATTTTTTAGCAGCATCAAAATCCGCAGGTAAAATTAGGCGCGCGTTTAAATCGATTCCTTCATTATTTTTAATTTTCAGCAGTTTTAATTCACCCAATTTATAATCCATTAAAGGATTGTCAGCCTTTAACAGCGTTTGCACCACGTTTCCCTTTTTATCCAGCACCGAAATCGTGCGCGGAGTAGTGTGGTTGCTGAAACGGTCTATCAGATACGAACCGTCTTTGGATGGACTGGTGTAGTGAACGCCCGCCGAACGTGTAAGCTGAACAAGATGGCCGGACTTCAGGCTCACACGATAGGCCTGACGCTGCAACCCGTCAGTAGAGGCCGCTTCAAAAAAGGCATACGCACCATTTTTACTGAAACCGATAAAACGGGTCATATCCTGTTTTTTATCAAAAAGGTTGCGAATGGGTTTGCCGTTTACGCTATAGAGCCAGGGATGATTATAGCCGTCTTTTTTGGAAATCCACACAAAGCGTTGCGGATGTTCCGGCACAAACAGCAGGCCGTGTTCCGGTTCCACCCATTTTGGATTGCGCTCTTCAAACAGCACACCAAGCGCCCGGCCGGAATAGGCATCGTATTTTACCAATTTCAGGTGATTCTGGTCGCGGTTCAGATGCGCCACGTAAAGATATTTTTCATCGGGACTCCAGCTCACATGCGGCAGATACTGGTCAGCCGGCTGTCCGGTTTGCAGATAAGTAGTGGAACCGGTGTTCAGGTTGTACACCGCCACCTGTACCTGTTCGCTGGTCATACCGTTCATAGGATAGCGGATTTCGCGCACCTTTGCCGGCCTCGAATCCAAATCCACCAGTGGGTATTGGGTTACCATCCGCCGGTCCAGATGGTAGTAGGCCAAAAAATTCCCTTTAGGCGACCAGAACGTTCCCTTGTAAATGCCAAATTCATTCCGGTGCACCGTATTATTCCCGTTGGAAATACCGTCTTCCGTGTCAAAGGTAATCTGTACGGTTTGTTCCGCGTCGTAGGCGATGTAAAGGTTATTTTGCTTCACATAGGCCATTTTCAGGGAATGCGGTTCCACATCACGGTTTTTCCCATCCACGTCAAAGCTGTTTGCAACCGTAATCTTTCCCGAATTAAAATCGAACACCAGCAATTTATTTTTTTGGAAGAAACGAAAACGCGTCCCATCAAGCCAGGTAATGCCGGGAAATCGCGTCACCCCTCCCAGGCCGCTCGCTTCCATGGCCGCGTTCAGGGAATCCAGCGAAAGTAATAATTGACGGTCATCCGAGGCGGCCTGTCGGCTAATCAGGCCGAAATCTTTGTTCAGGGAATCCACATAAACCAGGGTGTTGGAATCACCCTTCCACTGCAGGCCATTGATATTTTCAAGCTTCAACGAGTCGCGGCTGCCGAGGATGGCTTCCTGCATGGTTAAAATTTTATTTTGAGCAAATACAAGAGAAAAAGTGAACAGAAAAATCAGAGTTGTTTTAAACATGGTTACTCCCGGATAGTTGATTCATAGCTTTGCAAAATTAACAATATTCATCTTCTTTTCAAACAGAAAGTGAGTTATTTCTTAGAATTGGGGAATGGGGTTGAGTTGTTAAGTTAATAGGTTATTGGGTTATTGGGTTGTTGGGAACTGGGAACTGCACTGAGCACTTGCCGGGCGTTATTATGAATCTTTTATACGCAGGAGAAATCAACTTCATAAAAAGCACGTCACAACTATTCCCCCTTAAAAAAGGGGGCTGGGGGGTTGTAAAAGGCAGAAGATACAATTTTTTGGTGTCATTAGTATTCGCCTAAATTCCCGTAAACGACAGTCAAGAAAATAACCTTCGTCATTGCGAATCCCGCGCAAGCGGGATGAAGCAATCCCCTCAGAAAGCACCGTCATTGCGAGCCCTGTGCTTTAAATAAGCAAGATGCGAATGCTCGGGCGAAGCAATCCCATTGGGGATCACTTCACTCCTTCGTCGTTCGTGATGACGCCCTTCCCTCGTCCTTGCGATGACAGCTATTCGGTTAACCGGACCATTATGAAATAGAATAGCCCAAAAAACTGTCCTTGTATCCCATTTGCCAATTGTTTTCCATTGTTTTTAAATGAATCCTGTGTAAATTTCTTTCATCAGTTTAACGAGAGAAACAACATGAAACGCATTCTAATCCAAAACGGTAAGGTGGTACTGCCTCAATCCGGCGGCAAATGGAATATTCTCATTGAAGACGGAAAAATTAAAGAGATTGGCGAACAGGTCAGCGCTACGGCAGACCAAATCATTGACGCTACGGGACGTTTTATCTTCCC
>JANTHG010000109.1 GCA_024762535.1 Calditrichaceae bacterium
AACTAACTTTAGTTTATTTGAACAACCAACTAAACAGCGCTGGTCCTTTTATGCTATTCTCGGATAATTATTATAAATCGATTCTGAATCTATCTATTAAAATAGTTTTATTTCCAATCCTAATCTGCACAAAACCAGATCGTTATGTTTAACGGTATTTTTGTATAATGGATTTTTTTAACATAAACAAATGGTGTTATTCTAATTAAAAGGTACATTTATTAATTGAGGAGGTAAGGATGAGCAAGTATTTACAAATGGTAAGTTTTTTACTCATTTTTCCGATTGTTTTGTTTGCACAAATCGGGATCATTAATGATTTTGAATCGGCAGAAACGAATGCTGATACCTCATATTGGGGGCATGAAATCTCAGAAAGTGCTCCGGATACTTTGAGTTATGTCAATATTAGCTATGTGGATTCTCCTGTTTCGGAAGGCAGCCTGGCAATGAAACTGGATTACAGGGCTCTGAACATAGAATCTTGGGGTGGATATGCTAAAATTGAACATTACAATCCGGATTCCAATGCGGTTTATGACTGGTCAGCTTATGATTCCATTTCGTTTGATTATTATGTTGCCGAAAAGCAAACCGAAGAAGGCAAGGTACATCTCCGTTTTAATTTGTACGATGTGAGCAATTCGGTTGATGGTAATAATACATACACTGTGGATGAACTTGAGCATTATTATTCCTTTCACTACATATTGGATAATGAACCCGGTTGGCATCGTGAAACGTTGGTCTTAAAGCGAACAGATACCTGGGATGGAACTGGCTTTACCTACACAGGATGGTCCGGTATCAGCGGAAATGATCAGCTTGATAAAGATAAGATTAAAGGTTTTTCCTTTGAGTTTTCAATTGCCGGAGGTGGTGAAGGCGATTATTCAGAAGGATCAATTATTATTGATCAAATAGCCCTTCGTGGATTACAGGGCATCAATTTTGTAGTATTTAATGGAATGACTGTAACACCAAGCTTAAGTGCATTTACTTGGGGGCAATCCTCTTTGGAAGTAGAAGAAGGAACCGGAGCGACTCCCGGAACGAATGCTGTTAAATGGACTCAGGGTAATGAATGGGGTAATGGCTGGACCGGTGCCGGCTGGAATATTGACCCGCCTGCTAATTTTATAGGTTCATGGCCGAAAGATTCCCTCCATTTTAAATTAAAAGCACCTGCCGGTACGGGCGCTTTACGTGTACAATTTGAAGATGGTGCTGCTAAACTGGGTCAAACCTTTGATCCCATTGCTGATGACACCTGGCATAATTATGCCTTTAAACTCAATGAATTGGTATATGAAGATGGAACCAGTAATTTTGATTCTACTCATGTAACTGTATTCCAGATAATGGCTGAAGCATCTGGCGTAGCGGGTACGGTTATTTATTTGGATGATATTTGGACCGGAACTCCGGATTTTGACTGGGAAGCTCCGGATACTGTAACCGGAGTAGGGGCGGTACCTGCTGAATACTATAATTTAGTGTACTGGACTGATGTTCCCGATGAAGAAGGTGAAAGTTACAATGTTTATGCCAGCATGTCTCCCATCACTGATATAAATGATCCGGGTGTAGAAATGATTGCTTCGGGTGTATATGAAGGTGTTGGCAGCGTAACCCATCGTTTATATTATCCACTCCATGATAAAAACATAACATCCTATTATGCCGTAGAATGTGTTGATGCAGCAGGGAATGTGGGTGCGCCTGGTTTTTCCGAAGCTGTTACCAATATGGGACAGGGTGTTCCCACTATTGCCAACCTTGCACCTGCCGGGTTTAACGCTGATGGTACTTTCGAGGAATGGGCAAATATTACACCTTGGACTCTTAAACCTTCCGAAAATAATGTTGCTGCAGGTTCGTTTGATAATGACGACGATTTATCTGCGACAGTTTATCTCGCTATGGATGACGACTATCTGTATGTTGCCGCCGATGTGATTGACAATATTTTTACCTATGACCCTGCTGTCAGTTGGTGGACTCAGGATGCCTTCGAACTTTACCTTGGTTTATGGGATCAAAACGGGAAAGCGATTCATAAAAAAGGACCTGCAGATAGCCGTGGGGAAGAGCCGGATTACAAATTTATTTTCCTAAAAGATCGCTTCTACAGTGAATACAAAAATAATTTTTATAATCTTGGAAATACACCCGAAATGACACCAGATGATCCTGATTATTTTTTCACGGATTATAGTGGAGCCGATTATTCACTCGAGGCCAAAATATCTTTGGATTCGATTGCATTTGGTGATGATGCCCGCTTTCATCCCCAAAATGGGATGCGTATCATGTTTGATTTAGTATTCCACGATAACGATAATGACGCAGGAAGTAATAATTTATCCTGGTCTCCTAATAATAGGGATTTGGCCTATTTAGATCAGCATCAGTGGACCCATACATGGATTGGTGATACCACAGTAACAGGTATTTCTGATAAGAGTATTCCTGTAGCTTATTCCTACAAACTGGAACAAAACTACCCCAATCCCTTCAATCCAACTACAACCATTAAATACAATCTTGCAAAAAATTCTCGTGTAGAGATTACGGTATTCAATGTATTAGGCAAGAAAGTAAAAACGTTGGTAAAAGCGAACGAAACAGTTGGATCGCATCAGATAACGTTTAATGGACAAGGTTTTTCATCCGGCGTCTATTTTTATCAAATCAAAACCGGGCAGTTTACTCAAACCAAAAAAATGTTGTTGATTAAATAATCAAACTAAGCAGCCCGCTAAGCAGCGGGCTGCTTTTTTATGATGGTATGAAAAATTAAGTTCAGCATATTCTATATCCATTGACATTGTGGCAAGAGAATTCTTATGACAGCTGCTAAATCACATGTGATTGGTGGGAATGCCAAAATGGTGCGCAGCATTAACCGCTCGGCTATTCTCAATCTAATTCGTACCCGTCAGCCCATATCGCGCGTGGATATCGCACGCACAACGGGTTTGAATAAAAGTACGGTTTCCAGTATCGTAAATGATCTTATCACAGAAAATTTAATAGCCGAGCAGGAATTGCAAGATCAGAATCCCGGACGCAATCCTATTCAGCTTAGCCTGAAACAAGGAACTCATTTTGTGGGAGCAATTAATATTGATTCCGTAGTAAGCAGGGTTGCTATTGTGGATATTAATGGGAATATGATCCAGAAAATGCGTTTTTCATCCTATCCTGATAATGAGCCGGAAAAATTACTGAAAAATGCGGCTGATTACCTCCGTAAACTGCAGAAGCGAACCGGAATCGAAACGCTGGAAGGCGTTGGGGTGAGTGTGGCCGGTATTGTGGACCGGGCCAGGGAATTTGTTCATGTAGCGCCAAATCTGGATTGGCATGATTTGGAAATAGGTGAGATCCTGCGCCGTTATCTGCCGGAACAGGTTGATTTCCGTTTTGAAAATGATGCGAAAGCATCTGCGCTTGCTGAACTCTGGTTTGGTGAAGGTCGGATTAAGCAAATTCATGATTTTGTTTTTCTCTCTGTGGGGATTGGTATTGGAGCCGGAATCGTTGTGAACAGAAAACTTTTGGATGGTTTTAATCATTCCGCCGGGGAATTCGGACATACTACCTTATTTGAGAATGGGGAACTTTGTAGCTGTGGAAATCATGGTTGTCTTGAAGTATATGCCTCGGATCGCGCTACAGTAAAGCGCTTTAAAAAACGACAATCAGCCGGAGCTCATTCGGATGATGTAAATCTTACAGAATTATTGGCATTGGCGCGACAAGGTAATGCAGATGCGATACGTACCTTTAAGGAAACAGGGAATTACCTGGGCAAAGGAATAGCCAACATTGTTAAAGCTGTTGATCCTCAGGCCGTTGTGATTGGCGGGAAAATCAGTCAGGCCTGGGACCTTATTTATCCGGAAATTATGAATTCGGTAAAAGCCAACGATCTTTTTCATCTTTCCCGTACGCTGGAGATTTTGCCCAGTTCACTTAAAATTCGGCCCCGTTTGCTAGGTGCGGCTACCTTGGCCATTCGGGAAATGTTTTCGGATTATCAAATTGTAAGATAAAAAGGATAAATAACACAGGAAGGATGGCTTTTAAAAATTCGTGAAAGGAGGAAAAACCATTATCTCAATTAATGAAGTTAAACCCTTTTTATGGAGGCTGGATATGAAAAAAATCCTACTTTTTATCGGACTTGGATTTATTGTTCCCTATTTGGTGAACGCCCAAATGGTGCTGGATAGTTTTGATGCACCATTAGACACTCTTGCCTGGTCCGTCTACGGCAATGATGATGAGAACCACACGTATGTGCATCCTTCGTTGGAAACCACAACCGTTCAGGAAGGAAGCGGCGCTTTGCGCATCGAATGGCAAAATGAAGCCTATGATTTATATGGCGGTTGGATTGGACTAACGAACACTAATCCCGATTCGGGCAGTGTGTACGATTTTTCCTTATACACAGACATTACCTTTTGGTATTACAATGAAGTGGCGCAATCACACAGCGGTCAGGTTGAATTTCGCTTAACACTGAATGATGTGGGGCCCGGTACTACCGGCGATAATTACGAAGCCTGGATTTCGCACCATTATATTTTGGATGATGCCCCCGGCTGGCACAAAGTAGATGTGAAAATGGAAGATGTGGGTTCCATGAGCAGTACCGGCTTTTGGCTGCCTGGTTCCGATTGGGGATTGTTTTACGGAAATGGTGTGCTGGACTTAGATAAAATACAAGGATATACCTTCGAATTTTCTCAGAGTGGTGGTTTATATCAACAACCGGATGATACGGTTTCCGGTGTAATTATTATCGATCAGTTGCAACTCGAAGGAGTGGCGCCGGTTAATTTGGTTTTTTTCAACGGTAAATCTACCCCGTCTTCTGTTAATATGCATGTGGGTTGGAGCGGCGCTGCAGAAATTACCGACGAAGAAGCCTTTACCCCCGGAACCAATTCAATCAAATACCACGATGGCGATGCCTGGGATGGCTTGAATTTTGATTTGGATAAACCCCGTAATATGGTATTCAACTGGTCAACGGATTCTGTGCAGTTTAAAATTAAGGCGGAAGCGGGACTTGGAGATTTAACGCTGGTATTTTCCGATCCGGATGAAGATGGCGACGGTACCGGAGATTATGCCTTCCAGGCTACATACAACCTGGCTGAAGCGGATATGAATTACGACGGTACCTGGAAACAGGTTAAAGTACCTCTGGCAGCTTTTGACCGTTTTGCCGGTGTGTGGGATAACGCAACGAATGGTATGGTAGACGGCGAATTTGATTCTACAAAAGTGAATGGATTCGCTATTGTTAGTACCGGACAAGATTTTCATGGTAAAACCATTTATTTTGATGATATCTGGACAGGGAATCCCGAATTTGACTGGGAACCGCCCGCGCAGGTAACCGGTGTTGGCGCTGCTCCGGGTGATTTGTATAATCTGGTTTACTGGACAGAATTGGATAATGAAACAGGTGAAACGTATAATGTATATGCCAGCGCATCTCCCATTACCGACGTTAATGACCCGTCGGTTGAGGTCGTTGCTTCAGGAGTGGCCGAGGGTGTCGGCAGCGTTACCCATTATTTGTACTATCCTTTGCAGGATAAAAATGTGACCTATTATTATGCTGTGGAATGTGTAGATGCAGCCGGTAATGTAGGTGAAGCAGGCGTTTCCGATGCTGTAACCAATGTAGGGCAGGGTGTTCCTACTATTGCCAATCATGCGCCTGCCGGATTTGTGGCTGACGGATCGTTTGACGAGTGGGCCGGCATTATGCCCTGGATCATTAAACCGTCTTTAAACAATACGGCTGCCGGCAGCTTCGATAATGATGATGATTTAACCGCTACCGTATATTTGGCGATGGATGAAGATTATCTATATGTGGCAGCTGATGTGATCGATAATATTTTTACTTATGATCCGGCCATGGTTTCTACCTGGTGGACACAAGATGCCTTTGAATTTTTTATTGGCTTATGGGATCAGAACGGTAAACCTATCCATGATATTGGCCCTTCTGCCAGTCGCGGCGCAGAACCGGATTACAAATTGATTTTCTTGAAAGACCGTTATTATAACGAATATAAAAATGCGTATAACGATTTGGCTGAAACACCGGAATTGACACCGGATGACCCGAATTATTTCTTTACCGATTATAGCGGTGCGGATTATTCACTGGAAGCTAAAATTGCTCTGGATTCTATCGCTTTTGGTGATGATGCACGTTTCCATCCTAAAAACGGTATGCGCCTGCGTTTCGATCTGGTTTTCCATGACAATGATAACGATGGCGGTAATAATAACCTGAGCTGGTCGCCCAACAACCGTGATCAGGCCTATTTGAATCAGCATGAATGGACCTTTACCTGGATTGGGGATACAACGGTTACCGGAATGAATGATAAGCCGGCTACTGGTGTGGCGAATACATACAAGTTGGAACAGAATTATCCGAATCCGTTTAACCCAACTACTATGATTCAGTATAGTTTGGCAGCTAATGCAAAGGTTACTTTAACGGTTTATAATGTGCTTGGCCAGGAGGTCAAAACCTTAGTGAATGCCAAGCAAACAGCGGGAGTACATCAGGTTAATTTTGATGCGCACACGCTTACTTCCGGCGTTTATTTTTATCAAATAAAAGCAGGAAATTTTGTTCAGACAAAGAAAATGTTGTTAGTTAAATAATCAATCGGGCAGTCCGCCTTATGGCGGGCTGTCTGTTTTTTATGTAAAGGAGTTCCGGGTGAATAATCTACAAAAAAGCTGGCGAATGGCACCCGCGTTAGTGTTAATTGTATTCTTTTTCGCAGGAAATGTTTATGCGCAAACGACCGGTAAAATTGCCGGAATGGTGGAAGATGCTTCTACCGGCGAACCGCTGGCAGGTGCTAATGTTTATCTGGAAAATACCAGTTACGGCGCAGCGGTTGGCGTTGACGGGGATTTTTTTATTATCAATATTCCACCCGGTAAATATACAGTTGTCATTCAGATGGTTGGCTATCAAACTCAGAAAATGGTTGATTTTAGGGTATCGGTCAATCGAACTTCCTTTATTAAAGCAAAGCTGCAACCAGCCATTATGGAAGGGGATGTTATTGAAGTGAAGGCTGATAAAATATCAGCCAAAAAGGACCTCACCAGTTCCATGTCCACGGTTTCATCCGACCAGATGGATGTATTGCCTGTGGAAAACCTCGGAGCGGTTGTGGCTATGCAGGCAGGAGTAGTGAATGGCCATTTTAGGGGCGGCCGTAGCACCGAAGTTTCGTACATGGTGGATGGTTTGCAGGTAAACGATGCGTTTGGCGGTGCCGGCAGGGTGGTGGAACTGGAAACGGAATCCATCGAAGATCTGGAAATTATTACAGGTACCTTTAATGCCGAATATGGCCGGGCCATGAGCGGCGTGGTTAATGCCGTAACCAAAGATGGTGGCGATAAGCTTTCGGTTAGTGTGTTTGGCAATTTAGCTAATTATTTTACTTCCCATAAAAATATTTTTATCGGTTTGGATGATTCGGAACTAAACCGAAATCAGGATTACAAATTTCAGATAAGCGGCCCGCTTGTGGCCGGCAAATTATTCTATTTTGTGAATACCCGCTATCAAAATAACAATGGGTATTTAAACGGAATTCATCGTTTTGATGTGGATGATTACAGCGATTATACTTCTACCGATCCGGCAGGATGGTATAGTGAACACAGTGGCGACGGATCTTTTGTGCCCATGGCTAATTCCATTAATTTTTCCGCTCTGGGAAAATTAACCTATAAATTTTCCGATAATATTAAAACATCCCTTTTATATACCCATAACAATGATGAATGGCATCCTTACATTCATACCTTTAAATATAATCCCTTTGGCAGAGCAACCAGCTATCGCACAACCGATATGCTTACGTTATCCTTAAACCAGATGCTTTCCAATAATGCGTTTTACGAAGCAAAGTTTTCCTATTTGAATAATTATAACGGATATTATTTATTTAAGAATCCGCAGGACTCCGGCTATGTTTATGATGCGTTTGCCGGAAATGTAGCGGAAACAGGTTTTTTTACCGGCGGGCAAATGAAAGATCATAGCGAAACCTGGCAAAAAGATTATAATGCCAAATTCGATCTAACCTGGCAGGTAACCGATCAGCATTCCCTGAAAACCGGCTTTCAGTATACCATGCATGATCTTAAAAATCAATGGACGCCGGTACGGAACGATTCTACCAAAACCAATGAAGAATTGGGTGAATATTACTATGACGAAAACGGGAAACGGGTGTACTATAATTATAAACCAACCATTTTCCCGGATAATTCGGTCTATTCCGATATTTACAATGTAAAGCCCATTGAGCTTTCCGCTTATCTTCAGGATAAAATGGAATTTAGTGATATGGTGCTGAATATTGGTTTGCGATTTGATTATTTCGATCCCAAATCGACCTATCCCTCCCAGTTAAGAAATCCGGCTAACCAGTTGAATTTTTATCTGAAGGATTCGGATGGTAATTTACTTTTAGATGACAATGGAAATCCTATTCCGGATCCGGAGCGCATGTCCGCCTATCCGGATGCTAAACCGCAAATGCAGCTAAGTCCTCGTTTTGGTCTGGCCTATCAGTTGGGGAAAGCGGCTATTTTACATTTCAGTTACGGCCATTTTTTCCAGATGCCGCCCATGTACGCCATGTACCAGAACCATTCCCATTTAGTGTATCCGGCGGATTATGCCACCACTATGGGTAACCCGCAACTCAAAGCTCAAAAAACCGTGCAATACGAAATAGGCTTGTCTCAGGAAGTGGTTCAGAATGTTTGGTTAGAAGTTTCACTCTATTATCGGGATATTTATTCCCTGTTAAGTACGAAAGTTATCAGTACGTTTAATCAAATTGAATATGGTCTGTATACCAATAAAGATTACGGTAATTCAAGAGGTCTGGAACTTAAATTTGATTATGCCTACGAGGCCTTGAAATTTAGTTTGAATTATACCTTACAATATACCCGCGGTAATGCGGATAACCCGGTTCAAACATTTACCAGAGCCGGCGCCAGTCAGGATCCGGTGAACCGGCTTATTCCTATGAGCTGGGACCAACGGCATACGCTGAATGCCACGGTTGGATATTACAAAGAAAATTACGGAGCAACTTTAACCGGTTATTATAACTCCGGAACGCCCTACACCTGGCAACCGATTATCCTCAATCCCGTTTCCAGGGTTAATTTGTATCCGAACAATGCACCTTCTCCCGGTTCCTATTCCGTGGATTTAAGCAGTTATTACACGTTCGATTTATTTGCCGACTTAAAAGGAAAACTGACACTTTCGGTATATAATTTACTGGACCGGCTTAATGCTGCCTGGGTCTATGGCTCAACAGGGCAGCCCTATACCGATATTGTTCAGCAAACGGATTTGGAAAATCATCGCAGCGATTTTAATACCTATTACGATCGCATTCATAATCCATCCGCCTACTCAGCTCCGCGGATGGTAAAACTGGGTTTTGGTATTTCGTTTTAACCGTGATATTCAGTATATCCGAATAGTTTATTAAGAATAGGTAAGGAAGATAGAATGAAAAACATGAACTGGTTATTATTATTTATACTGTTGGCAAGCGGTTGGCTCTTTGGTCAGGGGAAACCCTACGAAGGTCCCGATGATCCTGCCGGTGATATTGAAGCCGAACGTGAAGGCTATATGACTGGGAACCGAATTCTCTTGTATTTTCAAAATACGACTGAATTGGCCAAATGGACAGCAACTTATCGTGGATCGCAGTGGTCACGTTGGCCAAATACGGATAACGGTGTGCGCATGTTGGATGGGATTGCCTTGCTCATTGGCGCAAAGGTCTATATTAAAAATGATTCCATTCCCGTAACGGATCCTAACGACATTGCAGCCGGTAACTATGACCATGAGCTCTATTTCTTACAAACCAGTTACAGGGAAGAAATGGATACCAATCCTACGGGTACGGTAGAATGGGGACTCTATCCGGTTTATGGCTATTTTAATGAGTTGTCGGAATATCCGGCTATGAGTAACCATCCGGAATCATGGCCTCTGGCCGGATGGCCCGGACAGGGAGATGCGCTTAAGTGGCAGGGCGAATGGAACGGCCGCTTT
>JANTHG010000110.1 GCA_024762535.1 Calditrichaceae bacterium
CGATCTCATTCCAGCCAAACGGAAATTCATATTCAATATCAAAAGCGGCTTTAGCGTAATGAGCCAGTTCATTTTCGCCGTGCGGATGAAAGCGCAGTTTATCCGGATTCAGACCGAGACGATTGTACCACTCGCGCCGGGTTTGTTTCCAGTATTCAAACCATTTTTCATCCTCATCGGGACGGACAAAAAACTGCATTTCCATTTGTTCGAATTCACGGGTACGGAAAATATAATTTCCGGGAGTGATTTCATTGCGAAAGGCCTTACCAATTTGCGCAATGCCAAAGGGAAGCCTGCGGCGGGCCGCTTCGCGCACATTGTGAAAATTCACAAAAATACCCTGCGCTGTTTCCGGACGCAGATAAACCACGTTGGCAGAGTCTTCCAGCGGTCCCATAAAGGTTTTGAACATCAGGTTAAAATTACGTGCTTCCGTAAACGTATTTTTATTGCCGCACACCGGGCAGGGTTTGCTCAAATCGATTTGATCTTCGCGGAAACGGCTTTTACAAATTTTACAATCCACCATAGGATCGGTAAATCCTTCCACGTGGCCGGAGGCTTCCCATACTTTGGGATGCATTAAAATGCTGGCGTCAATACCTTCCACGTCGTCGCGTTCGTACACCATGGCCTTCCACCACAGTTCTTTAATATTTCGTTTCATCTCCACACCGAGCGGACCGTAATCGTAACAGGAATTAATCCCACCGTAAATTTCACTGCTCTGAAAAATGAAGCCGCGCCGTTTGGCCAGCGACACCAGTTTATCCATTGTATTGTCTTTACCTTTTGCCACCTTTGTCTCCTGCGTAAAATAGTTTACTTTTAATGAATCCGCTAAATTTAACGGTTTTGGGATGAAAGTTCTAATTTTTTTCTAACCCGAATGAATTCAATTTCCAATTCCCAGTTCCCGGTTCCCAATACCTATCAACACAATAACCTAATAACTAATAACTAATAACTGAACAACTACCATCCAAATCTAAAGCAATTCCAATGAGCGCAGATTAAGCTGTTTTTCGAGATGAAGGTTGAGGTAATCCAACAGCAAGGTGGTATAGTGGTGGGATGATTCAAAGGAATCCGGGAATTGGGCAATCTTTTTATGGGGGAAAGTTTGCAGGTGTTTTAAAAATTGCCATTCCGTGTTCGAAATTTGTACACCGCCTACTGAATTGGATGAACAGGCAGCGCAAAAAACAGAACCATTTGCGAGGTTAAAAGTAGCCTTTCCGGTGCTGGATGTTGCCTGGCAGGAATGGCAGGATTGAAGTTGCGGCCGGAATCCAAGAAAAGAGGATAGCTTTAAGATAAAATACCAAAACACCACTTCGGGTCGTTTTGTGCGTTCCAGACTTTGCAGCATAAAAGCGCTGAAATCAAAAAAGACAGTATCCGCCTGATGCTCTTCCAAGGTTTGATCCAAAACTTCCAAGATAGCCAGGCCGTATGCCAGTGCATCCGCTTGGAGGCGCAGGTGGTTAAAGGAATGCAGTATCCGGATATCGGTTAAAATTTGTAACTGGCGGGTATCTTTGTGCGAAATAATCACTTCGGCCAGATTCAGGCTTTCCAGTTTTCCTGCAAAAGGGCTTTTAGGCCGGAAGGCGCCTTTGGCAATGAGGCCGGTTTTACCCCATTCCCGCGCGTACACGGTTACTATTTTACTGGATTCCTGCCAACGCATAGAACGCAGGATAATACAGGGACTTTTAAGAATTTCTGCCATACCTGAATATAGGAAACTTTATCTTAAGAAGACAAATATTGCCGGATGATATAACCTGCTTCCGGGCCGTAATCCATTAAAAAAGACAGAATAGATAAATTACGATTCGAGTGCAGAATATGATATTCCGGAAGAGGTTCAAAGGCCCGGCAAAGGATTTCGGCCTTTTTTAGAACATCCCGATTTATGAATTGTTTGTTTAAAATATCGGCTTCAGTCAGGCAGGTATCGCATCCAAATGTTTCACACCAGTTGTGGAGTAATGTTTCGTGGCTGCCCGTATGGAACAATTCCGATGAGCGTACAAGGTTAGCCTTTATACCAAGCCAAGTCATAAGTTGCCGGGTTGTGTTCAACAGAAAATCGCTTAATGAGGTTTCTTTCTGATTAAAGAGTTCTTCCAGTGTGGGCAGGTAATAGTAAGCATAGGGCGTGTTGTGAAAGAGATGGCGGATGGTGTGCATGTGTTTTTTATGCCACAAACTATTTGCATCGATCACCTTCTCCGAAACAGGCGCCGCTGTTTTGAGGTGCTTTACAGGAATACGCAAAGCGGACTGTGAAACTTGTAAAGGTGCGGAGGTAGTGGCTGCCGAACGTTTAGTGTACTGAAAATGATCGGTCAGAACGATGGTGTCGCATTGGGATGCATTCCAGAAAAAGTGCAGAGAGGGCCATAAGGCCGGCATAACAGCGGCAAGGGCTTTCATTTTTGTAAATCTTTATTTCGTTGAACAATGACGGGAACATAAACTCCAACCCCCATACAAAGCAAATAGCAAAAAGCCGCCCGATTGCTCAGACGGCTTAATATGGATCCCATTAATTCAAATATTTCCATTCAAACGTAAACGATCCCGAAATGCCCTGAGAATCATAGTAGTTCACTACCCGAAAGGCTGCGATTTTTCCATCGCTTAGTTTGGCAAAATAGATCAAATCATTCGGAATAACGTGGTGCGTTTCATCAGAATCGTACCAACCCTCAGAAACAAAATGTTTAACATCATCCATGGTAAAGCCCTCATTTGTTACAGAGGTAACCGCTTCAATATCTGTGTTTTCGAGTCGTTTCATCTGAACATTTGGCCCAAGCCAGATAGTGGATCCCTCTAAACGAAATTCCCAGTTTCCGTACGGGAAAGACACATCACCGGAAGCCAGTGAAAAATAACGGGTCTGTTCATACGCATTGGCAGTGGCAAACGAATCCAGTGTGGCTGCGCTGAAATCGGTAGAACCATCGGCATTGTATTTGTATTTAAAATGAACCGAAACAATATGGAAGGTGGAGGGATCAAAATCGTATTTGGTTATTTGCATCAATCCAAAATGACCCTGGCAGTTCTTAAAAACAAATACATCCGGTTTTACATTGTATTGTTGGTCAAACCAGGTTTTGCCAATTATCGGAGCCGCAGTGGTATCATCAGCGGAAAAAGACAGATCTTCGGGAATATTGTTAATCGCATCTAAATCATTTCCGGCTATGGAAGCCAACTGAACACCCGCGCCGGTTTTAAATACCGGATACTGACCTACGGCAAAGAATTGGCAGCTATTTGGTTCGACTTCTTCCGTCAGTCCGATAACGGCAAATTCCAGATCATATCCGTTATTTGCGGCAGAGCTGACTTCGCCGCTGGAAAAGGAAAAATACTGACTGCCATCCGTTTTAACATTGGCAGTGGTAACGGTACTTTTTTCACTCCCCTGGTCAGCCGGTTCGGTTGTGCTGGAACATTGCCAGAATAAAGTGGCAAAAAGTGTTACTAAGATGATACGATACAAAGTGTGCATGTGCACCTCCTTATGTTAGAGATTAAATGAGAGACCGGTGTACCATTCTCGTCCCGGTACAGGACCCCATTGGATATTTATGTAATTACTTAAATTTCTTCCGCCGATTGTAAAAATAAGGCCATTGGAAAAGGTTTTGCTTAGGTTGGCATGGGATAGCCAGTATGCCGGAATGGATGGCACCTGAACAACCGTATTACTGGATTCATCTATATACGAATCATTTCGGCTGCCAAAAAATTGTACCCTTGTATTGAGACGCATGCTGTAGGGGAATTTAAGCAAAATACTACCATGACCCTTGTGCATGATTTTACCGGGAATCGGTGTATGTTCCGGCAGCTCTACACTGTTCAGATAGCGGTAGCCCAAAGTGAATTCGAAGAAATCGGTGGGGAAATATTTCATATCCCATTCCACGCCCCAGGTTTTGGCTTGTGAAAAATTATGATAGGTGTATCTGAGAGAACCGTCATCCGCAGGAATGCGGATATCGTTGATTAAATTGGTAATCCGGTTAAAAAACAGATTCAACCTTGTGTGGTAATTGTCGGAATTCCAGATTTCATAATCCAGATTAACCGATTCCGACGTTTCCGGTTTTAAATCGGGATTACCGGTAATGGTTAAGTTTACATCATCCACATGTAAGGTTAGATATAATTCTTTAAATGATGGCGCCCGGAAGCCCTGTCCATACGCCAAACGAATCCGGCTGGTATGAGTTGCAGCCCACATCAGGGATATTTTCGGCGAAATATGATTGCCGTAAATGGAATGGGAGTCCATTCGTATTCCGCTCAATAGGGTAGTGGAAGCAAAGGGTTTCCATTCATCCAGAATATACAGGCTGTGCAAATCGGAGCGACGAATGTTTCCTGAAATACGCTGGCTTTGGATGGATTCCTTTTCAAAATTATACCCAAGCTGAACATCATTATTAAAAATAGTTTTGGATGCCTGAAAGTTGGCTTTAAACAATTCGTTTTCTGTGGGATCGCTGGCTTTAACAAATCCACTACTGCGTACTAATTCTTCATACGTATGTTTATAAAAGGAATAACTGACAGAGCTATGCAGATTAAATAATGTACCGGCGGGCCGGGTATCTTGTAAATAAATAGTTTGACGCGAATTTGCCGTGCGTGATTCAAAAAAATTGTTAAGGATTTGGCCCTTGTTTTCAATAAAAAACCGTGTCCGAAGCTGAGTATGTGTGGAAGAAGGTCCTTTGTGTGTTACGGAAAAATCAGCGTCATATTTATTGTAATGAGGGCCATCGGTCTTTTGATCCGATTTATCTAAATCGAATCCGTCTGAATGACGGTAATTGAACCTAAGCTGTGGTTGCCAGTTTCCAAGCATAAAATGTACGGCGGATCCGGCATCAATGCGGTTATAGGAACCATAGCGCAGTGATGCGTTTAAACCGGAAGAGTCAAACGGCTCCTTAGTAATGATATTTATAACGCCGCCCATAGCCTGACTGCCGTATTGAGCGGAAGTGGCGCCTTTCACCACTTCAATACGTTCAATATTGGCTGCCTGAAACTGGCTAAAATCCATCTCACCATTTAACCGGCCAATAGCCTTTACGCCGTTAATCAATAGTAATATGTGGTTACTGTCGAACCCCTGTAGATCTATCCCACTGCCAAAGCGGGGATTATACTCCGTTGTGATGCCCGTGGCTTCCGAAAGCACTTCGGCCAGGTTCGTGCTGCCTCGTTCGGTTAAGGCTTCTCCTTTAATAACCTGTGTGGTAACCGGCGTATCTTTTAAAAAGCGTTCACTGCGCGTACCTGTTACGACTATCTGATCCATTAATAACAACGATTCCTTTAATTGAAAAGATAGCGTTAAATTTTGTAGCAGAGGTAGCCGAATGATACGACTTTCATCATGATACCCCACATAGCTGCAAAATACCGTGTACGTTCCGGAAAGGGAATCGGGAATGGTCAGAGAAAAACTTCCCTGCAAATCACTACTAACGCCTATGGTTGTGTTCTCAATATAAATATTGGCGCCAGGCAGAGGATGGTGCGTTTTCCGGTCCAAAATGGTGCCGTGGATTTGAGCAGCCCAAAGCGTTATGGGTAGTAGAAAAAAGAAAACTACATTTATAAATTTAAAATGGACCATAATAAGCTCTTTCTATACGTACCTTACGTCAAAACTGTTTAAGAAGGGAATATACGAAGACAAAATCAGTCCGGTAACACTGACTAATGAGTCGAAAAACGACGAATGGGTTTGCAAATAAACAAGGGGCGGATTATATTTACAATCTTTGTGCTAAATCCTCAAATAAAATTTGACTAAAGCGCAAACCTTCTTTAAATTCGTGGCTCGTTTAAAATTTTTGGACTTTAGGAGGTTGAACTTGAAAACATACATTGCGCGTGATAAGGAAGTTCAGGATTCCAAGCGCTGGTATATTGTAGATGCCGAAGGCCTTGTGTTGGGACGTATGGCCAGTAAAATTGCGCATTTGCTCAGAGGAAAACATAAACCGATCTATTCGCCGCATCAGGATACAGGTGATTTTATCGTTGTGATTAACGCTGAAAAAATAAAATTAACCGGAAAAAAGATGGAGCAAAAAAGTTATTTTCGTCATTCCGGCTATATTGGCGGTGTTACAACCACTCCGGTCGCATTGATGCTGCAGCGTCACCCGGAACGTGTTATTGAAAATGCGGTCAAACGCATGCTTCCCAAAAACACCTTGGGTCGGGAAATGTTTAAAAAATTAAAAGTCTATGCTGGTAGTGAGCACCCACATCAGGCGCAGCAACCGCAGGCATTGGACTTATCAAAGTAAGCAGGAGCTGATTGAATGGAAGTTTATGTTTCAGTTGGAAGACGTAAAGGTGCTATTGCCCGTGTTCGGATGACTCCGGGAAATGGTAAGGTTGTTATTAATGGTAAAGAAGGTATGCTCAATTATTTTAAGCGCGAAACGCTTAAAATGGATATCGAGCAGCCGCTTGTTATGACCGACAGCGTGGATAAATATGATTTCAATATCCGTGTGAATGGCGGTGGTTTAAGCGGCCAGGCCGGAGCGGTTCGCTTGGGTATTGCGCGCGCGCTTCTTACCTATAGCGAAGATTACCGTAAAATGTTACGTCAGGGCGGATTTCTTACCCGTGATCCCAGAGAGAAGGAACGGAAGAAATACGGTTTGGCCAAAGCCAGAAAACGCTTCCAGTTTTCAAAACGTTAAGAATTTTTATAAGCCAGACTGGTTCTGGCTTTTTTCATTTTTTTTATTAAATCACACACATCGTCCGTTGTCTTTTGGGGTGTCCGTATAAAAAGGATTCGAAAGATGCAAGGCCGATGGAGGATTAACCCAATTAGAAGGAGTGTATTATGCCCTCAGTTACTCTCGAAGAACTGTTAGCCTCGGGTGCGCATTTTGGCCACCTGACCCGCCGCTGGAATCCCAAAATGAAACCGTATATTTTCATGCAGAAGAACGGGATTCATATTATCGATTTAAAGAAAACACAAAGTGCCTTAGATCGTGCTTTAGACGCTGTGCGTCAGGTTGTGAGCGAAGGATACGATGTGTTAATGGTAGGAACCAAGGTTCAGGCCAAAGAAATTATTTCTTCCGAAGCCAAACGTTGTAACCAGTTTTTTGTTTCGCACCGTTGGTTGGGCGGCATGCTGACCAATTTCAGCACCATTAAAAAATCAATCAAACACTACAAAAATCTTGAAAAGATGAGTACCGATGGTACCTATGAAAAAATTTCCAAAAAAGAACGGTTAATGATTGACCGCGAAAAAGAAAAATTGTTTCAGGTTTTGGGCGGCATCGAAGAAATGAAGCGCCTTCCCGGTATCGTATTTGTAGTTGATATTAAAAAAGAACATATTGCTGTAAAAGAAGCTCATAAAATGAATATTCCGGTTGTCGCGATCGTAGATACAAACACAGATCCGACCGAAGTGGACTTCCCCATACCGGCCAATGATGATGCTGCCAAAAGCATCAGTCTGATTACATCTAAAATTGCAGATGTAATTATGGAAGCCAAACAAAAGGCAAATGAAAACAAAGCGCTGAAGGAAGCAGCCGAAAAAGAAAAAGAACAAGCTAAGCCCGCTCCTAAGGCCAGGCAAGAACGCAAACCAAGAGTTAAGAAGGAGTCTAAATAATGGCTGATATTACTGCTGCCATGGTAAAAGAACTACGCGATAAATCCGGCGTAGGTATGATGGATTGTAAAAAAGCCCTGCAGGAAAGCGGTGGCGATTTTGATAAAGCGATGGATATTTTAAGAAAAAAAGGGATCGCTAAAGCGGCCAAACGTGCAGACCGCGTTGCCAATGAAGGCGTGGTGATGTCTTACATTCATCCGGGAAGCAAACTGGGTGTACTGGTAGAAGTGAACTGCGAAACCGATTTTGTTGCCAATACGGATGGATTTCAGGCGTTTGCCAAAAATGTAGCCATGCATATTGCCGCGTCGGCACCGGTTGCCATTAAGCGCGAAGATGTTGATCAGGAAATGGTTGACAAAGAAATGAATATCTTAAAAGAGCAGGCTTTGGCCTCCGGTAAGCCCGAACATATTGTTGAAAAAATCGTTCAGGGCCGGCTGGATAAGTATTATTCGGAAATTTGTTTATTAGAACAGGCTTATGTTAAGGATCCGGATAAATCCATTCAGGATTTACTGACCGAAACCATTGCTCAGGTTGGTGAAAATGTAACGATTCGTCGTTTTGCCCGTTTCCGTATCGGAGAATAAACGTATGACAAAAGGCACTCTAAAATATAAGCGTATTTTACTCAAGTTAAGCGGTGAATCCTTAGCCGGCCCTCAAAAAGTAGGGATTTCGTATGAGATATTAAAATATTTTGTACAGGAAGTAAAAGACGCTCATGCCCTTGGAGTGCAAATTGGGATTGTCATCGGAGGAGGGAATATTTTCAGGGGACTCTCCTCCGGTGCGGTTCATATGGATCGAACCGTGGCCGATCATATGGGGATGCTGGCTACGGTAATCAACTCTCTTGCGCTTAAAGATATTTTGAGTAGTGAGGGAATTCCCGCCCATGTCCTTTCTGCCGTCCGCACGGACGGTATCACGGAATATTATTCTATTGCTACCGCACGAAATTTACTTAAAAAAAATAATGTAGTAATTATTGCGGGCGGAACAGGAAATCCTTATTTTACCACAGATACGGCCGCTGTTTTGCGCGCCATTGAAATTCAGGCCGATGCGATTCTAAAAGGAACCCGGGTTGACGGCGTGTATAATGCAGATCCGGAAAAGGCTGAAGACGCCTTTAAATTTGATTCGTTATCATACATGGAAGTTGTCCAAAAAGGATTGAAAGTCATGGATACTACGGCGATTACGCTATCCATGGAAAACAATCTTCCCATTATCGTTTTTAATTTTGATACGGCAGAAAATCTGCGAAAATTACTCCTCGGTGAGGCGATTGGAACTATTGTGCGGAGGTAAACTATGGCAACGAAAGAATTGATGAACGATGCAAAACACCGGATGAGCAAATCCGTTGAAAATTTTATTCATGAATTAACCAAAATACGTACCGGCCGTGCGACTCCTACCTTATTAGATACTGTGAAAGTTGATTATTACGGACAAAGCGTTCCCTTAAATCAGGCGGCGAGTGTTTCTGTACCGGAACCTCGTTTAATGGTTGTGCAACCATGGGAAAAAAACATGCTGGCCGAAATTGAACGCAGCATTATGAAAGCAGATTTGGGATTGAATCCCAGTAACGATGGTACGATCATCCGCATTCCCATCCCTCAACTCAGTGAAGAGCGCCGTAAAGATTTGGTGAAATTGGTCCATAAATTTGCGGAAGAAGCAAAAATCGCTATTCGGAATGTACGACGTGATATCAATGATCATCTTAAAAAGATGGAAAAAAATCATGAAATTTCCGAAGATCAGCTAAGTAATAACTTAGATCGTGTGCAGGAAATCACGGATGAACATATCAAAAAAATAGATGAAATTTTATCCGGGAAAGAACAAGAAGTAATGGAAGTATAGACGTTTTCCATTTTACTCAATTGCTCAATGTATATTTAATTTAATCTTCTCAGAATCCGTTAAAGTATTTTTTTATTATTACGAGCATTGATTAAGGCGCTGATTTAGAAATTAATTATAAATATGTTGTTGTAAATCGGTGTATTCAACTTTTTTATTTTAATATTTCAAAAATAGTTTTGTGCGTTCCCTGCTTTTGGGTAGGGAATATTCTGGCGAGCTAATGGAGTGGTAGTTGAAGCGAACGCTTATCATAGGATGGAATGTAGAAGCGGTCAATTTGTTTTACCGGCTTTTGTCCACACCTGCCCTGGGCTACGATGTGCAGGCTTTTTTAAATCCTGCGGATTCGGATGAAGATCATTATTACAATAATATCCACGTTATAGCCGGCATATCAAATCTGGAAAGAACCATTCGTCGTTTTAAGATAGATGAATTGCTTATTGTTCTCTCTCCCTCCGAAAAACATTTTTTACCGGTCATACTAAAACTCTGCAGTGAATACCAGTTAAATTATACCATAGTTGCCGATGCTTACGGAGTCGACGAT
>JANTHG010000111.1 GCA_024762535.1 Calditrichaceae bacterium
CGAGTTTCCGAATTCCTCTGTAGCGCGCCGTGAAGTTCCCGCACGTAAGCGTCCGTCTTGATTTCTTTGATTCTTTCTGTATCAAGACAGAAAGAATGGGGTTTCGTTCTTTTAAATAAAGCGAGCTAAAAATCCCGAAGCAAAACAAAGAGCATCTGTAAACAAAGCATTCAGCAATCCCAAAGCCGGAACAGCGCTCAAAGGCACCCTCTTATTCAGTCAGTGTAACAGTGCCGGGTGCCAAAACGACCTGCGCTTACGTACGTTGGAAATTCCGGTAAACGGAAGGAGGTAAACCATGAACGATAAAAAGTTGCTCGAACAGTTGCGCGAACGCCTTCGCGTGAAGCACTACAGCATCCGAACCGAACAAGCCTATGTGTATTGGGTAAGATATTTTGTTCGTTATTTCAACTATCGCCACCCATCGGAAATGGGCGCCAACGAGGTTCAGCATTTCCTGAATTATCTTGCCACGCAGGGCAAAGTCGCTTCAGCCACACAAAATCAGGCGCTCAACGCCCTCCATTTCCTCTATCACGAGGTTCTGGATCAGCCCTTTGGCGAAATGGAAAAACTGGTGTGGGCAAAAAGGCCCAAGCGCTTGCCCGTGGTACTTTCCCGCGATGAAACAACTCGCCTTCTCGCGCAGTTGGACGGGCAATATTTATTAATGGCTCAGCTACTTTATGGAGCCGGGTTGCGTTTAATGGAATGTATTCGCTTACGTATAAAAGATATTGATTTTGATTTGAACCAAATCGTCGTTCGTGATGGGAAAGGTGCCAAAGACCGCGTAACCATGCTCCCCCAAAATCTGAAACCCGCCTTAAAATTGCAGATGCGGAAAGCTTATATTCAGCACAAACAGGATTTGCTCGATGGATTCGGAACCGTTTACCTTCCTTACGCGTTGGCTAAAAAGTATCCCAATGCCGAAAGAGAACTGGGCTGGCAATATGTTTTCCCTGCCACACGATTATCTGTTGATCCACGTAGTGGAAAAAAGCAACGCCACCATTTTTCCGAAGCCATGTTGCAGCGCAAAGTAAAAGAAGCCGCCCGAAAGGCCCATATCTTCAAACCCGCTACCTGTCACACCTTGCGCCATAGCTTCGCTACACATCTATTGGAAAACGGCTACGATATTCGCACGGTTCAGGAATTGCTTGGTCATAAAAACGTAACCACCACTATGATCTACACACATGTGCTTAACAAAGGTGGCCTGGCTGTAAACAGCCCCTTAGACCAAATCCCCGCATCCTAAAAACACACTCTTAAATCTTGTATCTTGCGTCTTGCGTCTTGTATCTTGCATCTTGAGTCTTTTGTCTTGCGTCTTGCGTCTTGTGTCTTTTGTCTTTTGTCTTATTGTATCTCAACACAGCTCCGCCAGGTCAACACCATTGACAAAAGGACATACGGATAGGAAAATTTTACAATACGGGCAGGAACGAAAAGAGTTCAGAAGATTAAATAAAACACAATAGAAGGTACACATACCATTTAAATTATTCAAGTAAGAAATTGGAAAAAAAGTATTTTTAAACTCTCTTAAGTTCTGTATAATCTTGTGTCTTGTCTCTATTGTCACTTCTGTCCCTAATCCAGAACACAACCCCCTATCCCCCTTTTCTAAGGGGGAACAGACTCAACCACTTATCCGCCACCATATAGTGACTTAATTATTTGGGATAGCTTTTTGTCTCTTATCTTGAATCTTATATCTTGTGTCTTGCTTCTTGCATTTTTTATCATTTGTCTTTTTTCTTTTGTCATTTGTCTTGAGTCTTTTATCCCCCTACCCATCTATTTTTCGCATCAGCCCCAGCTAAGGCTTGAACTTCATCTAAAAAAATACTAACTTAAAAGTTCTATTTTCACGGAGAGGTGCCGGAGCGGTTGAACGGGGCGGTCTCGAAAACCGTTGATCCTTTACGGGGTCCCAGGGTTCGAATCCCTGCCTCTCCGCTGTTTTTACCTAACTTCTCATTTTTGTATTATTTCTGATCTACCCCTATTCCTCTGGAGGTACTTTTGTGGCACCTTCAAATTGGGATGAACAGGACTCCCCCAAAAGCTAAAATTCGTCAAATCAGTCACACAAAGTTCTATCTTACATTCCGGAAAAATATCAAACGTAGCAAACTCTAAACATATACTGGCACTATTCGCTAAAGTATGTATGGGATTTTGTTTAAATCCAGAGATACTGAAATACAAGAAAAAAACATTACTTGGTTGCCGGTAACAGTGCTGCGCTATTCGTTTAACGGATTAGAAGAATTTTCCGCACACGGCTTAGTGCCCCCTGGCGCAGGTGCAGCCAGTACAATCCGGAGGCCAACGCGTCGGCCTGGAAGCGGATCCAATGCCTACCGGCAGAACGAGAGCCGCTGAACACGGCTCGCACTTTTGAACCACGCACATCAAATAGAGCCAATTGCACCGGACCCGCAACCGGCAGCCGGAAATCGATCCGGCATTGATCATTAAAGGGATTGGGATAACTGTGTATCTGCAAACCTGCGACCGTTTCCACCCGATCTGCTTCTGCCAACCCTGTTTGCGTAAGCAGCCACGCACGCCGTTCCAGGATGAAGGGTTTTAGCCCTGGTGTGTTACCCACATCAAAATCCAGAGCGGACAGAACATCGTCATTGCTGTACATCTTCAGCGTATCGACCAGAAAATCGCTCTCAATCAGTTGCCACAGGCTGTCAATTTGCGGAAAAAGCTGTTCCGGTAGGAAACCGGAGGATAGGTAAGCATAGAGCGTGTCATGATAGGCCTTGCGGGTATCCGGGTCGGCCAATAGACGAGCGTTTAATGGTCTGTTTTCCGGCAGATACCAGACATCCAAATCGGCGGCACCGTTACGCGCGCCCAGCGCCAGATTCACATCCCAGATAATGTGCCGGAAACGCCCGTCATGCACATCCTGATACAGATAGTAATTGCTGGCTGATCCAAGATAGGAATCGGTATTGACGAATAGATTATTGGCAGCCCAGGCCCGCAGGTAGGGGGTCAGGAAAAATTGCTGATCTATTTCCTTCCCGGTTGTTCTTATGTCTGCGAGCAACCACATAAAATGAATCAAGTCCGACCAGTCATTTTGTGCTTCATTGGTCTTCAATTCAAAATCCGCTGCATACGCTGCCTGGTCTTCCCCCTTGTACACCAGTGGCGCAACCTGCGCTTTAAACAGATTCCCGGATTTCTGCCCGAACCGCTGTTGCATGAAGGTCTTATCCACATGTTCAACCAAAGTATAAAGCCCCCAATAGGCGCCATTTAGATAGACCCGGGCAAAATTGGCGCGTGGAGCGGAAATCTGTTTTTGCCACAGGAAATCCAGATACAGTTTTTCACGCAGCAGGGTAGGATCACTTAAACCATTGTTCAAATTCACCTTTTTCAAACCGTACAGAGTAAAATTACTATACTTATTGAATTTAACGCGCAGCGATTTTTTATCCCCCGGATAGCCGTAAAAGGAGGAGGTTCCCTTAAAGCGCACACCGACGGAATCGTAACGCTGGCCATCCACCTCAACCACGGCCGGGCGGTATTCCCCGTCGGCGTGACTCTGATACAAAGTATCGAGCCAGGCAATCTGCCGGAATTGAAAATGGAAATCGATGATCCGCGGTGGCTGAAAAAGAGCATCTGCGGATGACTGCCCCAATAGCACTGCTGCCGGTAAAGCAAACAGCAGCACAAAAAGCCGCAAACCTGTTCGGAGTTTTTTTAAAGGGCCGATCGGTAATTCGGCCGGCCCGGTCAATGAATGGCGCACATCAGACCACCGCTCAGCGCACTAACAGCATTTTGCGCGCCTGCACTGGTTGACCATTTACCAACAGCCGATAAACGTACACCCCGCTGGAGGCAGTATGTCCAAGATCGGATCGTCCATTCCATTGCACACTATAAGTTCCGATGCCACGTCGATCATTGAGCAAAGTCCGTACCTTGCGACCACGCATATTATACACTGTAATTTCCACATTGGCCGGAGCGCGGAGCTGATAGCGAATGGTGGTAACGGGATTGAAGGGATTGGGATAATTCTGTTCAAGCATCCAGTCCGCCGGTCCGCGGATTAAGCGTTCTCCAATTTCAGTGGGCAGGTCGGTTAACTTTACATCACCATACAAGGTGCCGTTATTTTGATTTACAGAAAGGTCCGGTGTTTCCAGCACCCCTTCGCCCATATCAAAGGCCTCATCCAACCGCCAGTAGCCGATAAGTCCGCTGTCAGCGCTGGCATAGTAAGCAGCATTTAGCGTATCGGCATAAGTGCTCTTGATAGCCCGGCCGTTGCGTATCCGGTTCCAGATGCGCACTTCATCGATTACACCCTCAAACCGCTGGGTATTGCTGATACTACTCCGTGCACCAAAGCGGAGATTGTTGTCATTTGGAGTATAGTCGCCCACCGGACCGGTGGCGGCCTGTTCCATAAACAGTTCACCGTTAAAATACACTTTCATCGTGGACTGATTATATACCAGGGCTATATGCAACCACTGTTGTTCCGGTGCATAATAATTGGTACTCTGCCAGTTCCAGCCGGGACTGCTGTTGGACACTGCCCAGCTGATCATCCCGTCGGCACGGCGACAGATCTCATACTCGCCTTCTCTGTTCAGAATAATTCCACCCCAATACTCGTGTGATCCGGGGCCGGTGGGAAAGATCCAGGCTTCGATGGTGAAATCGCCGGTCAGGCGTAAATTCTCGGCAGCCCACATATTCACATATCCGTCGGTAGTTTCCGCATTAATCTGCAAAGCCTGGCCGTTGTCCTGCGCCCCCTGGCCAAGAGGTACCGGGTCGTACCCATAGGCCAGTTGAAAACTCGTTTGCTGCGGACCGGCATAGCCGAAATAATTATTTGAGACTTGTTGCAGTTCGGTGCGTTTTACCGTTAGTTTGCGGCGCTCTTTATCAAAAAAGGTCTGATCCAGCACGTTCTGGGTAAGCAGGTTGGAAACGGCAAATCGGAAAGGCGTACCGCTTAAGTCAATTTGGGCCTCAGCGCTGTCAATCTCCGGATAGGTCCAGAGGGCCTGCCCGGCCACCAGATTATCGTATAAATATTCCGGAGGCGGGCCATTGCCCACTACCGTTTCCACATGCACAAAGGCCGTATCGCTCAAGTCCGCAACAAGGGTCTGGGCATTCAGCCGTATTTTATCATACCAAAAACGGTATTGCTCGGCATAGGCATTAAATTCGGAAAAAACAGCCGGAACTACATTTTGGGGTAGGGTGATATATGCCCGGGGTTCGGCCAATTCAGAACCATCCGTACGGCTAAAAAACTGGCAAAACAACAACATAGGCTTGGTTTCATCTCCGTTTTGATAAATCCAGAATTCACCACCCGGATTAGGCAGGAAAGCGCTGTAGGCTTTCACATCAGCCGGGGAAGCATAGATGGCCGGCAGTATGATGGTCGCTGTGGTTTGATCGCCGCGGGCGTTGGTTACGGTTACCTTACCCGGACCGTCAGGAATGGCATTTAATTCCGTTTCCATGCTAAAAAAAGAATTATCCCCCTGAACCAAATCAAAGGTTTTAGTGACGCCATTGATGGGAATTTCGGCCTGCGCGCTTAAAATGGGAAAATTATTGGGCCGGGCGCTGATCAGCACATTTTTATAATCAGCGGAATAGGTAGCCAGGTTTATGGTCGGCGCCGGACTCGGGCCCGGACTCATCATTACCAGGCGCGAATTACGGTGCATGCGTAATCCCAGCATATTGGACGGTTGGCCGCTGTTGGTCCATTCGTCGATGATAATTTGCGAAGGCGACGAAAGGTACCATTGATCGGGATATTTGCGGTTTTCGATGTAGGTTACCCCCTCCAATTCATTTTTATCGAAAATCAAATCCAGGATTTCACCCAAGGTAAACTCGGGGTCCCAGTAGGGTGTTCCGGCAAAGACCTCGTAACGGTAGTTTTCACCATCGCCCAGTTCAGCCAGCACTTCAAGAGAGACGGGATTGATTTCACTTTCGAAGCTGGCCCATTCGATGTCCGAATTCCAATCCTGATCATTAGCATTCCATCGCACTACCTTGGCATCTACCTGAACCACTTCCAGTGATAGCGGTGTGCCCATCTGAATGGCTTTCAGCTCATCCAGGGTAATGATGATATTGTTGGCGTTTTCATCTTCTTCCACCAAAATGGTACCGTTGCGCGGAAAGCGGTTATCCGAAGTACCGGGCGGTGTAAGAATGTTCGCACGCTGGGAAGGCACAAACGTACTAATCGTTTTCTGCCCCAGCTTTAAATTGATGGTCGGCGCCACATCCAGCGCAGTAGCCCCCCCTTTGTTCACCATGTAAATGCGCAGTTTTAAGCGTGCGGCCTGATCGGGATTAATGGTGCGGGTATTGTTCCAGTTACTGCCGAAGGCGTTGGTAGAGCTTTCTGTGGTTGTCCAGGTATGCGAATAGGAAGCCGTTGCCGAGCCTCCAACCAGTTCAAAAGGATTTAAAGATGCTTCCACCGTGACCGAGGCGCTTACTTCATCGGAATTAGAAACTTCGTTGGTAAAAGAGCTGCTCTGGTCTCCACCTTCGGAATCGGATATTTCTTCCAAAGGAATCACATCATAGTCTTCCATTCGAATACTGATCACCGGCCGGGCGGCTACCAGTGGGTGATTTTCCGGAGCGGAAATGGCCGAAGGCATATTGATTCCCGAGACTTCCATAAAATCGCTGTATGGATCGCCGTCGGTGCTCCAACGCAGAGGGTCGGTTTTATACCAGGTTTTACTGCTGTCGCCATCCCAGGCCTGCAAACCATCACTAATCGAATACGTAAAACCATTAACCTCTAATTCGTTGTCAATGGAATCGCCGTCGTCATCAGAGCCAACCTTAAGTATTGTGGAGCCAGCCGGTCCGTGCAATAGCACTTCTCCTTCATCAGCATAAACCGCTAGCACAAGGAACAAAATGATTATAAACAGTAAACGGAACCGATAAACAGAAAAAAGATGCGTTATTTGGTATAAATGATCAAACATAATTCCCCCAAGTATAAATATAGTGTTGGGGTTAAAACGAAAGAAAATTCCCTATTATGCCCGCAATTTAATTATTTTCGATTTTTAGCTATGGATTTCATGAATAACTGAATTAAAAGGTGTATTAGCAGAAAATAATCGTTGTGCTTTTCTTTGTTTTTTAGCACACTTAGCCTGGGAAAAATCTTTGGATTAGGAGATACCGCAAATAACGCCTTAGCAATTAGTGTTAAATGGGCTAAAAACGCAGGTATAGTGAACAAAAAAGTTACATGGCACGTTTAAAATCCAAAAGTGTTACTTTTACTATATATTAAAACAAAAAACCCTTGCTAAGTTGCTTTAAAACAAACTATTAACAAGGGCTTGTGGTACACCTGCAGGGACTCGAACCCCGAACCAATTGATTAAGAGTCAACTGCTCTACCAGTTGAGCTACAGGTGCACATTTGAGTCTGCAAATTTACAATCCAAATTTACCAAATGCAAAATTTTTACACATCGATTACGTCTATTTTGGATAGATCACGCTCTACCAGGGCTTCCACATCCAGCGCTTGTTCCGCTTCCAAAACCTGTTCCATTTTAGCGCGAATCACCGGAAAATCTGGCATAAAGCGCGTACACGCATCATCATGCGGCAAAGCGGAAATATCATGGGTGCCAATTTTTCGGGCAATGTCAATAATTTCATTTTTATCCAATCCGATCAGCGGACGCAGAACAGGCATGGAAATCGCCTGCTGAACCGCAGCCATATTTTCCAGAGTTTGTGAGGCTACCTGCCCAAGGGATTCACCGGTATAAATCGCTTTTAAATTTTGCTTATTTGCCAGAGCCTCTGCCACGCGCATCATAAAACGGCGATAAAAAATAACCCGGAATTTTTCCGGAACATTAAGTACGATTTCTTTTTGGGTTTCGGCAAAAGGCACCATGTATAAACGCGCCCTAAACTGAAATTTGGTCAGCACGTTTACCAGTCGTTCAACTTTTTCCTGAGAGGTCTTTTGCGTAAAAGGATAGGAATGAAAATGAATGAACTCACATTGCGCCCCGCGCTTCATGGCAAAATACGCAGCCACAGGTGAATCGAATCCGCCGGACATGAGTACCAGTACCCGTCCGCTGGAACTTACCGGCAGGCCACCCGGCCCCTGTGTTTTCCCCACGGTAACAAAAGCTTTGTCTTTGAGCACTTCCACATAACAGGGTAATTGGGGATTCTTTAAATCAGCGCGTTTACCATAGGCATCTACGACGGCGCCTCCGAGGCGATGATTAATATCCGGTGATGTAAACGGAAATCCTTTATAAGCCCGCTTGGTACGAATGGCAAAGGTTTCGAAAGAATGTCCTTTGTAAAGCTCTACGGCTGCTGCCTCCATAGCATCCAGCTTAGGTTCTGTTACGGTTACAGGGCTAAAATTAGCCAATCCGAATACCTGACTTAAAGCCTGGCCAACCAGAGCCTGATCAACCGCTTCGGAAAAAGTCAGAATAAACCGTTTATCCCTATGCTCTATTTCAAAGGATTTGCCGGGTAAGGCGCGTCGTAACGCCATTTTCATATTCCGTCTCAATACCTTCACAAAATATGAGCGATTCTTCCCTTTTAAACCAATTTCACTATAATGACTAATATAAACCTGATTCATTCATTTTCCTTCGAATTACTACTTAAAAATTTCATACTTAATAGTGTTTGCATTCTACAACTTTCTGTTCTTGCGAAGCATTCCCGGCAAGCGATTAATCACCTGTTTAATTTCTTCTTCCGTGGTAAACCGGCCAAAACTAAAGCGTACAGCCCCTCTCGCCTGTTTTGCATCTTTTCCGCAGGCTTTAAGCACACGGGAGCTGCGTACGGTTCCACCGGAACAAGCTGAACCTGTGGATACGGCAATACCGGCATTGTCCAATTGCATTGATAGCAATTCGGCATCACATCCCATAAAGGAAAGGTTTAAGATATTAGGGACGCTTCGTTCCGGATCGCTATTTACAACAACATTGGGTTCTACCCGTTTGGTTTCCTCTAAAAAAAGCGATTTCAGGTGCCGAAGCCGTTCCTGTTCGTTTGCCCCTTCTTCCCTATAGAGACGCGCAGCAGCATCAAGCCCCACTATGGCAGGTACATTAAGGGTGGATGCCCGGCGGCCATCTTCATGACCGCCACCATGCATCTGAGGCGTACATTGAATGGAGTGACGCATATACAAAAATCCGGCGCCGGGCGGGCCGTATATTTTGTGAGAGGAAACGGTCAGTAAATCAATATGCATAGCCTGTACATCAATGGGAATTTTGCCAAAGCCCTGCGCCGCATCCGAGTGGAAAACAATTCCGTGTTGCTTACACAAAGCACCAATGGCCTGCACATCCTGAATTGTTCCCAATTCATTATTTACCAGCATCACAGAAACAAGAATCGTATCCGGGCGGAGCATTTCTTCCAGGGACTGCTGATTAATCCGGCCTTTGGAATCTACCGGAATCCGGCTCACTTCAAAACCCCTTTGTTCCAGATAACGTGCGGTTTCATCAACCGATGCGTGTTCTATGGCTGAAATGATGATATGCTTTCCTTTTTGTACCTGCGCTTCCGCAACGCCTTTAAGCGCCAGATTATTCGCTTCCGTGGCTGAAGCAGTAAACACAATTTCCGAGGGTCTGGCCTTAATCATTTGAGCCAAATCTTTTCGCGCCGCTTCCACGGCATCCAATGCCTGTTTGCCAAAACGGTGTACACTGCTGGTGTTTCCCCACAATGTAGTATGCCAGGGCTGCATGGCTTCCAGCACACGGGAATCCAGTGGAGTGGTAGCCGCATAATCAAGAAAAACAGATTTCTTTGTATCCATACCTGAGTGTAAGAAATTTTAAGGAATAATAAAAGGGATAGATGATGCGGATGGATGGGTTATTTGGATTAATTGAGTTATTAGGTTATTGATAATTGGCAATTCGCAAATGGTAATTTTTAAATTATAATTGAACTCCTGAAATTTCAACGCCATTCAGCATTAAAAAAAGCCCGCAATCCATT
>JANTHG010000112.1 GCA_024762535.1 Calditrichaceae bacterium
AGGTGAAATTCCATTTAAGCCTGAACATTTTTGCAAATTTCCGGTTTTACCTAAGATACCGCGAAATGGCACATCAAAGCCGGTAGAGCCAACTTAATCAAAAAACCGCTGGATTGAAATGTATTTTTTAATCACTCCGCCCTAAATAGATAGCACAACTTACTTACAAATTCAATCATAGCGTGTTCAGCCTATTAAGGGATATGTTATTTCAACGGGCAAATTATTGAATAATACAGATTTTACAACCCCCTGGCCCCCTTTTTTAAGGGGGAATTAGGTTCAACCACTTATCCTCAATGTAGTGAATTACTGTTTTTTCGACTATGGCTCTTAATTAATCCTCATACGCCGGGCCTAAAAGAGTAAACCGTCCTTCGTTAATCACGCCGGGTAAGCCGACCCACATCCATTTGCCCTGCAATATCTGGCGCTGAAACGGTGCCAGGAGGGTTACATTGTCATCAATCCGATTCGGATTTAAATCTATTCGAACCGTACCGTCATTTACCATTCCCACTAAAATCCCGTTCCCACTTTGCGAGCCTATGTTCGGGGGATTCCCTGTTGTCTGAAGCGACCAGCGTCCGTCAAAGCGGCCGCTATCCGGTAAAGAAAAAGACATCGTTCCGGTTACAATGGTGACGCCATTGGAGTCCAACGCCGTATAATGCCACTGTTCCGTACCGGGGTCAACAATCGTCTGTTTGGAACAATGCAATCCGATAAGGCCGATTATTAAAATGACCATTACATTTTTCATATTTACATTCCAATCCTAAATCCCAGCCACCATTGCGACACTTCCCAGTTGGGCACAAATTGGGGATTAGCCATAATGTTGATTTGAAAAGTGGGTGAAATCCGTATAGTTAAGCCGCTTAAAAAAGCAATTTTATCTTCTGAAATGGTTCGGGTCGGTTCGGTGTAACGTTCACCGAAATTGGTTTCATTCTTTACTTCCGAATTATCGGTTTTATCACGTACCTTAAAATAGGCCGTGGTTACCTCTTCCACCCGCCAGTAATCCCAGATGCGGTTTACGGCTACCATTAAACTCCAGTGTTCATTGAGTAAAAAACGAAGCAAGATGGGAATCTGAATGCTCTGTTTTTCGGTTTTGGTATTCCAAATCAGAGTTTTATCTTCGTAGAGATAGTGCCTGTCCTGCCACCTTGATTCCTGTCCGTCGTCGTACCGGTAATGGTCGTACAAAGATTGACTTGTTGCCAGAACCGGTTCTGTTGTTTGTGTGTGGAAGAAATTATCCGAAAAGAAAAACCCGAGATGTACCTGGGTGCGTTTGGTTTCGAACCAGCGGAAGCTGAGCATCGCCTGATGGGATTTGGTATCGTACGTGCCCCAGGCGTAGCGCCGATCCTGCAATTGAGACCAGGAAGAATATTGGGAATGATAATAGGTGTTGTAATAATTTCCTGCATAAAAAGAAGTGTCGCGGATGGATGAACTATTTTGCAAATCCGCGTTGTTTTGGGCATAGCGGTAGTAAAACTGCATACTGCGGTTTTTGCTCCAGCGGTATTGCAGGTTAAAAAGTCCGGAGAGCGTTTTACCTTCCCGTTCCCAGTTTTGGCTTGTAGCGCCGCTGCGGAAGCTGTGATGGGAATTCTGTTCGTTATTGTACTGCCAATTGTGGGAATAAAAAGAAGAATCAGTTTTAAAATAGGATTGCTGTGCCCTGCCAAAAAGATAGGTCGTTTTTAAACCCATTTTAAATTTAGAAGAAATGTTAGCCTGCATACCCAGGCCGCCTGCCCAGTGAAAGTAGCGGTTGTTTCGTTTTTTGGAATAGAGGCTAAACCAGTTTCCATCATCCGAAGAAGAATATTCGTCCCGGCGCAGGCGTCCGTATTCACCGCTGCGAGTATGGCTAACACCGTTAAAATGTGCGCCAATAGTCCACTGTTTATTTAAACGGTGGGCGAGATTAACCGCAAAAAAATGTCCCCGTGTGTGCATACCGTCTTCACCGGCGGAACGGTTTACTACGGGTGTGGCGGATTCGTCGGTGAGTACTGCGCCCATAGCATCCATTCCGTAGCGGCTGTTGTAAATCCAGGTTGGCATTTGGTAGTACGATTCTTCTTTAAAGATAAACTGGTAACCCATATTTAGGTACCAGTTGGGGCTAAGTTTACGGCTGATGCCAAGGGAAAAGAGTGGTTCCGGTTCGCTACGTGTTACACTGTACCAGCGCGGGTCGGGTCTGTAATAATAAGCACGATCTATATACGGATTGACCGGATAATAGGAATGCAAAGATGATTCGCTGCGGTCGCCCCGGAAATCGATGTAAAACTGATTGGCTTTAGCGGAATCTTCCGGAATGGCTGCAGGATTTAAATAAGATTGTAAAAACACGTCGTCTAATAAACCGGGGCTAACACGCTCGAATTGGTAGAGCGCATACGGGTTGAGGTGGTACTCTTTAAAATAGACCGATGTGTTCTCAAAGCTTTTTTCAGTGGCCCGTTCGCCCCAATACTGGGCCCAAAGGAAAACAGGTAGTAAAATAAACAGAACAATTTTCATAACGCCTCCTAAAAAGTCCATTCGATTGCGAAACCTCAAATTCCGTGCCACACACCAAACTCATGCTATTACCGGGAAAGGGAAGGGGAAACATTATCAGAAATCTGACAGCGCCTCAGAAATCTGAGGGAAGTGGACGGGTAGTGGCAAAAGCTATATGAAAAAAAAGAAAATACTAAATGAGTATGCTCCCAAAAGCCGTGAAGGGCTAAAGGTATAAGTCCCCCATAGCAAAGAGGGATAGGGAGTTGTAAAATCTTGAATATGCAATTATTTGTTAAACTAAATAACATATCCCTTAGTCAGCCCTTGATACAGGGTGTTCCAGTATCAGGATAAAACATAGAAAGTCTGTCATTCCCGCAGGATTTTGGCGGGAATCCAGTGAAAGATGGCATAGATTCCCGATAAGCTTGTACCCGAGTGTATTTATCGGGTAAGCATTCGGGAATGACAATCTGCAACATCCTCGATAAGGGGGATACGCTATGGCAGTATTGGACGTACCCGGTGTAAGGATTCAATACTTTGAATCCTTACGATACCTAAGTCGAACGATTATTGGTATAAAACCCAATACAAAACCGTCATTGCGAGTGATACAGGAGCGAAGCAAACCCCACAGGGGATCACCACGTTGCTATCGCCCAATCCCCCCTTAGCAAAGGGGGTTAGGGGGTTGCAAAATCTGTACAATGCAATAATTGTCCATAAAAAAACACCCCCCTTTGTCTCCACTGATAGGGGGGATGTTATGGCAGCAACCACAGCCCCTTGCCCTCATAGCAAGTGGCGGATGAGTGAAGAAATCCCCCAGGAGTTCTCCACATCGCTGTCACGATTCGCGATGACGAGGAAGTCGCTCCGAAAAAATCAGTCTGTATTCAAATTGCATTTGAACGCAGAATCCGCTATATTACGAGGTTTTTAACAACAATTTTTTGGAGGAAATAAATCGAATGATTTCAACGGAAATAAAAAAACTGTCCAGTTGTAAAAAAGAGCTGACTATTACTATCGACAAAGAGGAACTAGAGCCAATTCGCGAGCAGCAAATTAAAAAAGTACGCCGCGATGTGCAAATCCCTGGTTTTCGTAAGGGCAAAGCACCTGTAGGTCTGGTAAAAAAAACCTACGGCGACCATATTGAAGCCTACACAATGGATGCAGCCATCGAAGCAGGTCTGCGTGATGCCGCTGAAAAAAACGAGCTTTACATTGTCGGGACGCCGGAAGCCAAAAAAGTGGATATGACCGACGACGGCGCTTTAGTTACAGTAATCGAAGTGGAAACCTATCCGGAAATTGATTTGCAGAATTACAAAGATATGGAATTGACCAAAGATGTGTATGTGGTTACCGATAAACTGGTGGATCAGACCATCGACCGCTTGCGTAAAGAAAAAGCCGAAATCACAGTCGTTGAAGGCGCGGCCGAAGAAGGTCATATTGTGCACATGGATATGCAGGAACTGGATGAAGATGGGAAGCCTATTGCCGGTAAAAAATATGATAACATCACCGTAAAAATTGGTGAAGGCAAATTTGACCCGGATTTGGAAAAACAGCTCATAGGTCTAAAATCCGATGACGAAAAAGAAATTGAAAAAGTGTATCCCGAAGATTTTCCGCAAAAGGAATATGCCGGTAAAAAAGAGCGCTATACAGTAAAGATTAAAAATATTGAACAGGAAACACTTCCGGAACTGACCGATGAATTTGTCAAAGACCTGGGCGAAAATTTTGAAACCGTAGAAGACCTGAAAAAAGCAACCCGTGAAAATTTGGAAGCACATTATAAAAACGAATCGGAAAATCGCTTATCGGCCGACCTTTCGCAGGCGCTGGTAGAAGCCAATCCATTTGATATTCCGGATGCACTGGTTCAGGATTATCTGGACCGGGTTGTGGAAGATATGAAACGACAGGACCCCAAACTCAAAGAAGATATGATTCGTCAGCATTACCAGAACGAAGCGCTGTTCAGCTTAAAATGGGCCTACCTGCGTGAAGCTATCGGTAAAGAAGAAAATATCGTAGTGGACGAATCCGATGAGAAAAAATTCTTTGATGAATTGAAAGAAGAGAAACTGGTGGAAATTTACAAGTCCAATCCACAGTTAATGGAACGGATTAAAGAAGACATCCGCAACCGGAAGATTTATGATTTTCTGATTGAAAATTCCAAAATTACGGAAAATGAGATTAAGCTGGATTAAATTCAGCTATTCTGTTTGAATAAAATAATTATATGAAAGGGGTTGTAATGGCTCTTGTTCCAATGGTGATCGAGCAAACCGGGCGTGGCGAGCGGGCATACGATATATATTCCCGTCTGCTTAAAGAACGCATCGTGTTTCTTGGTACACCCATAGATGACAATATTTCCAGTCTGATTATTTCGCAATTACTGTTTTTGGAAGCGGAAGACCCGGAAAAAGATATCTTTTTATATATTAATTCTCCGGGTGGTATTGTGTCCTCAGGGCTGGCAATCTACGATACCATGCGTTATATTAAGCCCGATATCGTAACAACCTGCATGGGGCAGGCGGCCAGCATGGGCGCCGTGCTGTTAGCAGCCGGAACCAAAGGCAAGCGCTATGCTTTGCCCAATGCGCGCATAATGATTCATCAGCCGCTTGGCGGTGCCGAAGGCCAGGCTTCGGATATTCAGATTGCGGCCAACGAAATTTTACGCATCCGCGAGACTCTGAACGGTATTTTGGCTGAAGCCACAGGAAAAGACATTAAAAAGATTGAAGAAGATACAGACCGTAATTACTTTTTATCCGCTCAGGAAGCTTTGGATTACGGTTTGATCGACAAGGTGTTGGAACCCCGTTCCAAGTCAGATGTAAAAGGGAAAAAATAATTTATGAGTAAACAAGATATGCGCAGCCAGATTTTCAGATGTTCGTTTTGTGGTCGTTCAGCTGATGAAGTGGAAAGTTTGATTTCCGGGCCGGATGTTCACATTTGCAGTGATTGTGTACATAGTGCCATGGAGATTATTTCAAGGCATCAAACCAAGGCCACTATTGGTGAGCAGAGTAAGCTGATCGCTCCGCAGGAAATTAAACAGGAACTGGATAAATATGTGATTGGGCAGGATAAGAGCAAGCAAATCCTTTCCGTGGCTGTGTATAACCATTATAAACGAATAAATAACGCACCGCTTATCAAGGATGTGGAAATAGAGAAGAGTAACATCCTCTTAATTGGCCCTACAGGTACGGGTAAAACCCTGTTGGCGCAAACCCTGGCGCGTGTTTTAAATGTGCCTTTTACTATTGCTGACGCTACCGTGTTAACCGAGGCCGGTTATGTGGGTGAAGATGTGGAAAATATTCTGGTACGCCTGTATCAATCCGCAAATTACAATGTGGAACAGACACAGCGCGGCATTGTCTACATAGATGAAATCGACAAGATTGCCCGTAAAACCAGCAATCCTTCCATTACCCGTGATGTTTCAGGCGAGGGCGTACAGCAAGCTATTTTGAAAATGCTTGAAGGCACGGTTTCCAGTATTCCACCCAAAGGCGGACGTAAGCATCCGGAGCAGAATCTGGTTCAGATAGACACTAAAAATATTTTATTCATTTGTGGCGGCGCTTTTGAAGGGCTCGAAGATATTGTCCGGCGGCGTGTAGGTGAAAAAAATATCGGCTTCGAGAAAAACATTCAAAGCCAAAACGCTTTAGGCACCAGTGAATTATACGCCAAAGCGGAACCGGAAGACCTGCTGAAGTATGGTCTCATTCCGGAAATGATTGGTCGTTTACCTGTGTTGGGCGCCTTGGAAGAGCTGGATGAAAAAGCCCTGCTTTCCATTTTAACCGAACCTAAAAACGCACTGGTAAAACAGTATCAGAAACTCATGGAAATGGAAGGCGTTAAACTGGTTTTTGAAGAAGATGCCTTGCATGCTGTGGTTGAAATTGCCTTAAAGCGAAAGACGGGCGCTCGTTCTTTAAGAGCTATTATGGAAACAGTGATGCTCGACATCATGTACCGTGTGCCTTCCATGCCCGCTCTAAAATCCATCACGATTACCAAAGATGTGGTACTGCATAAAAATGAGCCTGTATTTGAATTTGTAAAATCCCGAAAGCGGGCGTAACGCAAAACAGCATTAAAGCGGAGCCTGCCTCCGCTTTTTTTTTTAACCCTTCTGTGTAACTCAAAAAAGACGGAATCTGTATGACCAATATCGAAATAGATTTATCGCAGGAAAGCGTTTTTAATGTGCTGCCCTTAAAAGACCTTGTCTTTTTCCCACACATGGTAGTGCCGTTGATTGTGGGACGATCCCAGTCCATTAGTGCGATTGAGCAGGCGATGGAAGAAGAAAAGATTATTTTTTTGGTTGCCCAAAAAGAGGCCACCAAAGAAAAAGTAACCCCGCGGGAACTCTTCCGTTTTGGCGTAGTAGCCCGTATTGTCCAACTGGTAAAATTGCCTAACGGTTTGCTGAAAATTCTTGCCGAAGGCATTGTTCGCGGTAAAGTACTGCATTATTATCATCGTAAGAATCGCTTAACCGCACAGGTGCATATTCCGTTTGACCCTTTGGAAATGAATGATCGCTTAGAAGCCAAACGCCGTCATCTGCTCTCTTTGTTCAAAGATTATATCAAACTTAATGAAGAACTACCCGAAGAAATCTTATTTTCATTGAACCAGATGGATGATCTGGACAGGATTACAGACTTTATTGCTACCTATTTAAGCGTTCCCCTGCAGCAGAAACAGGAAATATTAAAGAAATGGCGTATCAATGAGCGCACCGATTTTTTGCTTTCTATATTAAATAAAGAAAACAGTGTACTCAATATTAAAAGTGAACTGGATGTTAAAGTGCGCGATCAGATGGTTCGCTCGCAACGGAATTTCTTTTTACATGAACAATTACGAGCCATTCATGAAGAGCTGGGGGAAGAAGAGGATCAGGATAGTGAAATATCGTTCTTAAAGAAGAAGCTGGAAAAAGCGGGTTTGCCTGAAGACGTCAAGAATAAATCGTTGGAGGAATTTGGCCGGCTTAACCGTATTCCACCCATGTCGCCGGAGTACAATGTGATCCGCACTTATTTGGAATGGCTGGCGGCCCTGCCCTGGAAAAAACGCACCAAAGATGAACTTGATATTGCCACGGCGCGGAAAATATTAGACGAAGACCACTATGGTCTGGATAAACCTAAAAAACGCATTCTGGAATTTATTGGTGTACTTCAGCGGGTAAAACAATTACATGGCCCCATTCTCTGTCTTTCTGGCCCTCCCGGTGTGGGGAAAACCTCGCTAGGGAAATCCATAGCCCGTGCACTGGGGCGTAAGTTTGTGCGCATCTCTTTGGGAGGCGTACGCGATGAAGCGGAAATCCGCGGTCATCGCCGTACCTATATTGGTTCTATGCCCGGTAAAATTATCCAGGGTTTAAAAAAAGCCGAAACCGTGAACCCTGTTTTCCTTTTGGATGAAGTGGACAAACTGGGGCATGATTACCACGGAGATCCGGCTTCTGCGCTTTTAGAAGTACTGGATCCGGAACAAAACGGCACGTTTATTGACCACTATCTTGAAGTGGAATACGATTTGTCCAATGTGCTGTTTATTGTAACCGCCAACAATCCCAACGAAATCCCCGAGCCATTACTGGATCGTATGGAAATAATCGAATTGCCCGGCTATATCGATATCGAAAAAATCGAAATTTCCAAACGCCATTTGATCGAAAAGCAAAAAAAGATTAACGGGTTACAAAAAGATGAACTAATCATTAACGATGAAGCGCTCAATGAGATGATCATCAACTATACCATGGAAGCAGGCGTACGCTCGCTGGAACGGGAAATCAGTAAAATTTGCCGTGAAGTAGTGATAGAGTTAACCACCTCTTCACGTAAAAAATCTATAACGGTTACAAAGAAAAATCTGAAAAAGTATTTGGGTGAGCCCAAATACCCTTTAAGCAAGCTCCGTTCTAAGGGGGAAGTGGGAGTGGTAAACGGGCTGGCCTGGACTTCGTATGGCGGTGATTTGCTCCGCGTGGAAGTGAATTTGCTGCCCGGTAAAGATAAGCTGACCCTGACTGGTAAACTGGGTGAAGTGATGCAGGAGTCGGCCATGATTGCACTGGCCTATATCCGTTCGCAAAGCCGAAAATTCCATATTTCGTCCGATTTTGTAAACCGGTATGAAATTCATATCCATTTACCCGAAGGGGCTGTGCCCAAAGATGGGCCATCTGCCGGCATCACACTGACCACAGCTATGCTTTCAGCTCTTAAGAAAGAAGTATTTCCTGATGATGTAGCTATGACCGGCGAAATAACACTTCGGGGTAAAGTACTGCCTGTTGGTGGATTGAATGAAAAATTGCTGGCTTCCAAACGGCATGGTGTTAAAACCGTGCTACTGCCTGCAGAAAACAAGAGTGATATTAAAGAATTGAATAAAAATTTATTGGAAGGTCTGGAGCTGATTTACGTAAAAGATTACCGCCAGGTGTACGACTATATTTTTGGCAAAAAAAAATCCCGCTAAGCGGGATTTAATTTAAAGCGTTCACAAATTTAGTCAACCGTGACTTCTGATTGGCTGCTTTATTTTTGTGGATAATGCCTTTAATCGCCAAACGATCCAAAACGGAAATCGATTTGTTTAGAAGAGGGGTAGCCTGCTCTTTGGTTTCGGCAGCTAGTACTTCTTTAATGATCTTCCGCATCGATTTTACATAGCGCCGGTTAACTAAACGGGCCTGTTCCGAAGTTTTGATTCGTTTCAGAGCTGATTTATGATGGGCCATTTTTACTCCTGCATTGAACTTTATTTTCTTGGTATCATTGAGTCGACAAATATAAATAGAGGAAGCAACGAAGTCAAATTGAAAAAAAACTAAATTTATTTTCTAAAAATATATTGACATTCGGTATTTATTCCTTAAATTATAAGACTTTTTGTTTTTGAATGATTGCTGGCGTAGCTCAATTGGTAGAGCAGCTGATTTGTAATCAGCCGGTTAGGGGTTCAAGTCCTCCCGCCAGCTCTTACAAAGTTTTAAATGTGTTAACTTGGCCGGTAATCAGGTTATGTTTGCACCGCGTGACTTAGAGATATGCGGGAGTAACTCAGCTGGCTAGAGTCACAGCCTTCCAAGCTGTTGGTCGCGGGTTCGAATCCCGTCTCCCGCTCTAGCGTTTTTCCTCTAAGTCACTTTCTCAAAAGCTCACGTAGCTCAGCAGGTAGAGCACATCCTTGGTAAGGATGAGGTCACCGGTTCAAGCCCGGTCGTGAGCTCGGTTTAACCCTTTAATAAAATGTATTTTTAGCGGAGGATAGGATAATGGCAAAAGAAAAGTTTGATAGAAGTAAACCGCATGTGAATATCGGTACGATTGGTCATGTGGATCATGGTAAGACCACGCTGACCGCAGCGATT
>JANTHG010000113.1 GCA_024762535.1 Calditrichaceae bacterium
CCGAATTAAATCCGGTTTAATTCAGGATGTGCGCAGTTTTTCGGGTTACCTGCGAGACTCCCGGGGTAAATTGATTTTGTATTCATTTTTAGTGAATAATTTTAACGGCTCCTACAAAAAAGTGGATGCTGTATTTGAAAACATTTTATTGCAGTTGGTACGCTAAAGGACGTTGATAGTTCTTAAAAGGATAGCCCGATTTACTTAGTCCGGGTTTAACAATCCATTTAAAATAGAAGGGTTTTAATGTCACTTTGCTTTTTCGTATCCGACCTGCATGGACGAACCAACCTGTATAAAAAATTATCTGAAAAGATTAAAGAGGAAAAACCTGCAGCCGTTTTTTTGGGAGGCGATTTATTACCCTCTGGTTTATTTTTACAGACAAAAAACGAAAAACAAATTGGAGATTTTTTAAACGCGTTTTTAATCCCGTTATTTATGGATTTAAAAAGAAAACTTCTCGACCAGTACCCACGCGTCTTTCTGATTTTAGGCAATGATGACGGACGTTCTGAGGAAGATGAATTCATTAAAGCCCAGGACACCGGCATTTGGGAGTACATGCACGGCAAAAAAGTTGTTATGGGCGATTTCGAAATCTATGGATATTCTTTTGTACCTCCCACACCCTTTCAATTGAAAGATTGGGAAAAATATGATGTTTCACGCTATGTGGATCCGGGGTGTGTTTCGCCCGAAGAAGGCTGGCGGACATTACCTGTTCCGGGCAATAAGGTCAAATATGGAACTATCCAAAAAGACCTTGAGCTGCTCACCGCTGGTGAAGAGCTTTCTAATGCCATATTTCTATTTCATTCGCCACCGTATCAAAGTAAATTAGACCGCGCCGCCCTGGATAATAAAATGCACGACTATGCCCCTCTTGATGTACATGTGGGCAGTATTGCTATAAAACGCTTTATCGAGAAAAGGCAACCTCTTATCACGCTGCACGGCCATATTCACGAGTCTGCCCGGTTGACGGGCACATGGAAAGAGAGGATAGGCAAAACCTATGCACTCTCTGCTGCGCACGACGGCCCGGAACTGGCTCTGGTGCGTTTTGACCCGGAAAAACCGCAGAACAGCTCCAGGGAGTTGATTTAAATTATCACAAACCTACCCAAGGATATTGATTTATTGCGGATGGAGAATAGGAACAGAGCTGCCGGGACAGAGACGTATTTCTGTTAACGGGATACGTCCTTTTTATTAAGCGCTGTACCTACGGACAGGGGCATGGCTGCATCCGTAACGGCACCAATCTTGGATGCATAGCTGGTTCGGTTTTTAATATCCTCATCGGTTATTAGATGAATATCCAGCAAATTATCGATCTTCTTGCCGGTGCGCGTAAAATTTGTATGACTCAGGCTCAGGTTCCAGCCTTCCAGCCAGGTTAATAAATCTTTTTGCTGCGCCGTGGTTCCGATAAAATGAATGAGTATGTCAATATCGCTTTCCGGACCGGCGGTGGCGTTTTTTGTACTTCCGAAAACATAAAAACCTTTCACCCCGAAACGTGCTGTGTCCAAATTTGCCGCAATAGATTCCGCACAGCGTAAACGCCAGCGCCAGTATATATCGGATTTATAGATATCCACCGTGGCTTCTTTCTTATCCGCTTTAGTTTCAATCTCATCTGTTGGCTGAGTTAAAAAGGCGATTGCTTTTTCATCTTCGGCATTCATGCGTATTTGTAGAACCTCACCCTCGAAAGAAGAAGGAACATCAATTACTTTAATAACTTCGGAAAGATGGGCAAAATCGGGCAGGATATCGGGCAATATATTTTTCGAATTATTCAGAAAATGCTCATTAAAAATAATGCCTTTATCATCTGGATATAAAGGCAGATAACGAATATTAGCTTCTACTAAATCCTGAAAAAAATGCGTACCAAATGACAGGTCGGGTACATAATCCTTTTGTTTACGGGCAATTTCGATCAACATGGATGTATTATTGATTTCAGAATAGGTAACACTAACACCCAGCTTAATATCACCGCGGCTACCCCAGCGTCCGGGTCCCATTAAAATAAACTGCCGTTTGGGCAATATTTTGTTTAGCCGGCCTACGACTCTACCCACGGCAATTAAATCCTGATAATTGGATATTTCACTGTATTTTTGCGGGTCCACATAGACAATATGGGTTACATTGGCAACCAGACCATTGGAAATGTACCGTTTGGCTGTAAAAATTGTCCTCTCTTCAGGAATGTTGGAGGGGATTGAAGCAGGTTTAATATCTTCCGCATAACTTTGACTGCGGCACTGCAGCAGATAAAAATCCCGGCCGTCATGAGCAAACTCTATATCTATCGGATGATTGTATTTTTCGCTTAATACGGCCAAAATAGATTTTATCTGATCTATAAAAGGTGTATTGGAAATTAGGCCTTCAAAGGTAACGACAAAGTTTCCCTTGTTGTAATCGGTTCCGATGGGCCGGGGCTGGCGGATATGGTTTTCTTCCAGAACGGATAACAACTTGTCTACCAGTGTATAATCCTTCCCGTATTCTTTTAGCAGCTTATGAATGTTAAGCGATTCGAATGTTCGCGTTTCCAGATTTATGACATCGATATATTTAGGTGAATAGCGGATAATTTCGTCAATCGTGGTATTGGCCCGTAAATTCGGCTGACCGGGAGCAATAAGGATGGGGTAATCATTGCTTAAACGATCTACTGCCCGTGTCCCTAAACCGGGAACAAGGCGTACCAGTCCGTCTTCTCTTTTGATGCGGTTAGACCAGCGGAATTCGTTGTTACTAAAGGCTACCCCGGCAAAAGCAGGGAAAAAATACCGGCCCACTTTATTTCCGACTACCTCCTGAATCATGATGCCCATCTCTTCGTGATAATCCTGCAAACCCTGTTCAATACGGTAACCAACAGGATCGGGTCCGAATATTGAGGCGTACACTTCGGCTACAGCATCTGTCAACTCGGCCAGACGTTCTTCTTTCGTACCCTGATTGGCAATGAACAGGCTTTTGTATTTCCCGGCGAAAGCGGCACCCAGCCGATCTTCTAAAAGGCTGGAACTGCGCACAATAAGCGGCACTTCACCAAAACTATCCAAAGCCAGGGACAACCCCTGAATGATTTCCGGCGGGAAAGGAGAATTCTTGAAAACATAAACTACATAGGGATATTCCTGATGAACCTGACCGATATCTTTGTATTTTTGTTCGATGATATCTTCCAAATTGTTGTAGCGGATGAAATTGAGAATACCGTCAGAAGTAATGTACCATGTTTTTGGCGTTTTGATGTTTTGCAGAATAGAATTTTTCCGGGCTTCCTTTTTAAGTATCTGTTTAGCTAAAAATAAGCCGGAACTTTTTCCTCCTAATTTCCCATGGCTTCCAGTCGGATAGATCATGCGCTGCATTAAATCGCTGAAATCATCTACCTGAATATATTTTTTTGCGATCCTGCTGAAACCCGGCTGGTCACTCATCAAGCGGCGAATAAGGGCAACGCGAAAACTTATTTCGCGCGGGATAGAAAGTTCCAGCCCCTGCATTGCCAAATGATGATAGCGCTCAATGGCCCCGCTGATTTTCCCCAGGGATGAGCCTGTATCAACCAACACATTTACCAGGAATCCGGAGCGGTCTTCCTTTATCCATTTATGAATATGGTTAAGAACTTCGTCTTCACTTAAATGATTACCTGCCACTTCAAATATTTCATAACTCAGGGACAGCAGATCGCTGCGCCCCCGGGCTTGATAAGGACGGTTGGATTCTTTAAGTAATTCGCTTTCTTCACTATAAGCCGGACCAAAATTTTCCAAAAGAAGTTCCGCTTCCTTCAACCCGGTCCAGCATAAATAATTTACCATCTTTCGTGAAATGCGGATAAGCAGTTTGGGGTCCGTATGTTTCAGAAGATCGAGAATGACCTTCCATTCCGTTTTTTGTTCTTTCTGTATTTGCTTTTGCCCTTCGAATACGGATTTCAATTGCTGATGTAAGATATACAGGCCAAACTGTTCGGCGATGGTTTCAATCAGTTTGCGTTCTTCCTTTAAAAAGGGGCCCTCATCCGCAGGTGGTCGTTCTTCGGTGTAGCACACACAAATTTTGCCCACCGTTTCATCCTGAATAGTAATGTTCGCGCATTGTTGCCACGGCGTTTCCTTAAATCCATCGGGTTGGAACACATTGTCGCGATAAACAATTTTAGCCTGACATACATCAGGAAACTGCCAGCCCGGCGGAATGGCCTGTACGATACCCATACATATTTCTTCTACCGGCAAATCGGTGTTACTCAGCAGCTCTTGTATCTCATAGAGGCAGTTTAATTCTTTGGCTCTCTCTTTAAGATCGCCAATCAATTTTTCCAGGGATTTATCCTTGTTCATATTAGCTCTCTGGTTTTAAAATGATTCCCCTGCCGCTGCGTCCGTCCACTTTTATCAGCAGGGGCGAATGTGTTTTCACATGACGAATGAATTGGGTCTCTTCCTGTACATCCTGTTTATCAAGCCATTGCCAGTCTATGGTAAAATCTCCCGAAAAAGGTAAAGAGAAATAGGAAACATTGAAACTGGTTAAATTATGAAAGAAATGGGAGCCCTGGCTCAAATCCACATTCATATTTTCCATGGTGGCTTCCACAATGGCTTTGGCTCCGGAGACTTGCCCCCAGTTTACAGGAATGCCAAGCCAGGGGTCGCTACTGCCCCAGCGTCCAAAACCGATTAAAAGATAGGGACGGCCCACAGCTACCAGCTTCTTGTTAAGCGTTTCCAGCTCCAGGGATATTTTTTGGGTATATTTTTTATCGAATTTATCGGGAACCACATACACAATATCGTGAATTGATTTTATAATGCCGTTCCCCAATGCCTTATCAGAAGCGAGCAGGATGTTGTCCATTTGCAATTCATCCTCACCAATCTCTACTTTTTCATCCGATACAACCATTGGACGAACCTGCAGGAAGCCGAAACGGTGCATTCCTTCTTTGGAAAAGGTCATGGCAAATTCAATCTCTACCGGAGCCTCGAAGGCGTCTTCACATACTTTTAACAACGTTTTCATCAAATCATTAAAGGGAATATCATTGAGGATTAAAAGCGGAGCAAAGGTTAAAACGCGTGGCCCCTGCGCTCCTGTCCCGATGGCTACTCTGCCGGAATTGCGGTCAACGGTTGAAGCGATATGTTTCAAGGTCCCGTCTTTTTCGGCTGTAGATAGATTCCCTTTTATCATATATTCTGTTTCTTTAAGCGGGTTATAGTCGGATGGTTTGCCCATATTGACAGCCCAGAAATCAGTTTGAGATTGTTTAAGCATTTCACCGACCGAACCGAAAGGTGGGTTTATTTTGGGATAAGTCGGTGAATATGTCCATGATACACCGCCGTCCACAATTGTCTTTCCCAATCCTAATGCCAAATTTACTACGCCGTCCTCCGGCTTGGCCCGTCCGGTGGGATAAAAATTATAGGAACGGGCAACACCGGACAATTCCGGGTAAAACCGGTCACCATGCCGCGATCCGACTACTTCCTGAATAATAACAGCCATCTTTTCATCTTCAATTTTATGTTCGGTAGCCAACAGATAATCCTTGGCAGCTTTGAAATAGGTAGAGGCATAAACAAATTTAATAGCTTCAATGAGTTTAAGGAAGCGGGTATCGGCATCGAATTGGTTGTTGGGCGTCATTTTGGTGGCGTAGATACCGGCGAAGGGTTTATACATGGCGTCCTCCAGCAGACTGGAGCTGCGCACGGCCAGCGGGCTGTGTACCTCGTTGACCAGCGCCCTCAAATCGCCCAGAATGGCAAAGGGTAGATCCGCCCTCTGGAAAGCTTGGGCAATGCGGTCGTCGGGTCTATCGGAATAGGCAATCTTATACAGCTCATTTTGCTGCATGAAGGTATCGAATACATCGCTGCGAATAACCGTGAAAGTAGGGATTTTAATTTCCATATCCGGAAAATCCGCTGCATTAATCTTAGATTGCAGAATATCCCGTATAAAAACCAATCCCTGCGCTTTCCCGCCAAAAGATCCGGTGCCAATACAGGAAGCACACTTTTGTGGGTCAAAAAATTTGCGGTCAAATTGTTTAATATCTGTTTTCATTGTTTAAAATAGTTTAATTATACCCAACCGCGGTCTTGACAAGCCTGAGCCACGCGATCTACAGATATGACGTAAGCGGCGCTACGCATATCCAGATTATTCATTTTAGCAAAATCGCTTACAGAAATAAACGCTGAGGTCATTTTCACATCCAGCTTACCAAGCACTTCATCTTTTTCCCAGAAATAGTTCATATTGCTCTGCACCTGTTCAAAATAACTGCATGTTACACCACCGGCATTGGCCAGTAAGTCGGGTATTATAAAGATTTTTCTTTCATTGATATACTGGTCTGCCTCATCGGTTGTTGGCCCGTTGGCGCCCTCAGCGATAATTTTTACACGCCCGCTTACTTTGTTTACATTTTCTTGCGTTATCTGGTTTTCCAGCGCTGCCGGCACGAGAATATCCACATCCTGTTCCAGCCAGGCATCACCCGGAAGTACTTCATAGCCTAAAGCCTCTGCCTGCGCTTTGTCAATACCACCGAAAGGATCGGTTATCGAAAGTAATTCCTGCAAATCAATACCTTCCTTTTTGCGATAGGCATAACTGGTTTGATCCTTTTGATCCCAACAGGAAACGCAGACAACCGTACCGCCCATCTGTTGATACAGCTCTATGGCATAACGGGCAACATTGCCAAAACCCTGAAAGCTGGCGGACGTGTTTTTCGGCTCGATATTCAATTCCTTCAATGCTTCGCGAACGGTAATCATAACACCGTAACCAGTTGCCTCTTTACGGCCCAGAGAACCGCCCAAACCGACCGGTTTACCGGTAATAAAACCGGGTCTTTTTTCGCCCACAATCGTCTCATATTCATCCAGCATCCACAACATGTGCTGGGCGCTGGTCATGACATCCGGCGCCGGAACGTCTTCATAGGGGCCTACATTTTTTACGATTTGCCGTACCCAGCCACGGCAAATCTGTTCCTGCTCGTTCTTACTCAAATTATGCGGATCACAGATCACCCCACCTTTTCCGCCACCTAAAGGGATTTCCGCTACGGCAGTTTTCCAGGTCATCCACATGGCTAAAGCACGTACGGTATCTATGGTTTCCTGGGGATGAAAACGAATACCGCCTTTTGACGGACCACGGGCATCATTATGTTGTACACGGAATCCTCGGAATATTTTTGTTTTTCCATTATCCATGCGTACCGGAATGCTAAAATGATATTCTCTTATAGGATTACGAAGGAGGTCGCGGGTAGCCTGATTCAGTTGCAGCAAATCAGCCGTGCGGTCAAATTGTTTTTGTGCGGTCTCAAATGGGTTGTAGCTTGTAGCTTTCATGATATCCCACCTTTTTTAAGTGCCATACTTGCTATTTATGCCAACTAAACAATAACCCAAAACTGTTTGTTTTAAGCTATAGGAATATAAAAATTATATAACTAACAAAAAAGGTGAAATGCATATATTTATGTATTTAATTTCAACACTTCATAGTTCGGCAATAAGGGTATAACCCCAAGTTTTTAAAATAGGACCAATCAAACCCCATTTGGATTATTTGTATTGTGGGATTTTTCAATTATTCGTCTATAAATTCACGAATCATAAAGGTTAAGATGAACATCAGGAAGGAAATCCACCTTTCCGAAGAAAGGTGGATTGATATGCAGATTATTCAGGCCGATTGGTGATTAGCCAAATATTGCTTTTAGAATATAGTAAAATATAATCGCTCCGGCTGCACCAACAGGAATGGTTATCACCCAGGAGACAATAATATCCGATATCACCCGTAAATTCAGTGAACCTATACCACGAGCCAAACCTACACCAAGCACCGCGCCAACCAGCGTATGGGTTGTACTAATGGGCAACCCCATTTTGGAAGCAATTACAATGGTAGTCGCTGCGGAAAATTCTGCGGCAAAACCACGTGTTGGAGTGAGCTCCGTAATTTTTTTACCGATGGTTTCCATAACACGCCAGCCCCAGGTTGCCAAACCAATTATAATACCCACACCACCCATGGCTAAAATCCAGATAGGTACCTGGGCTTTCATGGTTACCAAACCTGTTTGCAAAATCGAAACCACCGCTGCCAACGGTCCCACCGCATTGGCCACATCATTAGCGCCATGTGCAAAAGCCACAAAGGAAGCGCTTAAAATTTGCAGATACACAAAAATGCGTTCCACTGTTTTATAATCGGAACTGGTACGAGTAATTTCATGCTCTAACGTGGCGGTCTGCTTAACTGTTTTCAGCTCAGTTACAACGGGCTGCAATCGGCTCTTTAAAGGATTTTTGGCATTCGAAAGCGCTTTGTCCAAATGACGGATAGCACTGTTCAGACTACGCAAAACCGAAGACGGTTGCTTTTGGACGGTTGTTTCTTTAACAGTTTCCGTTTTAATATTCCGTACCAAAAAGTGGCTGATGACACTGGCTATTAAGCCCACAACAACTGCAATTCCCAATGCTTCGCCGATACCCAAGTCTAAATGCAGGTTTTTTAATCCTTTAAAAACAAGCGCCAGGGTCAAAATAATAAAAACAATAAATACCAGCGGAGGCACCGTTTTCTTGGCAGCTTTTACCGGATCATCTTTATAGTAAATACGCCTGCGCAAAATTGTAAAAATAATAAATGCAATCGAGCCACTCAATACCGGAGAGACGACCCAGCTCGCTACAATCGATCCTACTTTGCCCCATTCAATGGAACTCACGCCTCCAATTACCATTCCAAAACCGATAACCGAACCAACAATGGAATGGGTTGTAGATACAGGCCAGCCAAAATAGGTGGCAATTTGCAGCCACATGGCTGCTGCCAGCAAGGCGCCGGTCATTCCGTAAACCAAATCCATAGGGTTGTTTTGAAAAATAATCGGATCAATAATTCCTTTGCGAATGGTTTCCGACACATGGGAACCAACAAAAAAGGCGCCGGAAAATTCCAGTATGGCTGCTAAGATAACGGCTCTTTTAATAGTGAGCGCTCCGGAGCCAACGGAAGTCCCCATGGCGTTTGCCACATCATTGGCGCCGATACTCCAGGCCATATAAAAACCAAACACAATGGCGATAATTAGCAGTACAGTTTCATATCCCATTTTATTCCTCTATATATTCCGTATTTTCACCATTATTTATTTTAATTCCAGCAGCATACGTACTTTGTTGGCCAGTTTTTCGGCAATATTACTTAACGAGGCCGTTGTTTTAAAAATATTAACCCAAAGATAAAACGTCGTAAACGAAACTTCATCTTCCAGAGCGAACAATTTTTTAAGAAGTTTAGCCTGTAGAATATCCGCTTCGTGTTCCAGAAAGGCTACTCGTTCCACCATTTGCACAACCAGTTCGGCTTCTTTTCCGCCAAAGGAGGCTTCAATTAATTCATTAAGTTGTTTAAGAATTTTGTGGGTATAATTAACCGTTTCAATGTTTTTTTCTACAAAAGCTTTCAGCTCTGGTGCCATGTCCGGGAGCGGCTCAATACGTTTTAAAGTGAGCAGAGTGGCCACATCTTCCGCCTTATCCGCAATGGTATCCTGCAGAGAGAGCATGTCCAATAAATCGCCACGATTTATGGCCAGGAAAATACCCTTTGGTAAATTATTGCGAATTTCATTTTTCGTTAAATCCGCTTCGTGCTCCAACTCCGAAATTTCTTCGGCCAGTTTCGCGATGGCCTCATAGTCCCCGCCTGCATAAGCCAGATAAACATCATTGAGTTTTTCTACACAGGTTACAACAATTTCCATGTGCTCTTGTAAGGGGATAAAAGGGGACCCGCGGAATAAACTTGTGATAGCTCTCATAGTTTTCCTCGTATTAAATTTAATATATTAA
>JANTHG010000114.1 GCA_024762535.1 Calditrichaceae bacterium
ATCCACATATCCACAAAAAGAAGAAAGAAAAAAAGAAGCAAAAAAAGAAAGAAGAAAAACTACTACGACAACTGTAAAGTTTATTTAGGACTTGACATTACTGCAATAACATCCCCCCAATCAAGGGGACTAAGGGGGGTGTTTTTCTTTGTAAATTATCGAATAGTGTAGATTTCACAACCCCCTACCCCCCTTTGCTAAGGGGGGATCAGGCTCAACCGGTTATCCACAATATGGTGTCTTGATTATGTGAAATAAAACCCAATATCCGATATTCAATTCCCAGTTCCAAATAACTTAACAACTTAATAACTCAATAACCACTCAATATATAACGGTCGCAATTTAGTCTTTAAAACCTGCATTGCCCTGTAATACGGAAAAACGTATATTAGCCCTAAAAAATTAAAAGATACCCGGATGCAGCCAACCCACACACAACGCCTCGATACCGAAGCAATTCCCAAACTACTTCTGCGACTTTCTCTGCCGGCCACGGCCGGAATGATTGCTATGGCGTTGTACAATTTGGTGGACACTATATTTGTGGGCCGTGGTGTCGGAACCCTGGCTATTAGCGGCTTAACCATTGTCATGCCGCTTCAAATGCTTATTTTTGCAGCTGCCCAAACCTTTGGCATGGGTGGTTCTTCTATTCTTTCCCGCGCCCTCGGCGCTAAAGATGCGGAACGGGCGGACCGTGCTTTTGGCAATATTGTTCTGCTTACATTTTTGTTAAGTATTTTTATTCTTGTCATTGGTTATGGCTTTGCATCGGAAGTGCTGTTTTTATTTGGCGCTCAAAAAGATATTTTACCGTATGCACATGACTATTACTTTTATATTATGGCCGGCACCCCTTTCTTGAATTTTGCTATGGTGCTTAATTCCGTTATCCGCGCCGAAGGGAACGCACGCATGGCAATGATGACCATGACTTTAGCTGCTGTGATTAATATTATTTTGGACCCCATTTTTATTTTCGGATTGCATATGGGTGTAAAGGGTGCAGCCATTGCTACGGTTATTTCGCAGGTGATTACCTTCTTTTACATTTTATATTATTTTGCCAAAGGTAAAAGCGCATTGCATTTCCATTTTCGCGCTTTAAGGCCGGACGGTTCCATCATCCGCGAAACGTTAGCCCTCGGAGCCAGCTCGATGGGGCGGCATGGGGCGGGTAGTGTTGTTGCCGCACTGCTAAACCATTTATTGTTTAGCTATGGTACCGGTGTGGCGGTAGCTGCTTATGGCGTGATTAACCGGATTTTACGCGTGGTCTTTATGCCCATGTTTGGGCTGGTGCAGGGCTTTATGCCTATTTGCGGCTTTAATTATGGCGCTAAAAATTTTGAACGGGTACGGGAAGTACTCAACATTTCCTCCCGCTGGACTACCTATATTTCCATTATCCTCTTTACCTTGATGATGTTTGGCGCCCGCCTGGTTTTCAACATTTTCACCACAGATGAAGCGCTGATTGATTTGGGTACTTATGCCCTGCGCATGATTATTCTGTTCGTGCCCATTGTGGGCTTTCAGATTATCGGCGCCGGTTATTTTCAGGCCATTGGTAAAGCCGTGCCTTCCTTCTTTTTAGCCCTGTCACGTCAGGTCTTTTTCCTTTTGCCGCTGATTCTGATTCTTCCGGCCTGGTTTGGGCTAAATGGAATTTGGTACGCCTTTCCCATTTCCGATTTGCTGTCTGCTATTTTGGTAGCCTTCCTAATCTTCCCCGAATACAGCAAATTGCGGCAAAAAACACCGCAATAAACCAGAAACACGATATTTTCCTTTTTTGTCCAAATGTTATTTGCATCGCTACCCTTGTACCAATAAATTTGCGTTTTAACTTCCTGGAAACGATTCATGTTCAAAACAACTGCTATTATTCTTCTTGCCTTTCTGTTGGTTCGCTGTACCACACAGACCAAACCGGCCTACACGCAACAACAAATCGATTCCCTTACAACCGCTTTCCGGGCCCATGTGCAGGAAATCGTACAGGAATTTAAAACCGCCCAATGGTCGCCAATTCCGGAAGAGGCGCGCGCTACACTGACCACGCTTCATTACTTTCCCTACGATGTGAGTTGGCGTTACAGCGGCCCCATCCATGTGTACACGCAACAGGATTCCATGATCATCAAAGGTTCCAAACAGGGCGATTTACGGCCGGCCCTGCGGTACGGATATTTTGAATTTGAACGCAATGGTAAAACCTACCGTCTGCAAATCATCAAATTACTGCCAACGCGACCAGGGCAGCAGGCCCATCTCTTTTTAGGTTTTTGGGACGCCACTTCCGGCGAAACCACCTATGGCGGCGGCCGCTACATCGATATCGAAGAGAATAGCACCAACCACTATATTATTGATTTCAACTATGCTTACAATCCCTACTGCGCTTACAGTCACCGCTACAGTTGTGCGGTTCCGCCTTTCGAAAACCGGCTGGATATCGCTGTAACCGCCGGAGAACAAAAATTTAAGGATACCTATTAATGCAAACCAAATTACAATCCGCCCTGCAAACCGTTCGCGAAGCAGCCAAAGTGTGCCGCAGCGTTCAGGCCCAGTTAATCGACGCCGATTCTCTTACCAAAAAAGACCGAAGCCCGGTTACCGTTGCCGATTTTGCTTCGCAGGCTGTGATTTGCAGCGCTTTGCAGGAGGCCTTTCCTCATATCCCCATAGTAGGTGAAGAAGACGCCAACGACTTGCGTCAGCCGGAGCATCAGGAGCTGTTTTCGAAAATCCAGTCCTTTTTACCGGACTGGAGCGCCGAAGCTATTTTGAATGGCATTGATTACGGGAACGGTGAACCGGCAGAAGAATTTTGGACACTGGATCCCATTGACGGTACCAAGGGATTTTTACGCAAACAGCAATACGCCATTGCCCTGTCCTTAATTCGCAACGGCGAGCCGGTACTCGGTGTGCTGGGCTGCCCTAATTTAGGAGAACAGGGCACCCTTTTATACGCTATTCGCGGCGAAGGCGCTTATCAAACGGATTTGAACAGCGACGCGTTTACGAAAATCCATGTAACGCCTTTTAAAGAAAACAATCCGGTACGTTTTTTGGAAAGCGTGGAATCGGGCCATTCCGATCACGGTTTGCAGGGCACAATTAAAGCCGCTTTTGCGGAGCGGGCGCAGTCCGTGCGCTACGACAGTCAGGTTAAATACGCTGTTTTGGCCCAGGGTCTGGCCGATGTATATTTGCGCCTGCCCAATCCTTCCCAACCGGACTATCGTGAAAAGATTTGGGACCATGCCGCCGGCGTGGTCATTGTTGAGGAAGCCGGTGGGCGCGTCAGTGATATTTTCGGTAAAGCACTTGATTTTTCGGCCGGTAAAAAACTGCATCATAACTGCGGCGTGATTGCCACCAGCGGCCCGCTGCAGGATGAAATAGTTAAATTAATTCAGCAAAGCGCATAAGCCAACACCATGATGGACATCGCGATTCAGGCCGCGCAGGCGGCCGGCCAAATTTTAATCGAACATTTCGGCAAGGTGCCGCAAGGCGCCATTCGCCAAAAAACCAAAAACGATTTTTTAAGTTTCGTGGATGAGCAAGCCGAACAAACCATTATCGAAACCATCCGCAGCCGGTTCCCGGATCATGCCTTTCTGGCCGAAGAGAGCGGCACAACCCAAAACAAAAGCCCGTTTCGCTGGATTATCGATCCTTTGGACGGCACTAAAAATTATCTTTCCGGCATTCCGGTTTTTGCCGTTTCCATCGCCCTTCAGCAAAAGAACGAACTTGTGCTTGGCGTTATTTACGACCCCGTGCGCAACGAACTGTTTCATGCAGAACTGGGCGGGGGAGCCTTTTTGAATGCGGAACGGATTCAGGTCAGTTCCAAAGAAAAACTAAGCGACTGTTTGCTCGCAACAGGATTTCCTTTTAAAGCCAAACATCTGCTTCCCCCATATTTAAACGCCTTTGAAACAGTATTCAACCGGTCGATTGGCATGCGTCGGATGGGCGCCGCTGCTGTTGATTTGGCCTACGTTGCAACAGGACGCTTCGATGCTTTTTGGGAATTGGGACTCAGCCCCTGGGATGTGGCCGCTGGAACCGTACTGATTCGCGAAGCCGGTGGAAGCGTCTCTGATTTCTGGCTGGGCGATCACTTTTTGTTTAATCATTATATGCTGGCTTCCAACGGTAAAGTGCAGCAAGAATTAAGCGGATTGCTTCGGCAGTCCTTTCCAACGTTTCAACCCGTTTACCCCAATGAGGAGTCTTTAACGTGAAAAACTCTACCACTTCCAAGAAAAAAGGCGAGCGCGGTGCGCTCAGTATTATGGGCTGCGCTTCCGGCAAGGAACTGGCTCAGCGTATTGTTAACCATTTAAACACCATTAAAGATAATGACGAAGACTGTCCGCCGTTACGCCTGACCGATACGGAAGAAGTACATTTTGCCAATGGGGAAATTAAAACGCTTATCAATGAAAATATTCGCGGCGATGACCATTATATTGTTCAGTGTATGGACGATCCGCAATCCGAGCGATCCATTAACGACAATCTTATGGCGCTGTTAACAGCCATTAACGCCGCCTACCAGTCCGATGCGGATTCCATAACCGTCATCATTCCTCAGTATCCCTACTCCAGGCAGGAACGAAAGAAAACACGGGAAGGCATAACCGCCAAGCAAATTGCCCAGTTTATTGAGGTGTCCGGCGCCCACCGTGTTATCACCTTAGATGTGCATGCCGAAGCGATTATGGGATTTTTTAGCACTGCCCGCTTGGAAGACCTGCATGCTTCGCGTACGATCATCAACCATTTTAACCAACATTACGATACCAACAATCTGATCATCACTTCGGCAGATGTGGGCGGCGCCGAAAAGGCCCGTTTTTATTCCAAAGCCATGCATACCGATCTGGCTATTGTTGATAAAGCGCGGGATTATTCGAAAACCAGTGTGGTGGAAAGCATGCGGCTGGTTGGTGATGTGGAAGGTAAAAATGTTCTCATTCCGGATGATATGATCAGTACGGGCGGCACCATTGTAAACGCCGCCAAGTTGCTGCGCGAACATGGGGCCAAAAAGATATATGCCGCCTGTAGCTTACCTTTTTTTAATGGCCGGGCCAGCGAAATACTGGGCAAAGCACATGCCGATGGCTATATCGAACGGATCATCGGAACAGATTCGGTAATGCACGGGGGAACCTTTCTCAAAGAGAATCCCTGGTACGATGAAATTTCCATTGCCCCGTTATTTGCCAAAGTAATTCACAACATCAATGCCAAACGGTCTGTTTCGGAGCTCCTGCGTTAATTTACCGCAAGAGCAACATTTTCCGGGTCAATACCTGCTTTCCGGCCTGTAAACGGTAAAAATAGATTCCGCTGGCCAAACGGCTGGCATCGAAAACGAGCGAATGCAGACCGGCTGGTTGTGTGTTGTGCACCAATTCTTTCACCTGCTGCCCCAGTGCATTATAAACGGTTAATCGCACCTGTACCGGCGCAACACCCTGTGCAGGAACCACATAATCAATTCGTGTTGTCGGATTGAATGGATTGGGATAATTCTGCGCCAGCATTATGGTTTTGGGTACTATTTTATTCCCGGGCATTTCTTTAATACCGCTTAATACATCGATACGCATGGTATCTAAGGCGCCGGTATGACGCAAATTGGCCAATGGCTGACTCCAGTATAATTCACTGGAAACCTGATATTTGGGGGCCACATCCCACACTTTAAGATAGCCTTCCTGACTGACAAACATCACTTCCAGATCACCATCCCGGTCCACATCATCAACAGCAGGCGATTGTTGCTGTACCATGTCATTGCCTGTGTACACCGGAAAGCCTTCGATGTCTTTTCCGCTCTGGCCATCTAAAGCGTGCAGCTCGCCATAGGTTGTCATAAAAATAATATCCAACTGCCCGTCCTGATTCAAATCCGCCAAAACAGGACTGTTGTAAGGACTCAGTTTCGTATGCCCGGATTCATAATAGCTGGAGCCATTTTCTATGGCAACCGGCCAGCCCGGCAAAACACTGCCATCATGATCAAAGCGGAATACATGCTGCCTTCCCACATATACTATTTCCAATTGCGGATCTGCATCAAGATTGCCTATTACAGCCGGAGAGGAATGCGTATAAGGATCGGTAGTTTCAATGAATTTCCCTTTTTCCCAACCGGGCAAAGGATTACCAAGATGATCCAGTACATATAAGCGGTCATTCTTCACAGAAGGTAAAACAATATCGCGCAGGCCGTCTCCGTCAATATCCGCCAGAGATACCGGTGCATTCAAATGACCGGTAGTATCGCTTTGAGCTACCTGCTGAGGCGTTTTGTACCAAACCGGATCCGAACTTTCATTGGGTTTGAACACATACAGCCCCTGGGTTTGCGTACCAACGACCAGGCTAATCTCTCCGCTGCCGTCCAAATCGGCCGCAGCCGGGCCGCCCATGGAATAGTTATCTGCAATCTCAAAGCCGCTTGCAGGCCAATCCTTAAAAGCCGTCCAGTTTTGTCCTGTACTCTTCCAGATAAATACCCGGCTGTGTTTGGAACCGGATTTTGCATTCCCGGCATGAATCAGCACAATAATTTCATTGAGGCCGTCTCCATCCAGATCGCTCAGCACTACATTGGTAGGCGTTTTATATTCCAGATAGAGCGTGTCAATCAATTCGCCGGTCTGGCCGTTAATAATATTAACGCTATTGTCTGTGCCGCCTTCCTGATAGCTGGTCACCACAATTTCCGGCTGCTCGCCGCCATACACATTGCCGACCGCGGGAATAGTTAAATTGCCGTTTAATCCTTCCACCTGGCTGCGCAGCGAACCGTCTGTGTTGTAAATATGCAGCACACCACGGGCGCCGGTAGCAATCACTTCACAATAGCCGTCATTATCCAAATCGGCAGGGGTTACACCGTTCATTTCCGAACCGATTCCGGCGGGATCTAATTGCTGCACAAAATTATGCTGATACGGCGGGGTGGGCCAGGCTGTAATGGTATCGCTGACAACCGCGCTCAAATGGCCGCTGGAATCAATAGCCTGCACATAATACTGACTGGTCATATTGGGCTGAATGGTTTCATCCACAAAATAACCTGCATTGCGTAAGGGCGTGTCTGTAATCTGTAGGAAATGATCATCCGTGGCCATCCGGCGAAATACATGGTAACCCAGCACATCTTCCGATGTGGAAGGCGCCCAGTTCAGCAGCACACCCTGGGCGTCGAAGGGCCTAAAGCTGAGTTCAGCAGGCGGCTCAGGCGGATTGAAATCCACCAGCGCGGTTTGAATGTTTCCGTAATAATCTTCCAGTTCCACCTGTAAACGAATGGATTCTATATCGCCCTGGGTTTGCAGAGTACCTTCAGCTAAACTTTCGGACACAGAAGCGGATGGGATATCGCCCACTTCACCCGTGAAATTGCTTATCAGCGCTAGGGTGTCGGTCGGGGCTACCCTAACCTGAACGGCCCGGGCGGATCCGCTGCCGGTGTTGGCAATTTGTAAGCGGAAGCCGTAATTTTTAGCGCTGTCTCCGGGAGCCGGTTCGATCACAAAAGAAGTAGCCTCTTGTACCTGTAAACGCGGTAAACGCACATCAAAGGGAACGCTAAAGGTTTGAATCGTATGGCCATTGCCTGCCGCCTGAACCGGTAAAATCAGCGTAGTGTCGGAGGGAAACGCGGCAGAAATAGAATAGGTAAAAGGTCCTGCAATTTCCAAGGCGCCCGGTTGTATGGAGTGCGGAATTTCACGCAGGATTGTTTTTTCTGTAATATATGGATTGTCACAGGGTGCACTAAGCGAAATTGTACCGCTTGTGGCTGCATCACCTGCATTTTTAATTTGCAGGTACAGATTTACGGTTTCACCGGGTTCACACACGGCATCGCCATTCCCAATGGAATCGGCAAAGGTAAAGGCTTCCATATGTAACCGCACGCCTTGTTCCTCAGAAAAATTCAATTCTTCTTCATGCGGTTTAAAATTGTGTTTGCTCACCACAAAACGAATAGAGTCACCGGATAGCAGTTCCCGGTTAAACAGCGCAACGCCGCTCGCATCCGTGTATTGCATTTGGTACATTTCATTTTTTTTATACAGAACCACTGCGGCGCCCGGAACCGGCGTTTGCGCGGCCGAATCACTTACGGAAACATAGAGTTGCCGCTGACCCGCGTACACGTATTCCGATCGATCTACTTTAAAAACAGAAGGGGTTTGGGTCCAGATGGGCATCTCCGGATCGCCGAGTACGATAGTGGAATACACAATAATGCGCGATGGCCCTTCGTAATTCAGATAGCCAAGATAAATTTCACGCGATAAATAGTGCGCTTCGGAGAGATGGTATTTGTGTTGAGTGAACACTAAGTTGTAGAATTCTTTTTGCAGATAAATACCGCTGAACGGATATTCGTAACTGCTGTTGCCAATATAAGCCACCCCGCCGCCCGTGAGACTTAAGATATAATTTTTGGAAATGGAACGTCTGAGAATATCGTTGGTGCTGCAACTCGCTATATACCAGATGCCCGGATCCGGCGTGGTTAAATGTTGCATATCGTAGTTGTATAAACCGGAACCCTTTGCACCGGGACGAATTTTATGAAACAGTCCGTGGCTTTCGCTAAAAATAAGCCCGTAACTTTGATTCATGGCAGCGCGGGGCACTTCGGGATTGCTGCCGATATCCGCGCTTTGGGTGAGCATGGTACGGGGAAAGTCGGGATTTATTTCCGGATCCACATGTTTGGTAATTAAATCTTTTCCATCGTCCTGGCGGGAAAGATCGGCAGCCATATAGAGCACATTCGCCGGAAAAGCGTCGTTTTCCGCAGGTTTATCTAATTTTTCATATTGAAAAAGCTTTTCGGTAAATCGTTGAATATCGCCCACCGAACGCACGGGAATACGCGCTACATAGGTTTCGGGATAGCCGTCTAATTGGTCCACCGCTTCGCCAAAAACATCATCCTGATCCGCATTCCAGGTTCCGTCCAGATCGGCAAAATAATAATCCGCAGCAAAGGTGGAACCGCCTGTAGTGATGATACGCGTGGGTACAAAATCCACATCACCGGCCAGGAGCACATATTTGGTGCCGCGGTTTTCGTAGGACCAGCGGATAAAATTACGCATCTTTTCGGCCAGGTCCACGCCATTGGAAAATGCCTGCTGAATCCACTCGGTGGTGCGAATCACTGTTGGCACGCCGCGCAAGCGTTTCCATTCCGCCAGTGGTTGCAGCGCTTCTGCAAATTCCGATGTAGTAATGATTACATAGCGGTCGATCAGGCCGGAGGTGATTTCTTCGGCGGTCAGCTCCGGTTCGTCTTCATTTTGCTGTGCTTTAGAATTGTTTATCGCCATTGGCGCTTCATCCGCGGTGCGTAAAGGATGCACGGCCCGGGTTTCGGCCGGGGCGCTCTGGTACTGAATTTCGATTTTAGTAAGCAGTTCCGCTTTTCCGGTTTGGGGATTGTAGCGCACCGGCGAAACGATAAAATGAGCGATGCTGCGGCCTTTGGCTTGCTTTACGCCGCTAAACTGCACCGGATTCTGCGGGTAAAAGCGGTTTTGGGCATAAATAGTTTCATCTTTTCGAATCTGTACATTCGGCGTGTCCTGCATCCAGGAGGCATGAACCGGGATGATGTTAAAGCGACCTTCTAACGGCTGTCTTTCCAGCACCTGCACACGGATATCCTGCAGTTGGGTTCCGGCAGGCACTTCCGCACGGTAGATGTATTGCGGTAAATCGGGTGCGCCTGTTTGCACGGAAAGCTGATGGACATCCAATGGCTGAATGAGGCGAATTTCATCAAATCCGGCTGCTTTCCCGAACCGAAGCTGGGAAGGTGCATGTTCCAATACAATATTCTGCGCGGAAAGC
>JANTHG010000115.1 GCA_024762535.1 Calditrichaceae bacterium
GCGCGGAGAGTATGTTGTACCCCACGTTGCCTTTCGATTTATACGTTATTTTAACCATTATGATTGTGGTTACGGCAAATATCGCTGCGATTTTCCCTGCCTGGAAGGCCACACATCTGCAACCGGCCGAAGCGGTGCGGAGTTACTGATGAACAACGAAAATAAAATTTTAGAACGGAGAGATAAAAATGGCGCTCATTAAAATCAGCAATTTAACCAAGACATACAACTCCACCGCTGTACCGGTACATGCGGTAAATAATGTGTCCCTCTCTTTTGAGAAATCGGAATTCGCCGCCATTGTCGGGCCTTCCGGTTCCGGAAAAACCACTTTGCTCAATCTCATTGGCGGACTGGATACGCCCACCAGCGGTAAAATAATAATCGACCAAACCGATATTGCCACGCTTTCCGAAAGCGCAATGATTGATTACCGTCTACACCATATCGGTTTTGTGTTTCAGGCATACAACCTTATTCCTGTGCTGACAGCCCGGGAAAATGTGGAGTTTATTATGTTACTGCAAGGTATTTCCAAACAGGAACGCAGAGAACGGGCCGAGGAACTGCTAACTTCTGTGGGACTCGAGGGTCGATTCGACAGCCGGCCTTCCCAGCTTTCCGGCGGTCAACAGCAGCGCGTGGCCGTAGCCCGCGCCCTGGCTTCGCGACCTAATTTTGTGCTGGCAGACGAGCCTACCGCCAACTTAGATTCCCATTCGGCCGAGGCCTTGCTGGATTTAATGGAAGCTTTAAATCAAAAATACGAAATGACCTTTATTTTTTCCACTCATGACAGCCGGGTAATGAAGCGTGCGCACCGTATCATTACACTGGTGGATGGCCGCGTGGATAAGGACGAAACGAAGAAGTAAGAAGCAAGAAGCAGGAATTGGGAACTAGGAACTAGGAACTGTAAACTGTAAACCGTGAACTGTGAACTGTTAACTGTTGGAAAGCACCAAAAAAATTCTATTTCCCAAATACATAAATACATTTCCCCTCTTTTGTGGGACAGCAGGTAGAATCTAATGAAAAAATTATATATCCTTTTGATACTCATATCGTTTTTATCCGCGCAGGAAATGGACTGGGGCGGCTATGTGAAAAATATGGTTAGCTACTCGGACGGAACATACAGCGGTATGCCGAATGCGGGAAAATGGCAAAACACGTTTCAGGCTCGATTGAATCTAAATGCTTACGCAGGTGATTTCAGCTTTAGCCTGCAATCACGCCACCTGCTGTATGTGATGAAAAACGCTAAACCGTTTCGTGCCGCCTTTGACCAATTCCAGCCCCATGCGGAACGTTTCGACTTGGACTGGGACTATTTCCGCAAACAGGATGCAGTGGCAGAAGGTGCGATTGACCGGCTTTATCTGGACTGGAACGCGGGTGATTGGCAAATTACTGCCGGCCGCCAGCGCATTGCCTGGGGTAGCTCTCTTGTCTGGAACATCACCGATTTTTTCAACCCTTTTAATATCCTGGACTTTGATTACGAAGAAAAACCGGGCACGGACGCACTGCGTCTGCAATATTACACCGGCCCTACCTCGCAATTGGATTTCGCTTTAGCACCTTCGAAAGATAAAGACAAACAGATGCTGGCCGCACGCTGGCTCATTAATCTTTTTGAATATGATTTTAATGTAATGCTGGGCTGGCAAAAAGAAAAACAACGTTTTGGGTTTAACTGGTCCGGCGATTTGGCGGGCGCCGGTTTCCGCGGAGAGCTGGTTTATACCAGGCCCCATCTGCATTTTTTTGTCCCATGGCTTAGTCGACCCTGGGAGAGTTCTCTTTCCGAAAAGACTATTAATACACCCTACTGGAATGCTGTGCTTTCCTTTGATTATACATTCGAAAACAGTTTGTACCTGCACACAGAGTATTTATATAATGAATTAGGAACTGTTCAAAACAGCGGGCTGCGACAAATGGAAATACTGCATACAGGGGAACTTAGTCCTTCCCGCCACTCTCTTTTTCAGGAAATTGCTTATAATATTACACCACTGCTGCGGGCGGACCTCTTTATTCTGTACAACCCGAGCGACCATTCCTATATTAGCCTGCCCTCGCTGCAATACGATGTTAGTGATAACTGGGGCCTCTACGTTCTGGCAATGATGGGTGGAGGAAAATCTTTCAGCGAATTCGGCGGATACCCAAGCCAGTTTTTTGTACGCGCCAAATATTCCTTTTAATAAGCTGATTTGATTTTCATAAATATCGTATCTGTAGCAGCCGAAGCAAACACGCCAATACCATCGCCTTCAAAATGGAAACGGGGTTCGTGTAGATTTCCATCCACTTCGCGTACACGCTGGAATGTAAGCAGGTAATCTTTCATATTCTGATCCCCGGCATACACAATCACCCTGTAAGTACTGTAAAACATAAAATGAAACCATTCCAATTCCTGAGTCATTTCACCAGATTCTTGAGGGGTATTGAATAAAAAGAAACGACTGTAGCGAAACTGATTGATATTTTCAGTAAGTTTCTCCTTTTGCATTTTCCCAAAGATGTAGGGATTCACTGGCGGATAAATAAAAGTGGTGGTATCCGCATGCATAGCAATCAGAGAGATGGCATAAAAATCCACATTCGGAGCACGGGTAAACGTGATTTGCGGTTTCAGCAAATCACCATGGGTGTCACGCTGCAAATAAACCATAGTGTCTGAAGAGACTTCCGGTCGAATGGAAAATCCTGCCGGCGGCGTTTGGGTTACAGAGCTGGTCGTCAAGGCCTGCCCTTCGATGGTTGCCAAAACCTGTAACCGATAAGCCCTTTCATGTTTGATAGTCCAATCGCTTCCTGAATAATGATACGCTTTTGTATTTGCGTCGTAGGAAAGTGGATAGATATCACCCGTAGTTTCATCCTCTATAGAGACTATGGCGTCTTTGACAGGTAAATCGGTTCGGCTAATTTCCGTATTAATAGGAATATTGCGCGAAATCTTAATTTTTTCTACCGGCCGTCCAGGATAGAGATAACCTTCCACTACAATTTTAGGTTGGTAGTTTTCGCTCGCTAAATCTACAGTCGTATCACCACAGCTGTAAAAGAGCGCGGGCAGCAGTAAAAGAATTGCTTTTATTCCATACTTCATGATGAACCTCTTAAAACTTTATATTTACACCCAGGGTGGGCAATAAGGGCAACATATCAATGGTCTCTACTTTTTGAATAATTTCATCGGTTGTACTTTCATCCTGGTATTGAATAAACCAGACGTTGCTGCGGTTAAGCACATTAAAAATCTGCAGGTATGGCGCCAAAGACCAGGTTTCGTATTGTTTACGGTAGGTCAGACTCACATCCATACGAGCATAGGGCGGCAGACGGTAATTATCGATAACCGCCGGATAAATAGAATAGGTTTCGCCACCCTCACCCTGATCGGAAACCACATCGTCATAATCCGGCAGATAGTTAGAAATATAGGCGGAAGAGGGTACGGTAATGGGCTGGCCGCTGCTGTAAACCATATTCAGACCGATGTTCCAGGCACCGGCATCTTTTTTGAGGCGCTCACCTTTTAATTGACGAATCAGATTTTTAATATCAAAGGTGGATACAAAATTAAAGGTGTTGGTGCGATCGTGGCGCGGAGCAAAGGATTTATCCTGATTAATTCCGTCAAAAGCAAACAGAGTACGGCTGTACGAGTACCCCAACCAACCCGTAATGGCGCCGGTATTCTTTTTCAGTAAAAATTCCACACCCGCCGAAGTGCCGTTTCCATGCAGAAATTGTCCCTGCGTATCGTTGTAAATAGTACGGCCTTCATCATCAAATCCCTTAGCCGTTACATCGGTTAAAGCGTTGTAATTGTAGGTGTAAATATCTTCATAGATTTTGTAGTACGTTTCCGCTTCCAAAGAAAAATTTTGAGCCAGCTCCTTTTCGTATCCGGCAATAAAATGGTAGGCTGTGCTCCCTTTTTGGTACTTATCCGAAGCAGTCCAGATGCTGGTGAAAAATCCGCGGGGAATGCGGTGCAGGTACTGACTGTAACGGCCGGTGGCAAATTTTAAATTTTGCGTATCGGATAAACGGTATTTTACGGCAAAGCGCGGATTTAAGCTCTGATAATCCTTTTGAGAATGAAAATAATTGTACCGCAAACCGCTACTCACATCCCAGCGTTTGGTGGGACGCCACTTAGCGGACACAAATCCTACGTAGTGGTTACGTGTTTGTCGAATATCGGCCAGACCGTTGGGAAATACCTGATGATAAGTTCCATCCAGATTTTTATTTTCAAACCCCAATTGTACCTGAAAACGAGTGGACCAGGCATATTCCATATAGCCCTTAAAGGTTAAATCATTAATCGCATTGTCTTCATTTAAATCAAAGATGCCGGTAAAATCGAAATTGGAAGAAAAGGTACTACGCGTAACCCAGAAATTGGTAAATATTTGCGGTGTTACAATATGGGTCCAGCGCAAACTGGCCGTGGTATTACCCCAATTGTAGTCAAAGCCCACCTGAGGGTCGCTATCCGGATTAATGATAAAATGCATCACATCACGCCCCCCAAACAACGAAACGGTTAGCTTGTTGTCCGGATTCACATCCCAGAAAGCTTTTACATTCATATCGTAAAAATAGTAATTGGGAATATCATCAATCACCTTAGCCACGGTCTGGTCAAAATAGGTACGCCGGAAGGAACCGGAAATGGAACCGGATTTACCGAGCGGCATCTGAATGGTCGATTTGGCGGAAAGCAAACTCACCGATAGTGTGCCTTCCCACTGTTCACGATTCCCATCCAGATAGGTAACATCCATTATGGATGAGAGGCGTCCCCCGTATTCCGCGCCAAAACCGCCCTTAGACATATCCACATGTTTAATGGCATCCGTATTAAACGTGGAGAAAATGCCAAATGCATGCTCGGGATTGTACACATCAGCGCCGTCAATCATATACAGATTCTGATCCGGTGTCCCGCCGCGCACATACAATGCCGAAGAAAAATCCGAGAGCGGTAAAATACCGGGCAGGGTTTGCAGAGAACGCAGCAAATCGGTTTCGGCAATTTGCGGGATACGTTTGATTTCCATAGGCGTCAGTTCAATCTTGGATATGGGTTTACGAAACATCTGTTCCACGGTGCGTTCGGAATCGGCCTGCACTACAATGGCCTCGGCCGTAAGTAATTCTTCTTTTAAAAAGATATTTTTTCTCAGTGATTTCCCGGGTTGTATGCTGATTTTGCTTTTAAAGCTTTTGTAGCCGATATACTCGCAAACAAGTATGTAGTCTCCCGCCGGAACGCCGGGGATGGAATAAAAGCCGCTCTGATTGCTGCTGGCGCCGAGTCCTGCTTTTTGCAAATACACATTGGCGCCTATGATGGTTTCTTTACTGTCTGCATCAAACACAAATCCGCTTACTGTTGACGTCGGCTGCGCACTTAGGATGAGTACAAAAGAGAAAAACACGCCTAATATTTTTTTCAACATGATTTTGATTCCTGTTCTTTTTAACAACACCTGGCTGTCTGATGTCTTTTTTCAATGCATATAATATAAAGCAAGCGCTGTCTATTATAAAGTGCAGAGTTGTTACAGATTGTATCTTTTACGCAACAATGAAACATAAGTTGTAAGGAATTTTATTTCTGCACGACTAATTACCTGAGCTCGAAAAATACCAAATTTTTATTTTTTAAATGGAGATCATCATGCAAAACAAAACCACCACTATTTTGAAGGCCGGATTATTGGCCACCTTTTTTATGACTATTGCCATGCTGGCCGCACCTATGATGGGCATGCCCAAAATGCTTATCGGGAATATGTTAGCCCATTTTATGGGAATACCGGTCGCACTGGGCTGGGTTGCTCATTTTATGATTGGAACGCTGATTGCCGGAAATTATGTCCTGTTGTTTAGTCGGCGTTTTCATCTGAATCCGGCCTTAAACGGCGCTTTATTTTCGCTCATACCTTTTTTAATGGCTCAGCTTGTCGTAATGCCAATGATGGGCGCCGGCCTGTTTTCCAGCCATACTACTGCTCCTATTGCGATGGTTATGGGCAGTTTTATCGGTCATATTATTTATGGAATCACTCTCGGCCTTGCTGCCGGGGCTTCCTTTGCAAAGGATACGGTAAAACCATAACTAAAATCTATACTATCCCGGGTGTTTCCCGAACAAAGGAAAACACCCAATATTTATAACAGGATTCCATATGATCAAACGTATTTTTTCTTCCGATTTTTTAACTCACCTTTTATTTGAGACCGTTACAATTATGATTGGCATACTCCTGGCACTTGGAGTGAATGAATGGCGGGATGAAAATAAAAATGATCAAATTATTCAAAAATCCATCCACAATATTATTATAGAAATAGAAAAGAATCGATCCAGTCTGGAACAAATTATCCCCTATCATCAATCCTGTAAATTATCTATTGAACCTAAACACAACACCAAAGATTTCCTCAGTGTCTGGAAAGGTTTAAATCCACCCAAGCTCTACCAATCGGCTTATGAATCAGCCAAAGTAGTAAAAGCTATGACTTTAATGGATTATGAGTTGTCCAATGCCATTTCTCAGTTGTATGCTCAACAGCAATTTTTTTACGAGATGCTACATATGTATGCCCAGGTTTTAATGAGCGACCTGACCGCACACAAAACGCAGGGCTACGCTTCTTTGGTTCCGGTTTTCAATGATCTAACTGTTATGGAAGAAGAGTTACAAAACAATTACGACTTGGTTCTTAGCTTGCTAAGAAAATGATAACTATGTCCATAACTTAAAACTCCGCTATCGTCACTTGATTATATATTATCTTTTTTCTCTGTTTCCTATTTGTCTTCATTGTTAGCGATAGGGCTAAAAAGCAATCCCCAGCCCCTCACCCGTTATTGCGAGTGAGAAAGGAGCGAAGCAATCCCTGAAGGGCTCATCGCTCCTTGCGATGAAGGTTATCCGGACTTTGTCTTAAAAAAAATATTGTATTGATTGAACTAAAATTCCTATCTTGAAAGTATCAAATATTGACAAACAGTAAGGATAAAGTGTGAAAACCGTAACCATGTTTACTGATGGCGCATGCTCGGGCAATCCCGGGCCGGGAGGCTACGGCACTATTTTACGTTTTGGGGCGTACGAAAAAGAACTATCCGGTGGGTATAAACAAACAACCAACAACCGAATGGAACTGATGGCTATTATTAAAGGGCTGGAAGCGCTCAAAGAACCGTGCAATGTGGAACTGTATTCGGATTCCCGATATATTGTGGATGCGGTTACCAAGGGTTGGGCCAAACGCTGGCAGGCTAACGGCTGGATGCGCAATAAAAAGGAAGAAGCTAAAAATCCCGATTTATGGGAACGATTATTAACCCTGCTCGATACACATAAAGTGAATATGCACTGGGTAAAGGGCCATGCCGGTCACCCGGAGAACGAACGCTGCGATCAGCTGGCGGTTGCAGCGGCATCAAAACATAATTTAAAGGACGACGCCCATTAGCATTAATAGGCGCCCATATCCAAACTCTGCAAAACAGAGATAATTTCTTCCATTCTGTATGGCTTACGTAAACAGGCTTTAAAGCCATAGCTCTCATACTCGGCCATCACCGGGTCACTGGAATAGCCACTGGAAACAATGGCCTGAGCATGAGCATCAATTTTTAATAATTCCTGAACCGCTACCTTGCCGCCCATACTGCCGGGAATGGTTAAATCCATAAATACAACACCAAAAGGGTTTTTCTCTTCCATGGATTGCTTGTATTTGTCCAGCATTTCATAACCATCATTCGATATTTCAATTTCATAGCCCAACTGAGTCAGCATTTCAGAAATTGTTTCATGAATCAGAACTTCATCGTCCATAATCAAAATCCGACCTTTACCTTTGAACGAGCTGATATCTTTGGTTTCTTTCTCTTTGCTTTTGACGGGCTCCCTGGTCGCCGGTAAATAAATCCTAAACGTGGTACCTCGTCCCAGTTCCGATTCAACCGTAATTAAACCACCATGTTTTTGCAGAATGGAATAGGATGTTGCTAAACCCAAACCACTGCCACTTTGTTTGGTTGTAAAAAAGGGATCGAAAATTTTATCAAGATATTCCTTGGCAATACCAATTCCTTCATCTTTTACTTTTATGATTACATAATTGCCCTGGGTAAGTGGCAGAGTATTATTAGTTGCAATCTTTTTCGTATTCACTTCAATATTAATATTTCCACCATCAGGCATGGCTTGATCGGCATTGATAATTAAATTCTGAACCACCTGGCTAATCTGCCCGGCGTCCACTTCTACATTGGGGATATTCTTAGAAAAGGAAAGCTGTGCTTTCACATTAGAGCCGCTTAAAATAAAAGCAACCGAATCACGAATAATTTCTTCAATCGACGTAATTTGTTTAACCGGAGCGCCACCTTTAGAAAAAGTAAGCAATTGCTGTGTTAATTCCTGTGCCCTGGCAGAGGCTTTTTCCGCATTCTCAATTTTATTGTAAGAAGGATGGGTGGAGTTCAGCTGAATTTTGGCAAGTGATAAATTTCCTATAATTGCAGTAAGAATATTATTAAAATCATGTGCAATCCCCCCTGCAAGTACACCCACAGATTCTAATTTTTGGCCTTTTACAAGTTCCTGCTGCATTTGCCGTTTTTCCGTGTCATCCCGGATAACAAGTACGGCACCCAGTAATTTATTATTAGAATCTTTTAAGGAAGAAACGGCAAGCGAAATGAATTTTTGCCGATTCTTCATGGAGTTTAATATTAAATTACTTTCATCAATAAAGCTCACTTCACCCTGAAAAACAGGGTTGAGCAGATCATTTTTCTTTATTCCGGTTTGTTCTTCAAAAATATATAAAACTTTATGTATATTACTTCCTATTTTGCACTCATCGGAACAATCCAATATTTCTTTGGCACGCTCATTCATTAACGAAATTCGACCTTCTGTATCGGTTGTTACCACTCCGTCACCAATGGATCGTAGCGTAACCATCAGCCGTTCTTTCTCGGCCAACAAAGCTTCTTCCGCTTTTTTACGCTCTGTGATATCAAATACGGTTGCTAAAAGAGCCGGTTCATCTTCATAGTTAATCATTTGACCGGTAAAATCCAACCAACGTTCCTGCTTGTCTTTGGTCAAAATTTTAAATTCATACCGGCTTGGAGCGTTTTCACCTTTCATACGGGACTGGAACCGTTCCTGCATAATCTGTTTGAAATCCGGATGTACCAAATCCCAAATATTCATCTGCATAAGCTCATCTTTGCTATACCCGGATATTTCTTCACCCGCTTTATTAACAAACCGAAACCTATTTCCCTGATGAATATAAATGGCAGAACTTGTTAAATTGGTATATGTTTTAAATTTTTGTTCACTTTCTTTTAATGCCATTAATGCTTTTTCGAGAGCATTCTTTTCATTTTCTAGTTCTCTTGTCCTGCCCTGTACCTTGTCTTCCAGTATGCGATTTATCCGTTTAATTGTATTGGTCCGCCAGGCTATATATACATATAAGCTTAAAATAACAAATATAAGGATGAGCAGAAAAAACCACCAGGTTTGCCAAAACGGTGTTAATATTTCAAAATTATAGACAGCAGGTCTGGTGCTCCATATTCCATCCCGGTTACGCGCTTTTACCTGAAAGGAATAGTGGCCAGGTGGCAGGCTGGAATACGTTACATTCGTTTGAGCTGTTTCGGGCAACCAGTCTTTATCTACCCCCACCAATTTGTAACGGTAGCGTACTGCTTCCGGCGCCGTTAAAGAAATGCCAATAAAATTAAAGGATAAATAATTTTTTGATGGTTCAAATTTGGCA
>JANTHG010000116.1 GCA_024762535.1 Calditrichaceae bacterium
GTAAAAGTGAATTATCTGTATGAGCAGGATTCACTGATTATGGTTCTGATGAAAATAACGGAAAATCAAACGGTAATTATTACCGATATTCGCTATCAGGGATTAAAAATGGTAAAACGATTTTTAATCCGCAGGGAGCTGGAAATAAAAAAGGGTGATTTGTACAACAGGGATAAAATCGAGCAATCACAGAAAAATATTTATAGTACCGGTCTGTTCAAATATGTACGCTTTGAACTTGATCCGGTAACAGGCCAGCCGGATCAAACAATACTTACTATTCTAGTACAGGAAAAAGATCCCCGCTGGATAGGTGTGCGTCTCGGTGTGGCTCATGAACAGGAAATGTATTTTGGGAATAAGGTTGAATTAAACCTGCAGGGTGGACACCGTAATTTGTTTGGAACCGCGCGGAGTCTTAGCCTTCATATTAGTCCTTCCCTTACATATGATTTTGGTGAAAGCAAATTTCACAATCCCGACAATAAAGCCTCGGTGCGATTTGTGGAACCCTGGATTCTGTACACACGTACGCCCGGTGTGCTGCAAGTTGCCTATGAACAGTATCGACCGCTCAATTCCGGGTCGTTTGATTTATGGAAAACAACACTGGATATTCATAAAAAATACAGTAAGAGTACGGAATTTACATTTTCTCTTTCTGCAAAATTGGTAAATATTCTTTCGAGCCTTCAGGATGAATCCCAATATATAGATTATTTACAGAATGATAATTATAAAGTGTATTCAATGAGTTTTTATTGGAAGCGTGACAATCGCCGTAATCTTTTTAACCCGCATAGAAGTTCCTATACTGATGCCAGTTTGGCCTATTCCTATTCTGAGGGGATCAATAGCGATCAGCAACTCGTTACCAATAATTATTTTTTAGTAAACGCCTCCTGGCAACGATATCAGCCCTGGCGTCCTAAAGTTCCCTTGATTAAGCGGGCGGATTTTACGTTGGCCACCAGGTTGAAAACCGCTATGATATTGGAACCCGATGAAAAGGGAGTAATTCCGCTTAATGATTTATTCTATGCCGGTGGCGCCAACAGTGTTCGCGGTTATCGTGAACAGCTTTTGGGGCCGGCAGCAGCCCTGGATTCTGCCGGGCATATTACACAGGCTTCGGGCGGTAAACTATTATTCCTGGCCAACGCCGAAGTACGCATACCTGTTTACTGGATATTTGTGGCCGAAGTGTTTGTGGATGGCGGATATGTGTGGCGTGAAGTAAAGGATTTCCGGCCTGGGGATATTAAGTTTTCCGCCGGAGCCGGACTTGTTGCCTTAACGCCTCTCGGGCCTGTTCGGCTGGATTATGGGTACAAACTGATGAAGAGTAATCAGGATGCAGAATCAACTGCATTGCATATTGGGATTTATTTTGCGTTTTAATTATTTGAGTTTGAACACTTGAAATGGTGCGATTTATTCTTAAATTCTGCTGATATTAAACCAGTAAAGCTTAAATATTTTTATTAGAGGAATAGCGCCATGAAACATCTGAGATTAAATATATCAGTTTTTGTTTTTTTAATTCTTTTTTTATTTTTGTATCCGTTGACGGCTAAACAATCGAAATTAGCCCACTATAAACAAACGAGCATTCCCAGGATTTCTGCCGGCGCTCAGTTTTACCAGGCCCGACATTCCGGGGACATTCAAATTAAATCCCAGTTAAACACACCTAATCCAAGCCAACCAACCAAAATAAGAGCAACTCCCCAAATTTCGGGTCCTGTTACAGAATCCATTACCTATGCCCGGGATGACAGTTTAAATGGTTGGGGACAAACGCCGCCCGATAATGCCGCTTGTGTGGGGCCCAATCATTTTTTGCTTGCGGTGAATACAGCTATTGAATGGTACGATAAATCCACTCGCGTCCGGCAGTACAGCGAAAGTCTGAACACCTTTTTTGCATCTACAGAGCCGAATGATCTCTTTGATCCCAGAGTGCTCTGGGATCAGTTTAACGGACGCTATGTGGTGATTGCCGATGAAGAAAGTGATAATGATAAAACATCTTTTATTCATATAGCGGTTTCTCAAACCGACAATCCTAATGACGGCTGGTATTTTCAACGTATTGATACCAAATTGAATATCAGTGGCACGGACACCTGGCTTGATTTTCCCTCTCTCGGTGTCAGTAGCGAAGCGTTATATCTTACGGGAAATATGTTTAATTTTAGTAACAGTTATCAGGCTACCCGTCTTTGGATTATCGACAAAGGGTTGTACAGTGGTGGAACTTCTGCTTATGGTTTATACGATATTTCGACTGAAGCAGGGTTAAGCAGTCAGGCCTTTACCATTCAGCCGGCCCATATGTACGGAAGCCAACCGGATAATGTGGGCGCTTTTATGTTTAGCAGCGAGTGGGATGATAACAATGGCAATAATGACTTAATTGCCGTTTTCCGCGTAGATGATCCTCTCGGTAGCGCCGGTGGTCCTCTGTTTTCTGTCCAGTTCTTAAATCCCGGTGAGATTCACAATAACAGCGCAGGTGTGCCTTCGGCTCCGCAAAAAGACAGTGATGTGAATATCGATTTCGGTGACGATCGTGCCCAAAGTTGTGTATGGCGCAATGGCACCCTGGTGGGAGCGTTTACCATAAATCCGTCTTCCGGAACCCAAAGCGGGCAGGCTACAAATTTTTGGTTTATGGCTGAAACAGATAACTTTGCACAAATGACCATAGCTCAGCAGGGAGTGATTGAAGGCGATGACATTGCGGATAATACAAGTACCGGCTTCCCTGCGGTCAGCATCAATGAAAACGGTGATGTGGGAATAGGATTTTCAGCATGCGCGGCAACCATTTATGCCGGAGCGTATTTTACAGTACATCAAGCCGGAGATGCGGCAGGAGTGAATCAGGGTTCCTTTTTAATGCACGAGGGGCTCGATTCCTATGTACGAACCGGGTTGCCCATTCATTTTGGAAATCGCTGGGGTGATTATAGTTCCATCGCAGTAGATCCGACAAATGAAAATGATTTTTATGTGTTCAATCAGTATGCATGGACCCATGGTAGTTATGATCCCTTTGCCGATGAAGATGGACGCTGGGCCACCGCTTTTGCGCAAATTCTGCCAACCGGGCCCTCGGCTATTGCTGTATCGGGGAATTTCAATCCATCTCAGTACCAATTAAATCAAAATTATCCGAATCCTTTCAATCCGAGCACAACCATTGGCTACAGGGTATCGGAAAACAGCAAAGTGCGGATAGCTGTGTACAACGCGCTTGGCCAGAAATTACAAACGCTGGTGGATGAAAAACAGTCTCCGGGTGAATATCAGGTGATTTTTAACGGAAACGGGTTATCCAGCGGAATATATTTTTATGTAATGGACGTTTCAAGCGGCAAACAAATAGTACGCAAAATGATGTTAATGGAATAAGTGGAATACGCCGGTGCAATGACAGGCCAACACCCTAAATAAATTGAGGAAGCAGAAAGAAAGTTTATGGAATATACGTTTGATGTAATAGTAATCGGCAGTGGCCCGGGCGGAGAGGGCGCAGCGCTGAAAGCGGCGAAAGAAGGCAAACAGGTAGCGGTTGTGGATGATTTCTCCAAAGTTGGAGGACGCTGTACCAATTTGAGTACGATTCCCAGTAAAGCTCTGCTGCACTCGGTTAGGCAGCTCTCATTAACCGGCCGGCAATATAATAACAGTTTTGGCGACTTGCTTACCAATGCTGAATCGGTCATACAAAAACAGGTAACACTACGTCAAAGTTTCTATGACCGCAATCAAATTAAGGTTGTTATTGGCTTTGCGTCATTTGTGGATGCGCACACCATCGAAGTAACCGCCGAAGGGATGGCACCCCGCCTGCTGCATGCCCAATCTTTTGTGATTGCTACCGGCGCCCGGCCTTATCATCCAACAGATGTGGATTTTAATCACCCGCGGATCTTGGATAGTGATTCTGTTTTGAATTTGAAAGAACAGGTGCGTTCCGTTGCTATATTTGGTGCGGGTGTTATCGGATGCGAATATGCCTCTATTTTTAGGGGAAGTGGAATCAAAGCGACCTTAATTAATAGTCGCGACCGCCTGCTCTCTTTTTTGGATGATGAAATTAGTGTGGCGCTGAGTTATCATCTGCGGGAAAACGGCGTTAAGATTATGCATAATGAAGAATATGAAAAAGTGGAATGTACGGACAAAGAAGTGATTGTGCATCTAAAGTCCAATAAAAAAGTACACGCCGAATATCTGCTGTGGGTGCAGGGCCGTACCGGGAATTCGTCGGATATGGGACTGGAAACCATTGGTGTGCAAATCGATAGTCGCGGTTATTTGGTCATTAATGAAAATTACCAAACCTCGCTTCCACATATCTACGCTGTGGGGGATGTGGTCGGCTATCCAAGTTTGGCCAGCGCTGCTTATGATCAGGGACGCTTTGCTGCCACCCATTTAGTATTCGGAAAGTGTGACTACCGTTTGGTGGAACGGATTCCCACCGGTATTTACACCATTCCGGAAATCAGTTCTGTAGGACGTACGGAACAGGAACTTACCGAACAGCAAATTCCGTATGAAACAGGCCATGCCTATTTTAAGCATTTGGCCCGGGCGCAGATTTTGGGTGAAACAACCGGAATGCTTAAAATTTTATTCCACCGGGAAACGCTGGAAATTTTGGGAATTCATTGTTTTGGCGCCAATGCCACAGAAATCATTCATATCGGTCAGGCCATTATTTCCCAACCGGGTAAAGGCAATTCGCTGATGTACTTTATTAATACAACGTTTAATTATCCCACCATGGCCGAAGCGTACCGTGTGGCGGCATTGAATGGACTTAACCGATTATGAGGATTTTTGGTATGCGGCTCTGTCTTACTTCTTTTCTTTTAGCCGTTTTATTTCTTTATCAAAATCCGATTTATAATTCCTGTCCTGAATCACTCTGTATTTATTAAACTCGGATTCGGCTTTTAATTTTGCCTCCAGTGCCGATATTTTTCCTTTATCGTTAAGGATGGGATAATCGGATAATTTCAAAAAATCATCGAGAAAGTCAGCCCAATCTTGCATTGTGGTAGGAATTTGTCTTTGTGCCCGGTTTTCAGCCAAATCAAGATAGGCTGAGACTATTCGATTTAACTCTTTTATGTGTTGTTCACTCAGATAGTTTTTTGCTATAGTAACATCCGATTTCAAAATTTTACCTTCAGGCGCCTGTTTCCAGTTGCTTAGCCCCATATACAATTTTGTGGCATCCACCGAAGTATAGATGATTTCCGCAGCGGTTTTACCGGTAATTGCCCAATGTAATTTATTTTGAACCGTAGCAAAAAACTCTTTGGTAATATCATTTGTTTTGTCATAATCAATGGCTGTAGCATAGATATCGGTTATCTTTTGATAAAAACGACGTTCACTTGCACGAATTTCCCTGATTCGTTCAAGCAACTCTTCAAAATAATCTTTACCGAAGGTTTTACCTTGTTTTAGCCGCTCATCATCCAGCACAAAACCTTTAATAATAAATTCTTTTAGTGTTTTTGTGGCCCAGATTCTAAATTTTGTTGCCTGTACACTGTTTACTCTATAGCCCACGGCAATAATAGCATCAAGGTTATAATATTCGATAACTCTTTTTACATTCCTTTTTCCTTCATTTTGAACTGTTTCCAAAATGGAAACAGTTGATACCTTATTTAATTCGCCACTTTCAAAAATATTTTTCAGGTGTTTTGATATTGCTGCTTTTTGTACTCCAAATAACTCAGCTATCTTTTTCTGGGTCATCCAAAAAGATTCATTTTCATAAAAGACTTCAACTTTAATGTTGTGATCTTTATCCCGATAAAATATTATTTGCAACTCATTTTTCATGTCTATGCTACCAATTTTTCGGTTAATTCAAAATTGTGCCACGTGGCATAATTTAAAATTTCTTAAAAAGGCATTTCTATTTCTACAATGAATTCATGTTTTAGCTTTTCATTAAAAGCCATATCCGCACGAAGTACTTCGATATAGGGCAGGAGAAAATGCAAACCGAATCCAAAGCCGGAAATGAAACGATTAGATTTAAATTCCTTTTTTGTATTCCAGATGATACCGCTTTCGGCAAAGAGACCCACATTCATACCAAATTTTAAATTGCGTCCGCCGGTGGGAAGCAGGCTGCTAAAGGTATTGTAATAGTGAACCGGAAAAACAGGAATGCGCAGACCAAGTCCGTAAATCATGGTGTGGTTGCCTTCCCGTATTTCGGAAAAATGGCCACGGATCCGTTCTTCGAATCCGAGATAGGTACGGTCATAAACGGGTAGGTTTCCATAGGATTGCTCGGTAAAAAAGCGGGAAGCAGCTATCCATTTTCCCAAAGGAAGATAGGCGCGCACATCAAGCAGCAGCTTGGAATAATCAAGGATACGGGCATTCAATCCCTGTTTACGAAATAAAATCTGCGTGTATAAACCGCGTGAAGGATAGGCGTGTAAATCCCGGCTGTCATAAATGCTGATAAAACTCAGGCCTGTATTGGTTTGCTGAAGCGGGTACTGGACCAGGTTTGCAGCATCCCGGCCTTTTAATTGAATATCATCGTAGGACAGGATAAAACGGGTACTCCAGTTGTGCGTCCAGTATTTGCCTATGGTCAGGGCAAGATAAAGATGGCGTTCATCTATAGGCAAAATGCGGTTGGTTACAATATATTTCTGAATAAAAAAACCGCCGGTCAGGTGCCAGTCCCGTCCTATCCAGGGATTGTAGTACGAAAGCATATAGCCCGGACGATGGCCGAAAACAGCGGAAAAATAGAGCTTTTCATTGCGGCCGCGGAAATTATCAAACGCCAGCCCCAGTCCGTAGGTCAGTTTGTTCCAGTCACGGTCGTCCACCTGAAAAACAGGGTAGGGGAAGAGGAAAAGGCGTTCGGTAACGGAAATGAGCAGGGAAACGCTGTCTCCGTTATCCAGGGCGAACATTTCCACCCGGTTGAACAACAACAAGTTTTCCAAACGATTTTTTGATTCGTGCAGCAGGGAATCCGTTAGAATCTCGCCGGGCAGAACCAGCAGTTCCCGTTCAATAATATCTTTATCTGTTTGGTCGTTGCCCACAATAAGCACATGTGAAAGGGGCGCAGGTAAAGACGCCTGAGCTCTTAGCGTGGTAAAGGTTACCGTTATCAATAAAATGAATAGAAAGAATACGCGCATTAGAGTTCCGTCTTAATCCAGATAGGATTGCTTAAAGCTGTAAAGGTTTTACCATCTCGTTTTGTTGTTAGCTGCGACCGAATATAGCGGAAAGAGCCTGATGAAGGCAAATTGATTTGTTTTTCCCAGTTCCAAAGGGCTTCCGAAAAGTCCTGTTCAAATATAACATTTTCCTGCTTCTTGTTTCCGCCTAAAAGTGAAAAATGGCTGAATGAACCGAATTCGCTGGTAGAAAGGGCATGGATGTGTATTTGTCCGATTTTCGTTGTTACAGAACCCATGGGCCGGAGTCCCTCGGCTCCGCTTGCTTCCATATTCAATGCCGGCCCATTGGTGCAAAAAACCGCACCGGAGCGCAGAGCATGTATTAATGTGATTACGGAAGCAGGTTGATTGGTGAAAACGCCGGTATGCCACACACCATGCAGATGGGTTTGGGACTCGGCAATAGTAATAAAAGGAATATGCATATATCGGTTACGCGAAAAAGCGCCGTGCGCATCGTTGCCTGCCAGCAGGATAAGCCGTTTTCCGTTTAATAAAGCTTCAATCCACAGCGAAAGGTCAAAGGACTCCGTACCATTCACCATCTGAAGTGCGTCCAATTCGTTTTCGGTTACATCCTCCGCGCTCCAGCTTCCGCGTCCGATAATCCGTTTCTGCAGAAAGGGCGGATGCTCGGCAGGATGCGCTGCTGCGGTGAGCGCCTGGGGCTCCAGCCGGGATACAATTTGTGGAATGCTGAGCTCGGAGCGGGTGCGAAGCCAGCGTTCACCGCTATCACCGCTGCCCGGGAAATACGCCGTATTGTTGAGCACCAGCAGATGTACGTTTTTCCCTCTCTGGTTGCGTACTGTTACTTCTTCACCGGGGATGATGGTGAAATCCGGATGGCGTGCATTCAGCTTTTTGGCTGTTTGCAGCAAGCGCTTCCATTTAGGCAGGGTGGCATCGTTGTGTATATAATCGTCTTCGCGGTCGTCTAAGTCGTAGGAATGGTCCGTAGCGGCTAAAAAGTGCAGCCCTATTGCCCGGCTGAGTGTCGCAGTGCTTTCTAAAGTAGCGCCGAATTCGACCTGGTCATTAGTGAAAAAAGTATGTGTGTGTAAATCGCCGTACAACCATCCGGGAAAACGGGGCAGGGCATCTTCGGAAAGAAAAAATTCCAGCGCTTTACGGCTGGTGCCCGGATAATTATCATTAAATACAATATGTCTTTTCCCACGTAGTTCGTATTCTATTTTAATATGAACCTGATGCGCGCCTGCGGGAAGAGATTCCAAAACAGAAGCCGGAACCTTTAAAATGAAATCACGATAGAGTTCTGAAATGGATTTATTCAGTTGAAATTGTTGCTGTGGCCCATTGGTGAAACGACACTCTACGGCAATTAAGCGAATGGGGTAACGCTGTGCATCCTTAACGACAAGTAAAACAGGAAGGTCGTGTCCTCTTTGCAGGCGGTGGGGAATTTCGGCAATCACTTCGGGCCGTTTGCGGAAAAGAGGCGTGCTTAAAATACCAAAGCGGTAGTGGATTTCGGCATAAGCAAAGAACGGGGGGATAATCACGTTGTGGGCTCCAGAGAAGGAATCTCAATCACAAACCGGCTGCCGGTTTCTGCCGATTCCAGTGAAAGCGTGCCTTGCAGGTGGTCAATTAAACGTTTGGTGATGGCCAGTCCCAAACCAGTTCCCTTTTCTTTGGTTGTAAAAAAAGGTTTGAATATGGTTTCGCGCTGCGCTTTGGGAACGCCCGGGCCCTTATCCTGAACAACCAGGCGTAAACGATTTTTGGCTGGCTGACTGATGTGCAATTCCACGGAATCGTTTGGTTTGGAGGCCTGAAAGGCGTTAATCAGCAGATTCATCACTGCCTGTTCCAAAAGAGAAGCGTCTGTTAGGATGCTACAGGTATCCGGTGCGGTTACCCTTAAACGGGCGCGTTGTGATTCTTTCAAACTCATTTTTATACGCATCAAAAGGGCCTGCATATCGAGAGCACCTACTTGTATTTGAGGGCTGCGGGCAAAGGTTAAAAAATGGTCAATCAGACCATTAAGCCGTTTGATTTCCTGCGGGATATAGTCAAAAAGCTCATCTTCCCGGTCTGCGTATTTTTTACGAATGACGTCATTGGTGCCAACGATAATGCCAAGGGGATTGCGTAGCTCGTGGGCCACAGAAGCAGACATGGATCCCAGTTGTACCAGATGTTCCTGGTCTTTGAGCTCGGACTGATAGCGCATGCTGCGCTGAATGGCGCGGAATAAAAAGAGCGCAATGAGTGAAATCAGAGCCAGATTGAGCAGAGAAAAGAGCAGCAAGCGATTTTTTAAACTGGTGAGTACGGAAAAAAAATCGGCTTTGGCTTCAATGGCCAGCACTGCCACGGTAAACCCGTCAATGTTTTGAACAGGGGCGTAGGCGCTCATAAAGGATTCTCCGGCATATTCTTCCATATCCGAAACCGTGGCCATGCCGGACAAAGCCTGCCTGAAATAGCGATTATGTGCCAGAGAGCTAAGCGTGCCATGGCCTGCGTTTTGAGGCGATGCAATCAGGATTTCACCTTTGGGCGAAAGCAGCATAATACTTTGTAAATGGCTGTTACTGCGGATGGCTTCCAAAGGC
>JANTHG010000117.1 GCA_024762535.1 Calditrichaceae bacterium
AATGAAGAGGGCTTACGGTATTTTAATTTTATAAATGAGGCCGGTAAAAACATGGCCAAGCTGATTGAAGACTTGTTATACTATACGCGCCTGGGGATCAAAACTAAGGAAGAAATACATTTAGCCGATATATTCAATGAGGTTGTGAGAAATATGGATGCGGATATCCGGAACTTGAAGGCTAAAATTTCCCTGCCGCCTACCTTGCCAACCATCGAAAGCAGCCGGTCGCTGCTCTATCAGATTTTCAACAATCTGATTCAAAACGGATTGAAATACCACCGCCCGCAGGTCCCGCCGGAAATTACGGTGTCCGTAAAACAGGAAAAGGGGAAGATTACGATAGGGGTTCAGGATAACGGTATCGGTATTGCTGAAAAATATCAGCAGAAAATTTTTAATATATTCCAGCGACTGCATTCCCAGGATGAATATCCGGGCACGGGAATCGGGCTGGCCATTGTTAAAAAAGCGGTACAGAAACTTGACGGTCAGATCCAACTCGAATCGAAACCAGGTAAAGGAAGTGTCTTCATCGTTGAGCTTCCTGAAAAATAAGGAGAACCGATATGCTTAAAGAGGCACACATTCTGTTAGTGGAAGATAATAAAATGGATGTTGCCCTAACCTTAGACGCCTTTCGCGAAAACCGTTTAAATAATATTGTGCAGGTTGCCAGGGACGGTGAAGAAGCACTACAATATATTTTGGGGGAAGGGGAATACAAGGACCGGGAAAAATATCCGCTTCCCAATATTATTTTACTGGATTTGAATATGCCGAAGATCGGCGGACTGGAAGTATTAAAAAAAGTGAAGGCAACGCAGGGCATTAAACGCATACCGGTGGTCATTTTAACCTCTTCCAAAGATGAAGGCGACCGGATTATGAGTTATGACCTGGGGGCGAACAGTTACCTGGTGAAGCCGGTGTCCTTTGAAGGTTTTGTTGAAGTTGTTAAAAAGGTGACCGAGTACTGGTTTACGCTCAATCTGGACGCTCCACTGGAATAATAAACGGAGCGCTATCATAACAACTTAAACTTCACTCCTGGCACCTGTAAAGATCAGTGACATGACAACATGGGCAGCCAGTGCCAGAACTAAATATGGGAGCAGAAAACTATGCCAAAGAAAATCCGTGTTCTTTACATCGATGATAATCCAATGGACCGGGCTTTAATCCGCGATGCGTTGGAAAAAGAACACGGCGGGTTTATCCTGACCGAAACAGGGACTCAGGATGCGTTTGAAAAACAGCTTGCCGAACATGAATTTGACCTGGTTTTAACCGATTTCAATATATTAGGATACGAAGGATTACAGATATTGGATACGGTAAAAGAAAAAAAACCACATACACCTGTAATCCTTGTAACCGGGACCGGCTCGGAAGAAGTGGCTATCGAAGCCATGCGCCGCGGGGCGTCGGACTATGTGATTAAAACACCGGCACACATTAAGCGTCTTCCCAGAACCATAAAGGCTGTTTTGGATGCAAAGCAAATCCGTGAGGAACGTGATAAAGCCCGGCAACACCTCGTAGAAAGTGAACGAAAATTCCGGCTTTTGGCGGATTTTACCTACGATTGGGAGTATTGGCTTGATGCTCAGGGGCAGTATATTTATTGCTCACCCTCCTGTGAGCGCATTACCGGTTACAAAGCCGAAGAATTTATCAAAAATCCGGCCCTTCTTTTCGATATTGTCCATCCTGACTATAAAGAAAAAGTTGTAGAACATTATGACAAAGATAATCACCCAAAACTGAAACCGGTAGAAGCCTTCGAGTTTCCGATCATCACCCGCGCCGGTGAAGAATGCTGGATTGAGCACAATTGTACTTCCGTATTTGATGAACTGGGCCAGTATTTAGGCCGACGCGGAAGCAACCGGGACATTACGGAACGGAAACGGGCCGCCTTGCTGCAAACCGCTCAGCATCAAATTGCCCGGGCGATGACAACAGCAATAAATCTTAAAGAGCTCATTGCCATCGTTACGAGAGAACTGAGTCGCCTGGTAGATACCAGTAATTTTATTGTTGCTCTGTATGATGCATCTCAAAATCGGTTGCGGCCGGCTTTTGAAGCGGATGAAAAGGATGTGTTGCCAGCCCAATGGAATGCCGAGGGTACGCTCTCCGGTTATCTGATCAACCATAAAAAATCCATGTTGCTCAGGCAGAAGGACATCCGGAAGCTGATTGAAGAGGAAAAGGTTGAACCCATTGGCACTATACCGGAGGTATGGCTGGGTGTACCTTTGTTCGCCGATAAATCCGTTGTCGGAGTCATGATCCTGCAATGTTACAGTGATGCGGAACATTTTGATGAGGCGACGGTCAGCATGCTGGAGGTCATTGCCAGCGAACTAGGGAATTACATTAACAAAGTAGAGTTGGAAGCGAAACATGAACTGCTGGAAACAGCGGTAACACAAACAGCAGATATGATCGTTGTGACCGATAACCAGGGGGATATCGTCTACGTTAATCCGGCATTCGAAAGGGTGAGCGGCTATTCGTTGGGAGAGGTCCTGGGGCAAAATCCCCGTTTTTTAAAAAGTGGCCGGCAGGATACGGCCTTTTATAAAAAGCTCTGGGATACCATAACGTCCGGTAAGTTCTGGCAGGGGCAAATGACTAACAGGTGTAAAGACGGCAGCCTTTTTACTGAAATGAGCACCATTTCCCCTGTTGTCGATTCCTCCGGAAACATTTCCAATTATGTCTCGGTTAAACGTGATATCACCCAGGAACAATTACTTGAAAAACAAATGCACCAGGCCCAGAAGATGGAATCCATCGGACGCCTGGCAGGCGGAGTGGCCCACGATTTTAATAATATGCTGGCCATTATTCTTGGCTATTCTGAACTGGTCCTGGCACAACTGGACCCGGACGATAAGCTGTATAAAGAGATTTTGGAAATCAATAAAGCCGGCCAGCGCTCAGCGGATTTAACAACACAGCTGTTAGCTTTTTCGCGCAAGCAAACCATTGCCCCACAGGTGTTGGATCTGAATGACAGGATTGGTAACCTCGTTAAAATGCTGCGGCGTCTGATTGGTGAAGATATCGAACTGATCTTAAAACCAGGTAGTAATTTGCAAAAGATAAAAGTTGATCCGGTCCAAATCGATCAGGTATTAATGAATTTGTGCGTAAATGCCCGTGATGCGATTAACGGGACCGGTCAACTCATTATTGAAACCGGGCAGGTTGTTTTAGATGAAGCATACTGCAAGGTCAACACCTATGCGGAGCCCGGCAGCTTTGTGGTTTTAACGGTAAGTGACACCGGCTGCGGTATGGATGCCGAAACACAGAGCCAGATTTTTGAACCTTTTTTTACGACCAAAGGACTCGGGGAAGGAACCGGACTGGGCCTGTCCACCGTTTACGGCATTGTAAAACAAAACGAAGGTTTTATCAATGTTTACAGTGAACCGGGACAGGGTACAACTTTTAATATCTATATTCCGGAATACGCAGTAACAGAAACGGAATTACCGGAAGAAAAAACGGTGGCGTTACCTGAAGGTCATGGTGAGACTATTCTGCTGGTAGAAGACGAAAAAGCCATATTGGATATGGTACAGTCCATGCTGGGTCAAATCGGGTATTCCGTGATTGTTGCCAGTACTCCTGAGGAAGCGCTGAGTAGAGCACGGGATGAAAATGTTCATATCGACCTGCTAGTGACCGATGTGGTAATGCCCGGGATGAATGGCAAGGAATTAGCCGGACAATTACATGCTTCCTTTCCGGAAATGAAAATTTTATTTATGTCAGGTTATACTTCCGATATTATTGCCCGTCGGGATGTTTTGGATGAAGGGGTTGATTTTATAAACAAGCCGTTTTCACGGCTGCAGTTAGCAGAAAAATTGTGGGAAACGTTTAACAAAACGTAAGGCAAAGGCCACAGAATGTCGTGGTTTCCTGGAATCATTTGAAAATCTTGGGCCATTTAATAACAGGATTTAGATTAATATGTCGTGAAATGCTTTCCCTGAATATTTTATTTCTACACTCAAGCGAAATCCCATTTTCACTTTTTAGAGGGGGATAACTAAAAAAGCCTTGGGGCACAAGGCCTCAAGGCTTTTTTGCGGAGAGGGTGGGATTCGAACCCACGGTACGCAGGACGCACACACGATTTCCAGTCGTGCCGATTCAACCACTCTCGCACCTCTCCAAAACACAATTATTTCAAAAGTTGAATGCAACATTGTAAATCGCATACACAATTTATCCCAAGCCCTCGGGATGCCGATTCAACCACGCCTGCATCATCGCAACAGTAAGGTGGTATTTAAAAATACTCTACCGTTTAATTGCAGACTTTAATATAAGTATTTTCTATATCTATTTTCAAGTTTTATTCTGCGGTAAGTAACGTAGTTTCCTCTCTAATACACAAAAAATCATTTATTCATCCAATAAATTAAAAAGTAGTTTGAACGGAGACTATCGATCCTGTTAGATTTGTTCGCATATCTAATTTATTCCATATATTGATTTTATTTTTTTAAGAGAATTGGAATCACGATGGGCGTTGCATTTATTACGGAGTTGATTGTTGGGGAAATTGTTGCTGTGTTTGGAAGAAAAACACACCTATATGAAGATATAGAAGTATTCGAATTGAAAATTATATTTTGTCAAACGCTGAATATTTTTTAAACTAAAGCCGGGATGGATTTTGACAAAGTTATTTTTCATATCCGGCTTTTTGCCATTTGGCTGCGGTAAAGGATGTGTAAATTAGTCATATAACCTAAAGGGTATTTAGCTGTTATGAATCATTTGTATACGAATCTGAAAATCATCGTTCTAACGTTCTTGCTCTATACCTCATTGCTTTGGGCCGGCGCACAAGAGCAAACAGTTGGATTGTTTATTAATGATCCGTTAGCCTTCGATGGTTATACACTGTTTTCACCCAATGCGGCTAAAACAACCTATTTAATTGATATGGAAGGGAAGCTGGTACATCAGTGGAATCATGATTACACACCTTCCCAAACCGTTTATTTGCTGGAAAATGGCCATTTGCTGCGTGCCACCAGTATCCCTTCCGGATCCAGTACACTGGCCGGTGGTTTTCAGGAAATCGACTGGGACGGAACAGTTCTTTGGGAGTATAATAATGATGATCAGCACCATGATATCGAAGCCCTTCCCAACGGCCATGTCCTCGTTATTACCAACGAAACAAAGACGAGAACCGAAGCTATTGAAGCCGGACGTGATCCGGACCAAGTGGGCTCCAGCCTGCAGGTAACCGTTGTTTTAGAAGTAGCTAAAACCGAAACAGGTAGCGAGGTAGTATGGGAATGGCATTTATGGGATCACCTGATTCAGGATTTTGACGCTTCTAAAGATAATTTTGGCGATGTAGCCGCCCATCCGGAGCTTATGGACATTAACTACATGGAGCGGGTCAGCAGCGACTGGAATCATACGAATTCCATTGATTATAATGAAGGGTTTGATCAAATCATTCTGAGCAACCGTTCTCTAAATGATATTTGGGTGATCGATCACAGTACAACAACTTCAGAGGCGGCCGGGCATACGGGTGGCCGGTACAATAAAGGCGGCGATATCCTGTATCGTTGGGGAAACCCTGTGAGTTACCGTGCCGGTACCGAAAACGATCAGATGCTCTTTGAACAGCATGATGCGCACTGGATCGAAGAAGGGAACCCGGGTGCAGGCCATATTATGATTTTTAATAATGGGGTAGGCAGGCTGGATGCCGCTTATTCTACGGTAGATGAAATCATCCCACCTGTAGATGCAAACGGAAACTATACCCTGCAGAGTGGCAGTGCGTACGGGCCTTCTTCCCAAACCTGGCAATATATGGCAGATAACCCAACCGATTTTTACGCGTCCCGTTATTCCGGCGCCCAGCGCCTGCCCAATGGTAATACACTGATTTGTTCCGGCACCAACGGAACTTTTTTTGAAATTACTTCCGAAAATGATATTGTTTGGAAATATATAAATCCCGTGGATAATGGAACGCCGGTAAATCAGGGCGATACTGTTTCGTCCAATGATGTGTTTCGCTGTTACCGCTATGCGCCGGACTATCCTGGCTTGGCCGGGAAGGACCTCACGCCCGGCGATCCCATTGAACATTATCCTTCGGTTCTGCATTCCGGTGCAATGCTGCCGAACAACAGGGTAGAGTTAGCTGATAACTTCCCGAATCCTTTTAATCCCTCAACCGTTATCCGATACAATCTGTCGCTCGCAGGATACGTGAACCTTTCTGTTTATAACACACTGGGGCAAACAGTACGTACCCTGGTGCTGGGTGAGCAACAGCCGGGCAACCACACTGTTGTTTTTGACGCACAAAACCTGCCGGGTGGCCTTTATTTTTACCGTTTGGTGACGGAACGGGGGCAGATACGTACTAAAAAGATGCTCTTGCTGCGTTGACGAATATCTGACAAAGCATTCCGGTTGATTTTTATCTGTTTTCTGTTTATGTTATCGATAACATAAATTAGATAAAGTCTGTTTCGGAGTATTTTATGGCACGATTGGTATCCTTCTTTTCTATACCGCTCATCTTGTTTGTATTGCTATCCTGTTCCACAAAAACGCAAAATGTTTCTTTTACCCGAATTCTTAAAAATAACTGGGAAATGCAGTCTGCGGCAAAAATACATCGTACGGGTGCGCAATTAACCTTACCGGCATTTCGCCCGGAAACCTGGTACCCGGTTCAGGTACCTTCCACGGTGCTGGCCGGTTTGGTCGCGAATCATGTGTACGAGAATATTTACAAAGACCTCAATTTGGAATCTATTCCTACGGAATTGTTTAAACAGGGCTGGTGGTTCCGTACCAACTTCGATCTTCCCAAATGGCGTGAAAATAATATTACACGCCTGCGCTTTAATGGCATTAATTACCGGGCCAATATCTGGCTGAACGGCGTTCAGGTTGCTTCTGCCGATACGCTACTTGGGGCGTTCCGCGTTTTTGAAATAAATGTAAGTCACCTAATCCAAAAACACGCTAACCAGATGGCTGTCGAGGTTTTCCCGCCGCGGAAAGGGGATTTTACCATTGGATTTGTAGACTGGAACCCTGCGCCGCCGGATAACAATATGGGTATCTGGAGGGATGTGGAAGTTATTTCTACCGGAGCCGTGGCCATGGAAACGCCGTATGTGACCAGCGCTATCCATTTCGCGGAAGACAGCAGCGCAGATGTACAGGTAAAAACCATTATTCATAATTATTCCAAACGAACCATAGCCGGAACCCTGCAGGGCAAGCTGGCCGGAAAGCGTTTTGAGCTTCCACTGGTTTTAAAAGCGGGGGAACATAAACCGTTGCAATTAAACCCCGCTAACGTACCCGAATTGCATCTAACCCATCCCAAACTATGGTGGCCTGCGCCCCTTGGAGACGCGCATTTGTACAATCTTTCGTTACGGTTTGCCATAAAAGATACGGTTTCCGATGTACAAAACGTGCGTTTTGGTGTGCGTAAAGTGGAAAGTTATTTTACCAAAGAAGGGCATCGCGGATTCAAAATCAACGGTCACAAAATATTAATTCGCGGCGCCGGCTGGGTGGACGATCTATTGTTGGCAGATACGCCCGAAAAAACAGAAGCGCAGATTCGCTATGTCAAACAGATGCATCTCAATACAATTCGTCTCGAAGGATTTTGGGGTAAAGATCAAACCCTGTACAACCTGTGCGACCGCTACGGGATCATGATTATGGCCGGCTGGAGCTGCCAGTGGGAATGGGAAAGTTATCTTGGTAAAGCCTGTGACCGATTTGGCGGCGTTGCCAGCGAATCGGATATGAAACTTGTGGAAAAATCCTGGAAAAACCAGTTGACCCTGTTTCGCAACCATCCATCTGTGATTGCCTGGTTCAGCGGCAGCGATATGCTTCCACGTCCTAAGCTGGAAGAACGCTATCTATCCGCCTTACAAACAATCGATACCACCCGCGTGTACCTGGCAGCCGCTTCCGAACGCACCAGCGCGATCAGCGGCCCAACAGGTGTTAAGATGAACGGCCCGTACGATTATGTGCCACCTGTTTACTGGTATCAGGATTCAACCCATGGCGGCGCTTTTGGTTTTAATACGGAAACCGGTCCCGGCCCTCAGCCGCCGCCATTGGAAAGCGTGCGCCGTATGCTTTCTTCCGAACATCTCTGGCCAATGGATAAGGTGTGGGAATATCACTGTGGTCGCAATGAATTTAATACATTAAAGCGCTATGAAAACGCGTTGAATACGCGTTATGGCCCGCCCAAAGATGTAGCTGATTTCACACGTACCGCACAGATGGCCAATTATGAAGCCATCCGTCCCATGTTCGAATCCTTTGCCGCTCATAAATTCCATTCTACCGGCGTAATTCAATGGATGCTGAATTCCGCCTGGCCGGAATTTTACTGGCAGTTGTATGATTATTATTTGATGCCCAACGGCGCCTTTTACGGCACACGTAAAGCCAATGCACCCCTGCAGTTAATCTATGATTATGACAAACAGGCTGTGGTTTTAAATAATGATTTCCTGCGGGATCAAACGCAATTAACGGCTGTAGTTCGTTTATTTGATCGGGATTCAGGGGAATTGCTTCACAAAGAAATTTCACTAACCGCAGCGGCGAATCAGGCCCAAACTATTTTTACAATTCCGGATATAAGCGGCTTAAGCAATCTCTATTTTTTAGATCTGCGATTACTGCGCCAACAACAAACCATCGCTACCAATTTTTACTGGCTTTCTAAGCAAACAGATCAGTTGGATTATCCCCAAAGCACCTGGTTCGTAACGCCGCAAACACAATTTGCCGATTTTAAAGATTTACGCGCACTGCCGCCTGCCAGGGTGCGTTACACGTTTACCCGCCAGCATGGATTAAAAGAAGAGACCGGAAAAGTGGAATTGGAAAATGTAAGCGCTCACATTGCCTTTGGTCTGCGTTTGCTGCTGCTATCTGCCGGAGAGCCGCTTTTACCCGTGTATTGGGATGACAACTATATCAGTTTGTTGCCGGGAGAAAAACGGGCTGTAACCGTGCACTTCCCGGCCGGACACGGAGCGGAATCTGTTCAGGTAAGCGGCTGGAATGTGACGTCTATTGAAAATGCTAATCAGTAAAGGATGTTTTAAATGAAACGAAACTACGCCATTGTTGCTCTGATTATGTTCATCTTTTTTGTGATCTCGTTTTTAACCAATATCTTAGGTCCACTGATTCCGGATATTATCACGGGATTTCATCTTAGTCTGGCCTTGGCCGGGTTTATGCCTTTTTCCTTTTTCATCGCTTACGGCGTTATGTCCATTCCCGCAGGCATGCTGGTGGAACGTTATGGCGAAAAAAAGGTAATGGCGCTGGCCTTTGTGCTGGCCTTTTTGGGTGCGTTATTGTTTTCGTTGGTACCGGTTTTTACCATAGCCATGCTTTCGTTGTTCTTAATCGGAATTGGAATGGCTATGTTGCAGGTGGCAATTAATCCCTTATTGCGAGAAGCCGGCGGCGAAGAGCATTTTGCTTTTAACTCGGTACTGGCCCAATTGGTTTTTGGGTTGGCCTCTTTTCTCAGTCCGCATGTGTATTCCTATTTGGTACAAAATCTGAATGGTTACCAGGGCGGCGGTAACATTATGCTCGATGTGCTGGCCGGGCTGGTGCCTGCCAATCTGCCCTGGGTTTCTCTTTACTGGGTGTTTGCTCTGGTTAGTTTGCTGATGGTAGTGATTATGATAGCGGTGC
>JANTHG010000118.1 GCA_024762535.1 Calditrichaceae bacterium
GTTAAAAAGGCCATCGCCCCTTCACGGACAGCATGTCCGATTTCCACCATTTTTTCAGTTCCGGCATCCTGCTTGTTAATCCAGCTGCTACGCCAGAAAGCATAACCGAGTGCCAGCACACTACTTGCTACAATCACGACAAAAGTAACAGTATCCATTTCAGATTCCTTTTAATTAGTTATTCGACGGATTATCTATATGACGGTTATAACGATTCATTGCCTGTGCTATGCCTTCTTTCCGCCAGGTTTCAATCCCTTCGGCGGCAAACTGAAAAACCGAACCCAACGCATGCATTTCTTCAGCGTTAAATTCGGAAAGGACAAAGTCAACTGTGTCCTTAGAGGGCTGTCCAATACCAATTTTTAAACGGTTAAAGGTATCGGTTTCCAGCTCGTAAATAATGGATTTTATTCCATTATGCCCACCATCACTACCCCTGGCTCTAAAACGAATAGTGCCAAACGGTAAATTAAAATCGTCGTAAATTACTAATAAATTTTTAATTGGCAAAGAAAAATCATGCAAAACCTGAACAACGGCCCTACCACTAAGATTCATATAGGTCGTTGGTTTTATTAGAACCAGATCATTATTCTCATAAAAATAATAATCCCCTTTGCCCGCGCGAAAGGGGATTATACTGTTCTGAGTCATATAATCGAGTAGCAAAAATCCTGCATTATGACGCGTTTTTTGGTAACGTTTTTCCGGATTTCCTAACCCAATAACCACATGCACAAATACAAGACGCCTATGATTCTGATTCTTCTTTTTCCTTGGAAGTAATGACTTCGGGTTCAGCCATTTCTTCTTCTTCCTCTTCTTCTTCCTCTTCCTCAATAGTGCGAGGCATTTCTACACGGCAAACGAGATCTTCCAAATCATCCTGGATTTCAAAATTTTCCGCCAACAAATCTTTTACTTGAACGCCATCACCCATCTGCAATCCGGAAATATCAACTACAATAGAATCCGGGATATCTTTAGGCAATACCTCGATGGTAACTTCACGCTTAAGTTCTTCCAGAACGCCACCGGCTTTAACGCCTTCCGACTTCCCAACAAGTTTAATGGGCACAGTCATCGTAATTTTGTGGCCTTTCTTCACTTGCAGAAAGTCAACATGCAATACATTACTTTTTACAGGATGGAACTGAATTTCACGAATGATTACAGGATGTTCCTTACCATCTAACGAAATATTAAACAACGATACCTTTTCACGCAATTTCATTTCGAGATCGTGCGCGTCAACCGCAATATTTAACGGTTGTTTAACCTCGCCATAGATTACCGCCGGAACTCTGCCTGCTCTGCGAATACGCCGTGCGACTGATTTCCCTTTTCCTTCACGGGCTTCTGCCATTAATAAAGACTCAGACATCATAACTCCTTTGAATGGTTATAAAAAAATGCAAGCAACAGCTTGCATTTTTTGACTAATTTCAGCTGGGGTGGCAGGATTCGAACCTGCGAATACCGGACCCAAAACCCGGTGCCTTACCACTTGGCGACACCCCAAACCCACTATCAGTGATAGCCCTTAAATTTAATATGAAGTTTGGGGCATGTCAAGGTTTCGTACTATGTTTTTTCTAATCAGAATTCCAGACCAACGGAAAGTGTGTGGCTGATTCCCAAATCATACGGATACGGAGCAAGAGCATAATCAAAACGAAAGGACTGAACATAGATACCTAATCCCGCTGTCCATTGTTTGTATTCCGAACCAAAATAATATCCAGCCCGAACGGCCATAAGAGAGAGAATGGGAAACTCAACACCCATACGTGCGGCGGTTGGGCCCTCTTTTACATATTCAAAATCCATACTAACAAGGGGTTTCCCGTTTAAAACAGAATAATCAATTGTGTAAGCCAATCCGGTTCGTAATATCATGGGAAGCGGTGTGGCCACGCGGTCCAAAGGGTTCATTTTGCCCATATTTTGTACTGTTATTCCCCAATCCAGTTGGGGTAGGATATTTTCTTTTTGCACACCTAAATCTACGGCCCATCCTGATGCTGCGTGTAAAAAATATTTTTCATAAAGGTATTTTAAGCCAATCCCTACGCGCCAGGTACCCATTTCGCGGGCATACCCAACTGCCGAATAAAAATTGAGAGCATCTACTACACCGTCAGGGTCACTGGTAGGTAATTCACCGCGGATTTCAATTCCCGGAATATTGAATACGTTAACCGAAACTGAAAAATGGTGTTGGCCGCTGGTAAAAGCGGCGGCTGCGTATTCCTGAGAAATATCGCTAAGCCACACATGATGCGTGAGCACCAAATCGTTATCTCTACCTGCAGCCAATCCGGCCGGATTCCAAAAAGCACCCGAAGCGTTTTTGGCAAGCGCCGTATAAGCGCCAGCCATACCGGCAGCACGTCCTTCTACATCTACACGCAAAAAAGCCAGCCCAGTAGCGCTACCCTGAGCAGTTGCCAGTTGGACAACCGCCAACAAAAAGAACAGAATCGTTTTTTTATAGAACATACTTCCCTCTTAATTCAAAAATATTTGCCAGGAAAACACATGACTGCTGCCTTCGTCATACACCGCAGGAATAAACGCATAATCCAATTGCCCGAGATAGCCAAACAGACCGCTGCGTTCAGGATGCAGAGCGCGCATATTAATACCCGCGCCAAAAGTTACACCACCCAATCCATAGTAGCCGACGCGCAATACTACCGCATTCCTGTACGAGGCTTCCACACCGAGATGGTGCTCCAGATCGCTTTTATTGCTCGTTTCCAGATCGTACATTACCGTTAGCCATGGTAAAGGCGTATGGTATTGAATACCGAGTAAATAGAGCTGCGGAAAACGAAAGATCGTGGTTCCGCCACGGTCAAAGATTTTATCTGTATTTGCCTTTAATTTTGTACCCAAATCACGGGCTGTTAGAGCCAGAGTCAAAGAAGAATTGAAACGGTACTCAGCGCCTAAGTCCCAGCCCCAGCCACCGGCAAAATATTCATCCGTTCCGGCCTGGATGCTTTCCCAAACATATTTAATGGATAGTCCAAAGGAAAATTTATCCCCAAAACGCCGCGCAAAATTAAAGAACGCCGCATTGATGGAATGATCTATATTTTCACCAAATTCACCAATCCCCGAAACACCCGGTATATCGCCCACACCACTGTTTATCCAGCCGATGGAAAATCCGGCAGCCGGCGGCACATCCATGGTATAGCCAATGTAGTTAAATCGCCGATCCAAAGACATAAAACTGTACGAAAGAGAAATTTTTTTGCCTTCGGCAAAGCCTGTGATGGCCGGATTATAATAAAACGCATATCCGTCGCTTTGGCCGGCCACACCCGTATTGCCCAAAGCCATGTTGCGCGCTCCGAGTCCGATGCGTAAAAAAGCGCCGGCATATCCGCCGTTTCCGTCGGCAATTGCCAATAATGGTAGAAACAACCAAATTAGAACTATTTTTTTCATTTTAAACCCTGTTGTTTTGAATGTTTTTCACATTTAATTGATAACAACAATTTTGCCCCAGGTAACCTGGCCACCCACTTTGGCACGGAAAAAATAAACACCGCTGGCTACCACAGCGCCATTAGACATAGTGCCATCCCATTTAGGTTTTAAGGTATCTTCCATAGGCACGGAAGCTACCGGATCCATAGCAAAATCGTATATTTTTATTGGCTCGTCCAGGGTCTTACCTTCGCCCAATTCAAAGCGAATGTAGAGATGTCTGCTTGGAGAAAAGGGAGACGGATAGGCATACACCCGCGGTTTGGGACGCAAAGCCGATGATACAAACGAACGGACTATATGCCAGTCCGTTGTACCCAATCCGTTTGAAATATCCTGATAGGCCAGTCCGTCTGAGCTGCCTAACCATAGCAAGGTTGAACCGGTAGTGCGGGGCATAACGGCCGCAGAATAATATTCATCCTGTAAAATTTCATTTCCGCTTTCCGCATCGCTAAGTGTGGAGATAATCTGCCAGTTGGCGCCGTTATCCGGAGAATAGTACAAACCCAGGTCTGAAGGGGCAAATACTTCATTTCCGCTAAATGTAAGGTTGTGCGCGAACAGATTGTGATCGCCTAACAAACGTTCCCAGGTTTGCCCGCCGTCGGAGCTGCGGCTTAATGCTTTGTATTCCGCGGTATCCTGCGCCTGAATGGTGGAAGCCCAAAGCGTATGCTGCGCTTCCTGCCAGGCCAGGGCTACCACAAAATTACCGGAAATCGTGGCCGAATCGCTGCGACTGAATTTATGCCGCTCCCAGGTTACGCCATTATCCAAAGATTTACTGATGCCTTCCGCTGTGCCGACCCACAGCGCACTATCGCCTACCGAAAGCAAAGAAAAGGCGCGGTGGTTCAAATGGGCGGCGCTGGAAAAAGGCAATCCGTCCGTGGTTGCTACCTGCCAGGTTGTTCCGTTATCATCCGAATAACGCAGGCCGCCGCCAAAACTGGCAATCCAGACCCGCCTGCCCACAAAAGCAATATCATAGGTTAAATTTTGTACGACTGTAGTCGTGGGGCTGTAGTTTTCTTCGTAACGGGAATCGACCGGTTGCGGCACGTGCTTCCAGGTTTTCCCTCCGTCTTTGGTAAAGCTGAGCCCACCGCCGGCGGGTAATTCGCTGCCCTGCGCTACTGTATCGAAAGCGGTGGCAATCCACAACACCGAATCCCCTTTTAAGGCCATGGCCGAAACGCCGCCTTTACCCAGATAGTTCTTTTCCGAAAAAGAGTGCCATTCAATGGAACCGTTGCTATGAACGATCGCTTTACTTAAACCGTAACCGGTTGCCGCCCAAAGTGTGGAATCATTTTGAACAACCAAATCCACAATCCCGTTCCCATAAAGTGTTTCCGAAAAATAGCCCGGATCATCTTCTAATGTAAATGAAGATTTCAACAGAGCCTGAGCCTGCAATCCGCTCATCATAAAAACGAGACATAAAGCAATAATTATTTTTTTCATATTATTCATATACCTCAATAGAATCCTCCACTGCCTGCGAAAGTGTACCGCTTTTGTCTTTTGCATAAAAGGTAAAAATATAAGTACCTGCCTGATTTGTTGAACTTAATTTTATACCCGTTGAATAGATCCCGTCACCTGCGGTCTCGTCTCCCAGTTCCCCATTATCATTTAACGGAATGGAGCTTCCGTTACCTGCCATGCTGCCATCGGGTTTTTGAGAATAAAAATAAACCGAACTGATGTCACCGGCGCCATCCGGATCTTCTACCTCAGCGCGCAGTAAAGCGGCAGCAAGTGAATCGGAACTGGCCGGAAGTTGGAGGCTATCCGGTACTGAAAGCCAGGTAATTTCCGGCGGGTGATTCACCGACGGATCGGAACAGGACAGTACAAGGAACCCGAACAGTACAAGCACAGGGAGTATCTTTTGAATAGTCATTATTTACAAGCCTTTTTTAGTTTTTCGAACTTTTGGCTTCACAAGCGAAGCCGTTATCTTGGTTATTTATTTAACAAAAACAAGGGCCATCCACTCACCCATTTGGCGTCCGGTCTGATAGCGCCAGCCTGCGGTTTCGTAGGTGAGTCGCACCAGGTCGGTATCGTTTTCCAACAAACCGGATAAAATCAGTGTGGCATCCGGCTCTGCCCGTGTCAACAATTCCTGCGGCAAATCAAGTAGTACATTACGATTAATATTGGCCAGAAGTAATCCAAAGGGCCCTTCCGGTGCTTCGCTTAACACACCGATCCGTGTTTCTATTACTTTTGTGTAACCATTTAGCGCAATATTTTCTTCCGCATTTTCTATGGCTACCGGATCGGTATCAAAAGCAAAAACAGAAGCCGCGCCAAGCTGAATGGCATGAATAGCTAAAATACCGCTTCCGGTGCCCGCATCCAGTACCCACATGCCTTTTTGCACATAGTTGGGCAGCAAAGATAAAATCAGACGGGTAGTTTCGTGATGACCTGTACCAAAAGCCATTTTTGGGCTAATGATGATTTTGTGTCTGCCTTCAGCCGGATAATCCGTATCCCATTCCGGCACCACCACACAATGGTCGCCCACAATAAGAGGTTTAAAATTTTGTTTCCAGTTTTCATTCCAGTTTTGTGCTTCCACCTCTCCGCTCGAAAAGGTTACCTGCGGGTCCGCCTCTTTGCAGACGGTTTGCAGCATTTGCCATTTTTCAGCAGTCCATTCTTCTGCCGGAAAATAAACCACAAAAGCTGATTCTTGTTCCGAAATACCCTCGGCGCCCAGCGCGAAGAGATAGGACGAGAGCTGCTCTAAATGCTGTGGTAAAAGATTAACTGTGATTTCAATCCATTTATCCTGGCTGTTCACGATTGTTTTACTCTCCATAAATGACTTCCATCATAACCTGCCCCACGGTTTCCAAACTTTGGGCACTGCATTTATCCGGAGTGTCCTGCAGAGTATGCCAGTAATTTTGGCCCGGCGCCGGATATGAAAAATCGATGATATCAATACAGGGAATGCCTTGTTTGATTAATTCAATATGGTCGTCGCTGATATAACTACCTACTTTATTTTCAAATTCCGTAAACCCTAAATTTTCTGCTATTGTCCAAACCTTGTCCACCACTCCGGGAAGATATTTTTGAGAATACCCTTCTTTGGGAATCGATAAATTGGCGTCCCCTACCATATCCAGTAAAATGCCAAAATCGGGATGATACCCGCCGGCATGCCGGGCAAAATAACGGGAACCTAAAAAATAATCTTCCAGATGCCCTTCTTCGCCGTAATCTTCCCCGTCAAATAAAATCAGGTCCACACCGATTACCGGTGGATTTAGTTTAAGCTGCTGTGCTATTTCCAAAAGCACAGCCACGCCACTCGCACCGTCGTTGGCGCCGGGAATCGGTTTGTTGCGGTTGGCTTTGGTATCGTAATCAGCGCGGGGGCGGGTATCCCAGTGTGCGGCCAGAAAGATGCGTTTTTTCTGATCCGGCTTAAACGACGCAATCACATTGGTTAGGGTAAACCGTTCTTTATTTCGTATATTCTGATAATCAAATCTCTGAAGCCGAACGCTATCGGTTAGGGCGCGCAGCTCATTAGTCAGATAGGCCAAACAGGCTTTGTGTCCGGCGCTGCCCGGATTCCGCGGGCCAAAGGCTACCTGCTTTTTTAAATAGTCAAAGGCGCGGTCGCCGTTAAACTGAGCAAAAAGCGTCCCCTGAGCTAAAAGCAAAATTACCAAAACAAATAGTTTAGTTTTTTTCAATCCATCCTTCTTTCTTAATCATGAATGGCGATGTTGACCGTAATGCCAAATTCATTGTAACTGTACGTTCCGGAAATTTTATTTTCCGATACACTGCGTTCATAAAACAGGCTTCCTGAAACCCGCGAACTGAAACGATAGGTAGCCGAAGGACGCAGTTTCCAGTTTTTATTACGTTGCTTTTCCTGAAAGTCCTTTTGTCCAAACTGCTTTTGATAGGTTATGTTGCTGGAAGCGTCAAAGGTCATGCTAAAATTAATTTCATTTTTAAAGGTTCTGCCCTCAAACGGCCAGAAGGGTAAAGGGATCCGAAAACCGGAACTTTTAGCATAGCTAAGCGAAAAAGTCATGGCGTCCGTTTCACTTTTAGTGGAACCGGCCGAACGCGTTCCCGAGTAGCTGGTGGCATTGGTCATCCTGAAATTTCCGCGCACACCCCATTTGGTATTGATATTCACACCTATCAGAGGTTGCCAGTTATTGCTAAAAGTTTGGGAAGTTGGCTCGTATTGACCGTCCAGCGTCAGTGAAAGATTTTCGGAATACTTACTGGCATGGCCATGTTCCAGGGTAATGGAATTGGCAAAAGATGAAAAAAAGAGCAGCTTTTCGATACTGCTTACGGAAACATTCCAGTCCGGCACAAAGGCGTTGATTTTTGAAAAATCCCCGGCATCGGCCAAGGGGTCTTTACTGAGCGAAAAATACGAAATACTGCGCTGGCCGCTGCGGGTTTTTCCGTAATCATTACTGCTTTCCTGCTCCTGATAATTATGAGAAAGCGACGCTTTAATATATTTAGAAAGATTTAAATTGGTGGATGTTCGCACACTGGTAGTCTTTTTAATAGATGGGCCAACAAGAACAATTCCCTCTTCAGCTACCTTTTCATCCTGCCCTACACCGGGATCATTACTAAAACCAAATTGATAGCCCCACTTGGGCAAGCCTTTTAAGAATTTATGGCTATTGGTTTCATCCTGATTGACATTAATTTTTACCGAGTTCCATCCGGCCACTGCATCGTACAGCCACATTAAAGGATTCGGGAAACTAAATCCTTCTGCTTTATTTTCTTTGGTTTTTTCTTTATTCTGGTCATTACTGCTGCTGCGCCTACGTCCCCGGCTACGATTAGAGCTAGCACCCCGACGATTGTTCTTTTTAGAACCGCCCGGCGTATAAATAGCTTTCAGTAACTTGCCCGGACTGAGGGTAAGGCCCAGCTTTTTGTTCCCTTTACTCGCAGCTTGTTTGTATTTATAACCATTGGTAAGATTATAGGAAAATGAATTTTGATATGAAAAATCCGGTTTGAGCCAATCTACTATTTTGGGTCGATAATCCCCTTTAAAGGACTGGTTAATATCCGTTTCCAGACCCAATGTATGATTCGTAAAAAATTCTTTGATTAAATTTTCATGTTTGATACCCACAAAATCCGCATCGGTTTTATGAGTGCGCGAATAGGTAAATTTAATACTGGGAACCAATGTATAGGCGGCATTCACGGAGCGCGTTGTTCCTGTATTGACGATACGGTTGTTCTGACTGCCCGGACGACGAAGCATTTTTTCCGATTCCGAATCGGTAATATTTAAAGCCATATTCACTGAGCTGGGCGCGTAATACATTTTTTGATCACTCAGTTTTTTTAAGACAGGTACAGATTTTAAAAAGGTCAATGGCTTAACATAATTATTTTTGGGAAAGGGAATGGAATATTTAAAGGATTCTTTATACTGTTCCGAACGATTGAATTTTGTTTCCCAATTACTGCTGTTTTTCTTTGAATAGTCAAAATCGAACACCATTTGGTCGATCGTGTAACGTAAATACCACAGCTTGGATTTGCTACGCGTTTTGAGCGTGGTTCCCCAACCGAAAACAGCATTTTGGTTAACCTGATCTTCGAGTAAAGGGTCCAGTGTGCGTGTGCCAAACAAAGATTTGAGTTTGTTGGCGATTGTATTGTTTCGATAACCGGTCAACTCATCGGTTTTTGGTTTATATTTGGGTATGCTGCGGCTAAACGAAGCATTCCCGTCTATGGGGATGGATAAATCGAGCACATCCGGTAAAAATTTATCCAGCACCACTTTCCCGCGGTAGGTTTGCCGTTCCTGAGTGTCGCCTTTACCAAACTGGGTACTAATATTGTGAAAATCTGCATCCTTGCTTTCCCACTGGGCATTAAAGGTAATTACATCGGCCAGGGCAATATCCGTACTTAAGCGCAGAGCGGTAGCCGATTCCCGGCGCACATCGGAAAGGCGTAGTTCGTCCAGCCAGATCTCACCGGAAAAATCATCGGGCAGTCGGCCGAATTCATCGCCGCGGTGGTGCACACCTATGATAAAATAACGGACATTTTTCATATTGGGCAGACCTCGTGCCAAATAGTAAGCGTTGGTAGTACCCGGTAAATTTTTGCGGAAAATCAACGTATCCGCAACACTCATATCATACGCATCATTCGATTTTATCGCTGCCAATTCATCCATATCAATATCGAT
>JANTHG010000119.1 GCA_024762535.1 Calditrichaceae bacterium
TGGAAAATGTAAACCAACTGGTTCCGGCCAAACGCGCCAGCATCGCCGTATTCGATGAAGAAAAGGGCGAAGCGCTGGTCTATTCCACCGGCTTGTTAGAACATGAAATCGGCCCCACACAGACAGTTCTCATAGCCGACGCTTTTTACGACCTGCCCGGCTTGCGCGCCGGCCGGGTTAACCGTTTGGCGGAATTTGATGAACTGAAGGATTTGAAACGCGTTCTGGCCCGTTTAAAAGAAGCCGGCGTACACAGCGCCGTTAATATTCCCATTCGCGCTCATAATAAATTGTTGGGTAGTTTGAATCTTGGCTTTGAACAGCCCCACGGCTTTTCCGAAGACGATATCGCGGTGGGCAAAGAAGTGGCCGATTCCGTGGCCATCGGCCTGGAACAAACCCGTTTGCACGTAGCGCTGGAAAGCCATGCCCGGGAACTGGAACAGAGCCTGGAAGAATTGCGCCAGATTCACCGGCTCAGTCTGCAATTGGGCGGCGCCAAAACGGTAAACGAAACGGCGCAGGAAACGATTCGCGTGCTGCGTACGGCTTTAAAACCCGATGTGATTTTGTTTTACCTGCGCCGGGAAGAAAATCTGGAACTGTTAGCTTCTGAATCCGGAGAAACAAAATTCGTGGTATCCGAAGCCCAGCATCATCATTTGGGAGAATGCCTCTGCGGCCTGACCGCCCAAAGGGGAGAAGCGGTTTTTTCAACCAATATTCAGGCCGACAGGCGCTGTACGCTCACCGAATGCAAAAACGCCGGACTGACCTCCTTTGCCGGATTGCCACTGCTGGCCGGCGACAGGGTCATTGGGGTGGTTGGCCTGGGTGCGCTGCAGGCGCGTGACTTTTCCGCACAACAGACGTTTCTGGAAACGCTGATGAATGAAACGGCGGTGGGTCTGCAAAACGCCCTGCTGCTGGAAGAACTGCGCCGCCACGAAGCCGAACTGGAACAGCGCGTGGCGCAACGCACGGCGGAACTGGAACGGGCTAATAAGGAACTGGAATCGTTCTCCTATTCCGTTTCGCACGATTTGCGCGCCCCGCTGCGGGCCATCGACGGCTTTTCGCGCATCCTCGAAGAAGATTTTGCCACCAAACTGGATGATGAAGCCCGGCGTCTGATTGGCGTGGTACGTGGTAATACCCAACGTATGGGGCAGCTTATCGATGATCTGTTGAATTTTTCTCGGGTCAGCCGCCAATCGATCACCCGCTCGCCAGTGGATATGGCCAATCTGGCCGATTCCATTTATCATGAATTGACGGACGCCTCTCAGAGAAGAAAAATACGTTTTAGTGTGCAAAAACTGCCACCCGCCCGGGCGGACGCTCCTATGATTCGTCAGGTGTTCTATAATTTACTGGCCAATGCCTTAAAATTCAGTGCCGCAAAAAAAACACCCAAAATTGAAGTCGGCTTTTCCATTGACGGGCTGGAAACGGTTTATTATATTAAAGACAATGGAGTCGGGTTCAATATGCACTATGCTTCCAAATTATTTCAGATTTTTCAGCGTCTGCATTCCAGTGAAGAATTCCCCGGCACCGGTATCGGACTCTCTATCGTTGAACGTATTATTCACCGCCACGGCGGCCGGGTTTGGGCCGAAGCCGAAGAGGGTAAGGGAGCCACGTTTTATTTTACGCTGACGCAGGAGAAGACAAAAGAAAAATGACAAATGACAAATGAAAAAAGACAGGAGATACAAGATCACGCCCGGCCTGTCATTCCGAATCCCGATTTATCGGGGACCTTTGAATGACTATGCTCTTTCATATAAACCTGGCACGCCTTAGCAGGCACAACGAACGATGAGAGAATGTACCGGGAATACGGGATTGAAAGCATTCAATCCCTACGCGAATCATGTAGGGACGGATTGACATCCGTCCCACAATTCAATCCGGCAGCACGTTCTTTCATAGAATTCGCAATGCGATCCAGGCGAATATCGGCGAAGAAGAGAAGTACGTAAAAAAAGGGTGTTAACAATCGTCTAGTCAAATAATTCAAAAACAACCGAAGCAAAGGACTGAAAATGGTAGAGAATATAGTAGATATCGTACTGGTAGAAGATAATCCCGCGGATGTGGAACTGACCCTGCGGGCTTTAAAAAAATCACATATTGCCAATGAAATTATCGTGTTAACGGACGGCCAGCAGGCGCTGGATTATTTTTTTGCCCGCGGCGCCTATACCGGACGCAATACGACTAAACAGCCGAAGGTGATCCTGTTGGATCTTAAGCTGCCTAAGGTCGGCGGGCTGGAAGTGCTACGGGAACTGAAAGGAAACGAAAAAACGCGTATGATTCCCGTAGTTGTGCTGACCACTTCCAATGAAGAAAGTGATGTAATCGAAAGTTACAAATTAGGCGTGAACAGTTATCTGGTTAAACCGGTGGATTTTGATCAGTTTCTTGAATCGGTTCGCAACCTCGGTTTGTACTGGCTGCTCTTAAATCAGGCACCGGATTTGGATATCTGAAAAGGGCTTGGTGGGTTGATTAGCTATTAAGTTATTAAGTTATTGGGTTATTGAGTTATTGGCCCGGGCAGGCTGTGAAATAAAATACCGTTTTTTATCGTTGTGATTCTCAGCAGCGCTGTCTTTGCGAATATGGGGGATGCCGGATGAAGTCATCCCCGTAGGCAGATGATGGGGGATGCCATATACTCAAACAAGTCATTCCCGTCCCGCGAAGGCGGCCTGCCCGGCTTTCGACGGGGAATCTATCAAGTTCAAGTATAAACATATAGAATTGCTTAGTTCAGGTTCAAATCAATAAAGAAGAGATACAAATGATGAATACCCCCACTCGTTTCCTGTTGGTTGAAGATTTGTCTTCGGATGTGGAATTAATCCAGAGAGAATTGAAAAACCTCGGATTCCCGTTTGAAGTACGGGTGGTTCAGGATGAAGCGGCCCTGCGCCGAGAACTGGCCGATTTTAAACCCGACATCGTCCTGTCCGATTACATGATGCCTCAGTTTACCGGTATGGAAGCGCTAAAAATCGTGATGGAAACCGATGCGGAATTGCCTTTTATTATTGTAACCGGTTCTATGAATGAATTGACCGCTGTGGAATGCATGAAGGCCGGCGCCTGGGATTATGTAATCAAAGAAAAGCTCAGCAAATTAGGACCGGCTGTTTTATCGGCGTTGAAAAAAAGAGAATTGGTTCAACAAAAACAATCCGCGTTAAAAGCCCTAAAAGAAAGCGAACAGCGCTTTCGAACCCTGCTGGAATCGGCACCCCTGGCTATTGTGGTACATCTGGATCAGAAAATATACTATGGAAACGAACGGGCGATCGCGCTGGCCGGGGCCAAAGACCTGGAAGATTTTATGGGTCGGGATATTATGGATTTTATTCATCCCGAATCGGTTGAGCTGGTTAAAGAGCGCTTTGCGCAGGCGTTTGCCGGTAAGCCGCTGGAAACGTCGGAACAGCGGTTTGTAAATTTAGAGGGCCGCGAAATTACCGTTGAAATCACCTCTATGCTCACCGATCTTGACGAGCGCTCTGCGTTTATCTCCATTATAAACGATATAACAAAACGTAAACAGGCCATGGCCCGTTTTAAAAATTTATTTGAGCAGTCCAATGATGCTATTTATCTCTTGTTTAAAAATAAATTTGAATTGGTGAACGCCCGTTTTACTGAGATGTTCGGCTTTACGTTGGAAGAATGCAATCAACCGGATTTTTCCTTTTTAGATCTTGTGGCACCGGAAAGCTTACCGGCCATAAAAAAACGGATGAAAGCAGTTGAGATGGGGAAATCCGTACCCAAAGTATATGAATTTGAAGCGATCCATAAAAGTGGTAAGCGTTTGTATTGCGAAGCGAGTGTTTCACATATTGATTATGAAGATGGCAGAGCAACACAGGGAATTATCCGGGATATCAGCGAGCGAAAAAAAGCCGAAGATGAGATCCGAAAACTGTCGCTGGCTGTGGAACAGAGCCCCAATTCTATTGTAATAACCGACCAGAACGGTTCCATCGAATATGTTAACCCCTCCTTCACTCAGATTACAGGGTACAGCTCAAAAGAGGTATTGGGTAAAAATCCCAGAATTCTCAAATCCTATGAAACGGATCCGGATATTTATGAATCGTTATGGGCTACCATAACTTCCGGGAAAACATGGAATGGTGAATTTGTCAATAAAAAGAAAAACGGAACCTTGTATTGGTCGAAGGCATTTGTGAGTCCCATTTTTGATACGAATAAAAACATCACTCACTTTTTGAGTGTGCAGGAAGATATTACAGAACGACGGGAACTGGAAGAACAATTTCGCCAATCTCAAAAAATGGAAGCTATTGGCCAGTTAGCCGGAGGCGTAGCGCATGATTTTAATAATTTGTTAACTATTATTAATGGATATAGTGAACTTATTTTATCTAAAACAGACCGTGATAATCCTGTTTTTGAACAGGTTCAGCAAATAAAAGAAGCCGGCCGCCGGGCCGGTTCGCTTACCCGTCAGCTTCTCGCCTTTAGCCGTAAGCAAATTATGCAGCCGGTAATTTTAAATGTGAATCGCCTTATTAAAGATATGGAAAAAATGTTAAGGCGTTTAATTGGTGAAAATATAGATTTTATTTCCATTTATGAAAAAAATATAGGCGACATAAAAGCAGATCCGGGGCAGGTGGAACAGGTGATCCTTAATTTGGTTGTCAATGCGCGGGATGCCATGCCGGATGGCGGAAAGTTAACCATCGAAACATCCAATATACAGTTGACGGACTCCTATGTTAATGTCCATCAGGGTTCTGAAACGGGCTGGTATGTTATGATTGCTGTCTCAGATAATGGGGTTGGCATGAAACCGGAAATTAGAGACCATATTTTTGAACCCTTTTTTACCACCAAAGAACAGGGTAAAGGAACAGGGCTGGGTTTGTCCACGGTTTACGGAATTGTAAAACAAAGTGGCGGCAGTATATGGGTTTATAGTGAACCGGACTTGGGAACGACCTTTAAAATCTATTTTCCACAAATAGAGACAGTTCAAAATGTTAGTACCAAATACAAGCATAAAGAAAAGAATTTGAACGGACACGAAACCATATTAATCACGGAAGATGAAGATTTCGTTCGAGAGTTAGTGATAAGCGGACTTCAGGAATACGGCTACCAGGTTTTTAGCGCCAGAAACGGGAAAGAGTCTCTGAAAGTAGCAGAAGAACATACGGGTAAAATTGATCTTCTGTTAACCGATGTGGTTATGCCTGGTGGAAGCGGCGGAGAACTGGCTAACGAGTTAACAGCAAAATTTCCGGATATTAAAATTTTGTTTATGTCCGGCTACACGGATGAAAGTATTGTACAACACGGAATGTTGTCCGAAGGTACAAATTTTATTCAGAAGCCTTTTTCCATCGAAGCATTGGTAGAAAAAATCCGCTCAGTACTGGATGCAGAAGCCTAGAAACGTTTTTACAGGAACATCATTCATTTTGTAAGCAAACAGAGATTTAATTCTTCTCTGGGACTATAAAAAATTGTAATTTATTTTATGGAAAGATCCGTTAAGCCCCTTTAACGCAAGGAGTACAGATGTCAGGCACACACAAAAACATAGGTATTTTTTTTATTGCTTTACTGTGGCTTGGCAACACTGCTTTCGCAGTTAGCGGAAAAACCATCCATTTTAGTTCAGCTGACGGTCTTGTGCTCACTGCCGACTTGTATGTAACCCATCCGCCGCAGACTCCTTTTATTCTTCTCTTTCATCAGGCCGGCTGGAGCCGGGGAGAATATTTGGAAACCGCACCCAAACTCAATGCACTGGGTTTTAACTGTCTGGCCCTGGATCAGCGCAGCGGCGGGGAAGTAAACGGGATAGTCAATCAATCGCATGCCGCAGCCCTCAAAGCAGGTAAGGGAACCACGTATCTCGATGCGATTCAGGATATGCAGGCAGCCATTGGTTATGTTAAAACAAATTTTCCGAAAGCCAGGATAATTCTGTGGGGTAGTTCCTATTCGGCTGCTCTGGTGTTGCGTCTGGCCGGAACCATCAAACCCGAACCCGCAGCCGTCCTATCCTTTTCCCCGGGTGAGTATTTTAAAAAGCTCGGTCAAAGCGGTCATTTTGTGCGGGATGGCGCCCAACATATTCAGTGCCCGGTTTTCATCGCCTCCGCACGTTCCGAAGTTCCGGCCTGGGATGCTATCTGGAAGTCGATTCCTTCCGGGCAAAAAGTTCGTTTTATTCCCAAAACGGCAGGGCACCACGGCTCGCGCGCTCTGTGGAAAAAATTTACTGACAGCAAAGCCTTATGGAAGGCGGTCAAAGCCTTTTTAACCACTCTGCTGCAATAACCTATTCCTTCGTATCTTTTTCAAAAGGATGCCCCGAACTGTAGAAATCGGGTTGGTAGGTTTCCGGAGCCGTCATGTCCTGTACAAATCCTTTTTGTAACCCGTTTTCATTTAGAGCTTCCACCGCTTTCAGATATTCACTGTAATGAATTTCACGATTGAGTAGCGGCGTGTCCTTTGCCTTATGAGTTGGGAAATATTGAGCCATCAGACTCACGGTTGCCTCTTTGCCCAAAGTTTGGGATATCCATTGCAATACGTCCGCGCTGTCTGACAAATCATTAGGCAAAATTAAGTGCCGGATAAGCAGGCCGCGCACAGCTAATCCATCCTCGTTTAATTGCAGTGCACCAACCTGCCGAAACATTTCCCGGATAGCGGCTTTGGCGTAAATGGAATAACCGGGTGCGCGGGAATATTTAACGCCGTTACGGTCGTCAAAGTATTTGAAATCCGGCAGATAAATATCCACAATGTCGTCGAGTAATTTTAAAGAAGCGAGCGCGTCATAAGCGTTTGTGTTGTAAACAATCGGCAGGTGTAGGCCCAGGGGAATAGCTTCGTAAATGATTCGTACCATTTGAGGTACAAAATGCGCCGGTGAAACGAAATTGATGTTATGCACGCCTTTTTCATCCTGCAATTTTACAATCTGCCGGGCCGCTTCGTTAAAATCCATTTCCGTGGATTGGTAAAAATTGCGTTTTTGGCTGATTTGCCAATTCTGGCAATAGACACAGCGTAAATTGCAACTCCCGAAAAACACGGTACCCGAGCCATGTGTGCCGGAAAGGACCGGTTCCTCACCATGATGGTCGCAAATGGAAGTGATATACGGCTTATAGCCGGAAAGGCAAAATCCGTGCTCATCTTTAAGTCGGTTGACTCTGCAGGTGCGCGGACAAACCGTACACGAAGCGAGTTTGGCTTCCAGCGCGTCTAAGCGCAGTTTCAGCTCTCCGGATTCGTACAATTTTATATAAGATGGTTCTGGCATTTTACTATTTCCCTGGTCATTCCCTGTGGAAAATGAAAGGTATCAATTACCAATTACCTAAGTCGAGCGAATGTTGACATAACTCCAACCCCACGCACGTCATTGCGAGTCCCGCGAGAGCGGGATGAAGCAATCCCACAGGGGATCACTTCACTCCTCCGTCGTTCGTGATGACGTCCTTTTCCCTTCATTACGAGGAACGAAGTGACGAAGCAAACCCCTAAGGGATCGCCACGTCGCTCGCTTACGCTCACTTCTCGCGATGACGAAGGAAGCGCTCAATTCAGGATTTAAAAAGTAGGTTCCGTTTTTTTTGGCAATTGGCAATCGGCTCTTCTACTCGTATGGTTATTTTCTCAGTCTTTTTAGTTTCAATTTCAGCTTCTCCCCGGCGGGCAATCCGTAATTGTAATCAAAAAGCGCGCTTTCCCAGTCGCCGTACATGGGATTGGGCAGCACAATCCATTTGGTGCCCCAATAGGATTGGTAAACACGCACTAGGGAATCCCGTACCGCTGTGGATGCGTGCGTGAATCCACTAAAACAATCACCGGCATTGTCACCGATGAGCAACAGGATGCGGTATGTTTGGGCAATCGCTTTGCGCCGCGCACCTTTATCCGAGGATTGTGTACGTGGAAAAATCGTTTCTACGGAAGATTCTAAAGGAAACCCTTCCGCTTTTAAATTTTTGCGGGTAGCTTCCAATAACGGGGCTTTACGGTTGGTTACGTAAAAAACCGTTACCCCTTTTTGGTGTGCGTAATTGCAGAAGTCCACGGCTCCGGGGATGGCTTTAGCCCGGGCCTGCTGACACCAGACATTCCAGGTTTTGGAAGTGTAGCTTGTCCCGTTCTGAATAAGTTGCGCTTCGTAGGGTGAATTATCCAGTACCGTCTCATCCACATCCAGAATCACGGCAGGAGGCAAATTCTGATAGCTTCCTGTTTGTTCTGTGGCGGCGCTCCAGTTTTTATCTGCCAAAGCTGCATCCAACTGCATTTTTGCCAAATGGTAGCTTTGCAGAGTGAGCGTGTGATGTTCGGCTGCAGTTTGGGTGTAAAGTGTGGATTGCAGCAGTTCATAATTTAGCCGGTTTTTGTTCTGAGAAGTGCATTGTGAAACAATAATTCCGCTCAATCCTAGAATTAAAAACAGTGAAAATTTCGTTCTATTCATAACTTCCTCTTTTTTTGGTTGTTAACAAATGTTTGGGAATGTAACTTTGTACAACAAATAAAAGCAAAAATATATCTAAAGCGAAATAGTTAATACTAGATTTTTTGTAAGCTTTTCTTTAAAAATACGACTAATCTTTTGTTTACTGAATATATGGGATATTTTGTTATGACGAAAACAGGTACACTCTCTACCGGAAACAGTATTTTGACTGAAAACAATAAGATATTTGCACAGGATGTGATTAAAGGCCTGAGTACTTCACCCAAACAGATTCCCAGCGTTTATTTTTACGATGAAAAAGGTTCGGCACTATTTGAAACCATTTGTGAATTACCGGAATATTATCCGACGCGCACCGAAACGCAGATTTTACGGCATCATGGCCGGGATATTGTGCAGCATTTTCCTTCTAAATTGCAAATCATTGAACTTGGCAGCGGTAGTTCGGTTAAGACCAGAATCTTGCTGGAATCCTTCTTAAATGAACATGGAAGTGCCCGCTATGTTCCCATCGATGTGTCCGCTTCGATTTTAAACCAAAGTGCCCGGGAATTGGAAAACAGATATAACGAACTCACGGTGCAACCGGTTACGGCCCGTTATGAGCAGGGGGTTGCACAAAGTATTTTGCATGACGGTACCCACAATCTTCTTTTGTGGCTTGGTTCGAGTATCGGCAATTTTACCAGGACGGAAGCTGTTGAATTTCTAAATACGATTCGGGGTATGTCCGGTGCCAATGCTTCTTTTTTAATTGGAATAGACCTGCGTAAAGAACGTACACTGTTGGAAAAGGCCTACAACGACGCACAGGGAGTGACGGCTGCTTTCAATTTAAATCTTTTGGAACGTATGAACCGGGAACTTTTGGCCGATTTTGATTTAAGCGCCTTTCGGCATTTGTCTAAATATGATGAAGAAAAAGGGCGGGTGGAAATGCATCTTGTCAGTCAAAAAAAACAAACCGTCCACTTTGATGTTCCCGGATTTACGGTTCACTTTGAAGAAGGCGAAAGCATTCATACGGAAAATTCATATAAATATAATATAAACGAGATAGAAGACATGGCCTATCAAACGGGTTTAATTTTGAAACAACAATGGCTGGATCCCCAAAAGTGGTTTAGCCTGAATCTGTTTATCCCCAAATAAAGATACTCCAAAAATGAGGTGAAAATGAAACTGAACATTTTAGTGTTTTACGGT
>JANTHG010000120.1 GCA_024762535.1 Calditrichaceae bacterium
GGGCTGGATTAATTATACCATCTAAAGTACCGTCCCAGTCTACATCAATACTGTCCCCGATTCCTTCTAGTTCGTTCGGGGCCACATCGATCTGCATGTCCGCTGTCCAATCGCTCATATCTCCGTCTATCGTGATGGTTTGAGCCAAACCGAAAACGGAAAGCAGCAGTACCATTAAAATTGCTGTAGCATGTTTCATTATACTCTCCTTTTGGTTAAGTGATAAAAGTTTAAATTTGTTGTTGCCGTTTACCTCCTCTCTTGGCCTTTTTATGAATTTCCATCCTATACATTATGATCCTTGTAAATATCTGTCCGTTATTTCAGATTCCGATTCAGCGGAGTGAGCAATCCCTTCTGGATTTATCAACGCTCTCGCACAAAGGATTCCTCCTCGCTACGCTCGTTCGGAATGACGACCCAATACAACCTATAATTCCATGTTCCGGAAAAACGGTGTGCGTAACAACCCGTCACTTCAGCAAAATCAGTTTTTCCACTGCCTGCGTTCGGCCGTCTGTAAGGCGGAACACGTACAACCCGCTGCCCACGGTGCTGTTTTGCTCATTGTTTCCGTCCCAGCTTAACCGTCCCGACGCCATCTCAGCGCCGCTAAACGCTTTTACCTTTCTTCCATTTATATCATAAATCGCGCCACGCAGATATTTCATTTCAGCTGTTTTAATTTCTATGGTCACCCGGTTGTTAAAAGGATTCGGATAAACACGCAATTGTATTGTTCTTGGTACATGAGACGGCTTTTCGCCAGCAATGGCGGTAGTGGCAAACGTATAGGAATAGCTGCGTTCCGCAAAAGCGTTTGGCGCGTAGTCATCCGTCCTTTGGTCATCCAGGTCGTTTACGTTAAACAGAAGATCTATTGTATTTCCAGCGCCTTCATTTTCCAGCAGCGAGCGCTCGATAGCCATTTCAATCCGCGAAGGGTCGGCGGCACCCCAGGCCTGGGTGGCCGAGCCTAAATAAGTCCAGCCCCAGCCGCCGTTCACGCCGCTGTATTTCCAGATGGATTCATTCTCTACCATCACATCTATTCCCGCAAAACTGCCGTCCGTGTGAAATCCGGTAGAAGTATCCTGGTCCACATCGATAAAAATATGATAGAAATAACCGCTGCCGTGATTCCCGGCCAGCTTGTAACTGATATACAAATTATTCGCATCATTAGCCGCCCACATATCAATCAAATCCACCGCGTCATTCAGGGCATCACCCGCCTCTTCTTCGTCCGGCGCGGTATCTAATTGCGGCACATCGTTCCAGTCGCCAAAACTGCCGTCAATCTGGATTTCCTCGGGCGGTGGCGGCGGTGTAACTTTGGCCTGGAAATATTCAAATACATTTTCGCCGATGTAATCTTGCCCTGCAACTTGCTTACTTACTTCGATCGAATGCTGCAAATTATTGAACCCAGTAGATTCTTCCCACGCATTCTCATTAGCAAGGCGAATGGCGTATTCCGGACGGTAACGCAGCGAATCAATAGGATCAGCCAGATGCAGTAGGGTTTCATAACGCCCTTCCGGCATATCCGCGGGCAGACCGCCCTCAACGGCAACTGTTAGAGAATCGCCCGATTTCCAAAAGCGCGGATCAGCATCGCTAAGCAATCGCCAGGTACTGCCGTTCGAGGTATTGCGTAAAACAATTTCCAGCAGCCGTTCGTTGTAAGGGCTGGCGAAACCCACATTTTTAATATCAAAATCAAGATGAAATATACCGCCCGGTTTGACGCTATCGGGAAGAGCAGCTTGTTTTAGTTCAAAGCGATATCCTAAACGGCGTTTGATTTCATCCATACAGCCGCCGCTGACCCAGCCATTCAGAACATCCATATTATAATCTTTATTTAACACCGACCAATGCATGCGTTGCAAATCCTCCAGAGCATTGGCACAGCCGCTGTAGGCACTGGGACTGCATGTTTCGCCGCCTTGGGGGACAAACAAATTATCCTGATTAAGATAGTCTTTATCGCCTTCGATATCATTGTAAATATACGTACCTGCATCCGTTTCGTCAGCTAAAAAACAATCGTTGTGCGCTCCGGTACGCGCCCGTTTGCTGCCGGTAAAAGCCTCTTCCGGGGTCAGCGGGTTGCTGTTTTCAAAAATGAGCCGTTTGTAATTGGGCGTACGTACTACCACGCAGCGCTGAACAGGAAGTGCATCCAAAAGGGCAAACAGAAACGTTCGCCGATCTTCGGTATTGTTCAGATTATGCGAAGAATAATACCACTCGCCCCAGGCGCCGATGAATCCGGCTTCCATATAAGCAATAACATCATAATTTTTCTGCAGAATGGGTTTAAGTTGATCAATTTGTTTAAGTATTGTATCTAAAGGAGCATCGGGTCCATCCTGATCATCGGTATAAGAAAAACGCAGAACTAATTTCGCCCCACCTTCCCGGGCTGCGTCCAAATCATCCTGCACCAGTCTAAGAAAATCATTGGACAGGGCACTGTTGTTAAACTGGGGGATGGTGTAGATGCGCTGAATAACTGTCACCGCCTGATTGCGCAGGGTTTGGGCAAGGGAAACCGTAACCTTGCTGTCCTGGTAGTCGGAAAATCCCCGTTCCGGATTGGCGAATATTTCGTCGCTTGCAGTATATGAAACAGTCGTCCGGCTTTGCGCGAAAAGATTCCCGTTTAAAAATAAAACCGAAATACCGGCAATGAATATCAAAGAATAGAAGTTACTTTTCAAATTGTACTCCGTCAGTTTCAAATCTTGTTAGCATCTGCAATCCCCCATTCGTTCTGCTTTGTCATTTCAACAAAATTAATTCAACAGTGCGTGTCCGCGGCCCCTGCCGTAAGCGGGCAAAATACAAACCCGTAGGACAGGCGCTACCCCGCGCGTTCCGGCCGTTCCATATAATTTTTTGAGTACCCGTTTTTTGAACTTCGGCAACCAGAGTAATCACCTTACGGCCCAACGCATCCCAAATCGTAAGTTCCGTATATTTTGTAACCGGCAATTCGTAAATAATCGTTGTCTCCGGGTTAAACGGGTTCGGGAAAGCCGGTAATAATTTAAATGCCCGCGGCAAAACCGCAGATCCGAAATCCGCCGAGCTGGTCGTACTCACTTCATCAGCGCCTGCATCCACCCGGTTACCGTTCATCCGCGCTTGTTCGTCCATATCCGTTTCAGACTCAGAGGGAACAAAGCCCGGGTCGCCCAAATCCACAGCGGGCGAACCGCCGGCAATATGGAAATCGGATAACAGGGCATTCATAAAATCCGGATTACTGAACAACGAGTGCGCGTCTTGTCCCGTAGCGCTTTGATAGGAAGCAGAACCCGTATAATGCACGCCGTTCCATTGAAAAACCGCTGCCTCCGCACCGGCGTCAGCAAACCATAAATTATAATCAATGGAATTATTCACGTTACCGGCGTCCGATGCAATCAGCAAATTTTGGTCATTGGCGTAAAAGATATTGTTGCGTACTTCATTATCTTCGGCATACTGAATCCACAATTCGCCATTACCTACTTTTAAGGCATCGTTTTGGTAGCAAGTATTTCCTGTAAAAGAACAGTTTTTTACACGGCCGGTATTCACATCGTAGCCGCCGAACACAATGCCCGTTTTGTCATTTTTATATACAACATTGTTGCGAACGGTTACACCGCTGGTAACAACGCCGTAATTTTCCGCGCCTATTTCAATACCTAAATCGCATTCTGAGACCGTATTATTTTCGATGATAATATCGCTGCCGCCGTCCACATAAATTCCGGCCGCGTAGCCGTCTTCATAGGGCGAGTTGGCGCGAAACACACGGTTCCAGGCGCAACGACCGTCACGGGCAAATTTGCTGCTCAGCCAGGTCTCGCCACCAATAAAATCGATGCCGATGTTATTCACGTCTTCTATCAGATTATTGGTTACCTCAAATTCTTCCACATTGCCGTTCAGGGTCAGGGCCTCGCTCCAGGCCGGGTCGCAGTCGTGAATATGGTTGTTGTCAATAATAATATTGTTAATAGAATTATTATCATCCGCGCCATATATAGTAATACCCATGGCCCCGCCGCTTTGGCCGCCCCCGCGGATTTCATGAATTTCATTGTCGCGCAGTTCAATGTGGGAACCGGAACCGTACACGCGCACGCCGGAACCCTCGGCTGTGTTCACATTGCGGATTTCAAAACCGATGAGACGCACATAACTTTTATTTTCCAGATAAACCATATCGTCCGTGTAACTTGCGCCGTTATTCGCCACTCCCGTGCCGTCTAAGACGGGATGCTCGCCCGGGAAGGCCATCAGGGTGATGTAGCCACTGTCTGCACTGCCGCTGCGGGGGAAATCTATTTTTTCGAAATAGGGCGTGGCTTTTTCTTTCACAAGAATCGAATCGCCGGCTGCGGCATTGTTCAGCGCCGCCTGCACTGTTGTGTAGTCCCCGCCGGATTCAGCCACGAGAATCGTATTTGCCCAAAGAGTTCCCAGCATCAATCCGCCTAAAAGAATGCTGTTTTTAAAAAACCGCAGCATATTTTCCCGTTTTTCCTAATTATATGTTTCGGGTCTGAATCTAAAGAGAAGTGACGCTCACGCGTAAGGAATTCATCATCTCTTGCATCCTTGGAATGGCAGCGTTAAAAAACGCGTCATGCCGTCTGCAAAACCGCCATCTTCCCCTTAATCAGTTCCCGTACTGCCGCAGTGGCCGGAGGAAACACTTTCCGTAAATCAATTTCGTCCGTTTGTTTCAACTGACGAGATAGTGCCCTCATAAAAGCGTTTTTCGTTTCGGTTGCCACATTAATCTTGCAGATACCGACTTGTACTGCCTGCCGGATTTGTTCATCCGGAATACCCGATCCACCGTGCAACACCAATGGCACATCGACCGCCGCGTGTATCTCTTTCAGCCGTTCAATATCCAGTTTTGGCGTTTGTTTATAAAATCCATGTGCCGAACCGATAGCCACAGCCAGAGCGTTTACACCGGTTTCTTCGACAAATCGTTTCGCCTCATCCGGTTCCGTAAATCCTACTTGTTCTGTGGACTGCCCCAGCTTGGCCACATAGCCCAGCTCCGCTTCCACATTAGCGCCGTACTCAGCGGCCAATTCCACTACCCGATGCGTCATTTCTATATTTTTTCCCAGCGCTAATTCGCTGCCGTCAAACATTACAGAATCGAATCCCGCCTCCAGACAGCGGTCCACTAATTCTAGTGAATCGCCATGGTCCAGATGCAGCCAAGCCTCAACATTGTATTTCGTTATCATAGCCCGGGCCATGGCCACCGCGGGATTCAGGCCCATATATTCTATGGAACCGCGGGTCAGCTGCAGTATGACAGGCTGAATCAATTCCGCTGCCGCCTGCAGAATACCCTGCAGGGTTTCCAGATTGTAAAAATTGGCTGCCCACAGGGCGCTGCCGTTTCTTTGTACTTCTTTTAGCTTTGCTGTCAGATTCATTCTTTTCCATATCTTAAATCTGCATTCGAAATATCCCCCCTTAAAAAAGGGGGATAGGGGGTTGTCTTTTCAATAATTAAACTCATCATCCATTACTCTAAGATATTTTGTACAACCCTCTCAATCCCCATGAGCTAAGGGGGAAGCTGAATATCCAAACCGTTCTTTGGCTGTTTTCATTATGTTTTCATAATTAGTAAAAGCCGTCGTACCCCCTGCTGCTGTTGTATTCAGCGCGCCGCAAAGATTCCCGAAACGCTGACACTCTTTTAAGGAAGCCCCGGCAATATATTTGTAAATAAATCCGGCGTTAAAACTATCGCCCGCACCAATGGCGTCCACCACCTGTTTATTCACAAATGCCGGCTCTATATTTTCATACCCGTCTTGCCAGCAGGAAGAGCCGTCCGATCCCATCTTTACCGCAACAATATTAGAAGCGCCCAACGATTTCACACCTTCACTTATGTTTATCTGTCCGGTCAGCTCAATCAGTTCCTGACGGTTTGGTAAAAAGACGTCCACAAAGGGCAGAACATTCCTGAAATCCAAATCCCATTTTTCCGCCGGATCCCACTGCATATCAAAAGATGTGGTCAGACCGGTTTCTTTGGCCATTTTAAACATTGTTCCCACATCGCTTTTAATTCCCGGTTGCAAAAAATAGGATGAAAAATGCAGATGCCCGGCCTGGGCCAGTTTTTCTTCCGAGATATCCTGAGGTGTTAAATGTTCCATAGCCCCGGCATGAGTAACCATAGCACGGTCTTCATCGTAATTAAGCACAATAGTGGCGCCAGTATTTAATGTTTCATCCTGAATAATTAATTCCGTATCAACCCCTTTTTGACGTAAACTTTCAATTACCAATTCCCCAAACTGGTCTTTCCCGATTTTTCCCAGAAAAGCCACTTTCGCGCCCAATGCGCTTAAATTGCTGGCAAAGATAGCAGATGAACTACCCAGGGTCAGTGTCATTTCATCAGCCAGTTTTTCTTTACCCATTTCCGGGAAGCCGTCGATACGGTTTAGTATCAGGTCCACATTTAATTCACCGATTACCAGAACGTCATATTTTTTTTGCTGCATCCAATGTACCTTCACTATTTCATCTGATCGATTTCGTTTTTTGTGGCATTCCTTAAAATTAGATTATTTTTTATTTGGGCCGTTCGCTAGGGATTCAATGCATTGAATCCCTGCCATGGTTTCAATTCTGTATCCCGCTAATATTGATTCAATCACCGGTCTGCGGGATTCAATGCCTTGAATCCCTACAATGGTTTCGATTGTAAATTCATGATATAATTTTTCTAGCACAGAATCGCCAATGCCCCATGAAACAAACATAAATATCATTCATTTTCAACCGCTTCCTCCTCATCTTCGATAGCCAGCAAAAAGATGGAGGCCAGCGCCAGCATCATACCCGTGATAATCACCGGATGGGGAATCACCCGGTACAATATCAAAGAAATCACAATGGTAATCACCGGCGCCACGGCGTTGGTCAGCGGGCTGACAATCATCGCTTTTCCGTAACGAAAAGCGTACACAATCATCAATGCGCCCACCGCATTTAAGACCTGAATCATGGCCGTCAGCCAGGGTCCTTTAAATCCCCAGTTAATTTCTGCGGAAAAATCGGTCATCCACAAAGCAAAGGGAATCAGCAGCAGGCCTGTTAGCATCATATAGAAGAAAATACTTTCCGCCTTCATGGTCTGATTGGCAAAACGCATCACATAGGCCTGGAATCCCCAGGCCAAAAAGACCAGCAACGCCAGAACAATCCACAGCGAACCCTGTCCCGCGCCGTTATCAGGCGACTGGTACGAAAGCAGCGGAATGGCAATCAGCGCCAGTGCAATACCAATCCATCCCCGTCGGCTGGCCCGTTCTTTGAGAAAGATATAGGACAGTAAAATGGTCACCACAGGCGACAGAGATATGAAGGGAAAAACCAGATAAGCCGGGCCGGTTCGCAAGGCCTGAAAAAGAATAAGCTGGCCTCCGGCTCCGGTAAAGCCAATGATGGAGCCAAGAAGAATGGAACGTTTATCCTTTTCCAGCTTCCACCCTACCAGTTTTAGCGCTATCAGCGCTGGAATGATCATGGTCAATGCCCAGACAGAGTAACCAAGTGTGGCCGGGAAGCCTCCTTTTTCCGGTATTTCAATTAATGCCCCCCAAACACCCCAAAAGGTTGTGGTAATGATCGCATAAATTAGCCAGGGTTTTCCTTTTTTCATATTAATTCGCCTCAGAATCCGTTATAACTTGAGATTTTGATTTTCCATTCTGCCGGGTTGCTACGGCATACACAGTAAGAATTTCTTTTATTTTTGACAAGATCAATTCTTCAGGAGTATTTTTGATCGTTCCTTCACGAACAGCCTGATATTGATTAGGTAAATATTGACTTAATAAGGAAAGTGGAATTAGATTTTCATTCAAATTTTTCAGGAGCAGGCTAAGCGCCGTTTGTACAGAAGTATCAGGCCAATAATAGCGTACACGATCACTAAAACTGTATTTTCGGGCAAAGAGCTGTTGCATTTTTGTTCCCCGGTAGTGTGCGTCCCAATACTGAGGTTTAGCCTGCATGGCCTGCTCGACCCTGTCCATAAGTTGAGATAACATAATATGTTTCTTCCCTAAAAGGAATTCTTTTTCAATTAAGTTTAAAGAAAATAACGCTTCACGCAGAGCAAACGTAAGCCAGGGGCCTACTTTTAACAAAGCGAAATGATCTTCAACCATTTGGCGCAGACCAGCAGGACGCTGATAATCCGTTGAATGGGCTTCATAAATAAGTCCGGCGAATGTTTCAATTTCTTTTTTTAAACCGCCTGCTTTTTCCCGATTATAATCAAACACCGTATCATCACCAAACTCAACGCCGGGTTGCGCCACAATAGCTACTACTCTTTTCCAGGCGTCTTGTAATTTTTTTCTATTGAATGCTTTCTTGGTGGCTTCTATTATCTCCCGAACTTCTTTTACCGGTGTAATGCGTATATTATTATGTTTATCTTTTGCTCCACCGGGAATAGGCACATCTGTACCGATCACATACACAGGTTTAGTGTTTTGCTTTGCGTTTTTCTCGGCTATTTCACATAATTCGGCGGAACGTTCGGCAGCTAAATGACTGTCCAATGGCAGTTCTTCATCTTTTTTATCTCCGCCGAGCGCCATGCTGGCATCAAGATGAATTTTGGTAAATCCAGCAGAAACATACGCTGCAATTTGTTCTTTTGCCAGGGCCATCGCTTCCGCAGCCGGTTTTTGCTGCCAGACATTCGGGCCCAGATGGTCGCCACCTAAAATAAGATTACGAGGATTAAACTGCTCGGTGCTAGCAATTTTATGCACATATTTAAAAAATGCATCCGGCGTCATTCCCGTATACCCGCCATATTGATCCACCTGATTTGATGTAGCCTCTACCAGCAGAACGGATTGATCCGCTTTGGCCTGCTGTAAAGCCGCACGCAGTACAAAAGGATTAGCCGAGCATACAGAATACATTCCTTCGGGTTGGCCTTCTCTATGAGCTTGGACCATTTTTTGAATTACTGAAGGCATCTATTCAATTCCCGACCATAGTTAATTCTTTTTGGGATTGATATGGATAAATGCGCACTCCCTGAACAACCCGGGTAATGGTCCCGCTTTCCGAAGGAGCATCCGGTTTAAGGTTAAGATGAAGCGATTTGAAGAATCCAATCATTTGAGCGGGGATAACAGAAACTAACGCCAGAAAGGTTTCATCAAGTTCGGACTGATTGTTATTTAATACTATTTTAAGATCCATTTCCACAGGAATTTCCTTTTCCATAACCCCAAGTCGGAACAGTCCTTTTTCACCATCATTGATCGCTTTAACAAGGTCTATTTCATAAGGCGAGGCATACACATCATTCGAAAATAAAAACACAAGTAACGTATCTTTATCTATAACCGCTTTGGGGCCATGCCTAAAACCCAGGAAAGTATCATATTTGCAAATAACAGCCCCGTCACTGAGTTCCTGTAATTTTAAATGCGATTCATGCGCAATCCCCTGAAACAATCCGGATCCTAAAAAGACAGCGCGTTTAAAGGGTAACGCAGCGATTTTTTCAATAGGTTGAAGATAATCCGTTAAAATCATTTCAGCATATCCGGCAACCTGATTCACTGCTTGTTCCATTTCATCCAAATCCGACAGACGGGATAATAATAAACCGGTTAGAAGCATGGATGAAAAACT
>JANTHG010000121.1 GCA_024762535.1 Calditrichaceae bacterium
AAATTATTAAATCACTTACCCGTGATTATACCGGCGAAATTGAAGGTCTGATTGGCCTGATGAAATCCGTTGCCGATGAACTGGCAGGTAAACCCTCTGTGGCGGCAACCCCACAAAAAGAAAAAGCGGTTCAAAAACAATTTACTCTTACCTTCGTTTCGCAGCCCGATGGAGCGCAGGTTGTTCTAAACGGCAAAATTATGGGTAAAACACCCTATCAATACAAAGCGGTTGATGGCAGTAAACTATCCGTAGTAATCCAAAAAGAGAAATATCAAAGTTTTAATGAAAATTTGGTTGCCAGCAGAAATCAGGTCATTCGTGCTACACTCAAACCTGTTCAACTGTATTCCGGAACCGATAAAAGTGTAAAAAAAGCCTCCAGCGGAGGAGGAAGCGGCTGGCTGTATTGGGTAGGTGGCGGTGTGGTCGTTGCTGCAGCCGCAGCTTATTTTCTGATGCCTAAATCGGCGGATGACGGTTCAAGCACCAATACTGGGACCGGTTTCCCGGCACCACCGGGCAGACCTTAATTTAAAATAACATTCAATCTCTTTTTAATATGGTTTCAGGAGCGAAACATGCGTTTAAAATCATTACTATTATCATTTGTTATCATTTTTAGTTTTTCTACCAGCGTTTTGAGTCAAGACAGCTGGATCCAGACAGCCGGGCCGGAGGGTGGAAATATTTATTCCATGATCAAAGCCCAAAATGGAAATATTGTTATTTCTACATCAGGGGGCATCTATTATTCTTCCAACAATGGAACCACCTGGCAGCTTTCCGACAACAGTCCTGTAACAACAAACACATTTACTATGGCATCCGATGGTACCCTTTATACTTCCAACTGGTTATTATGGCGAAGCCAGGACAACGGTGTAACCTGGGAGCAGGTAGCAAACGTGAATAGTTCACGAACCGTACTGGTTCTTAAAAATGGTACCATATTAAACGGGACTTCCTCCGATGGTATTTTGATGTCTACCGATAACGGACAAAGCTGGGGTCCCTCCAATAATGGTATAACGAATCCGACAGATGCGCTAGTACTAGGGTTCGCTGAAAGCCCGGATGGCTCTTATGTTTATGCCGCCGTAAACAACCAGGGGGTGTTTCGCTCATCCAATGGTGGGACTAACTGGTCTCTAATTGCCACCTACAACAGCGTACAAGCCATGTTTGTAACCTCTACCGATAGCCTGTATGTGGGAAGTTATCCTAATGGGATAAGCATCTCAGGAGATCACGGAAATACTTGGATTACACGAAATCAGGGAGGCGCTTTCAGCTTTGTAAGTGCATTTAGTGAAGATGATCATGGAACCGTCTATTGCGGAGTTGATAATTATAGCGGATTTTATCGCCAGAATTCGGATCAGTGGGAAAGGGTACAACCGGCCGGTCTGCACACTCCGGTTAAGGCTTTTATCCCCCTTCCTAACGGGAATTTTTATTTAGGAACCGGTGGAGAGGGTTTTGCATATTACGGTTCCGACCAAATCAATTTTTATAACACCCAATTAAAAAATACAGATATTAACGCATTGGAAATAATGGGGGATCATACCCTCCTTGCCGCAACATTGCGATCGGGCTTATTTCGTTCGGATGATTATGGAAATAACTGGGCTAATATTTTTAATATTGACTACCCGGGCAATGAGATAACCGATGTAAAATGGGATTCTGTTGAACAACGCATTTACATCGCCTCTTATGGAAACGGAATCTTTTATCAGGAGCCGAATAACGGTAACCAATGGATTCCTATTAATGACGGCCTTGCTAGCAACTATATTAATTCGCTGGCTATTGACAGACTTAATAACTTCACATACGCAGGTAGTGACCAGGGAAAGGGTTTATATCGTTTAACTCCGGGTTCAACCACATGGGAAAATGTGAATAATGGACTTTCGTTTGGCGATTACGAAAGTATTGAATCTATTTTGATTACACATGACGACAAATTGTATATCGGAACAAGGGGCAACCAGGATCAGGTTGGTTTATTTCTTTCCCCAAACCATGGTGACACCTGGGCACCCTTGACCGCCGGGCTGCCGGATAAATCTGAAATTACCTGTTTAGTTGAAGATTTAGACGGTATAATTTACGCGGGGATTACGAATAATTTTGATTCAAATGGCAGAGGAGTGTATAAGTATAGCCCCTCACAGGCAAAATGGATTTATATCGGGCTTTCTACCTACAATGTAGATGATTTAATTGTTAGTAACGAAAACAGATTATATGTAACCGGATCATTTGATGTCAACGTTTTGAATCGGGTTAGCGGAGAATTTGAACCCGCTTTTGAATATGAATTAAATATTAGGCCCACAGCTTTAGCCATTCCTGATGACCAGCATCTTTATGCCGGAACTTTGGGTGGAGGCGTCTTTGTTTCGGACAAAACGGTTGAATACCAAAACTATGTTACCTTCCAGGTCAATATGAATGTGCAAATTAATCGTAACCAGTTCAACCCGGTTGAGGATAAGATTCAGCTCCAGCTTGATTTTAACTATGAAGCCAATGGCCTGGACATGACAGACAACAATCAGGATGGTATATACGAATTAACTGGTTTTGTTAACGGAGAGCCGGCCGACACGCTCTTTTTTAAATATATGATCCTGAAAACTTCAGACAACCGGGTTTGGGAACAAGTTCCGGCACGAAAGGTGATTTTGACCGGGACCCCCATAACAATTGATCCCGTGTTCTTTGATGACAATGATGGCACCAACCCTTTTGTTGATTTTAACGCCGGCGCTCTTACCGATGATATGCAAATTTCTTCCGGTGTTGCGTGGATTAACAGTTTGCCAGGCTTGGCTCCTGACGCCATTGTATTAACAGCGCCTGATTCTCCGAACAGTTATTATACAAACGACGCTCCGGTTTTTTTAAATTATACCGGCGGCGAATTTGGCAGCGCTAATAATCCATCCAATTCGGTCAGCGTTGGGGATTATGATAATGACGGATTACCGGATGTCGCAATCAGCACCGATAACACAGCACCCACCGTACTCTATCATAATAACGGGGACCGTCAGTTTGTAGATATCTCAAATACTTTAACACCCATTACACAGTATCCATCCCGGGGTCTATCCTGGACCGATTTTAATAATGATGGTCTACTCGATTTATTTATTGCCAATGGTCTGGACAATGTAAATATAATGTTCAAAAATCAGGGTAACGGTAGCTTTGCAATGACAGCACATGCGCCCTCGGATTTATTCAATTCTTTTGGCTGCGCCTGGGCTGATTTTGACGATGATAACAATGTGGATTTGTATGTGGTAAACGGAGACGGACAAGCTAACAATATGTACATGAACAATGGAGACGGAACCTTTACCAAAGTAACGAACGGGCCACAAATTCAAAGTCTTTCGGATAATCGCGGATGCAGTGTAGCTGATGTGGATAATGACGGTGATATGGATATTTATGTCACTTCCTACAATGATAGAAATAAGATGTACATTAACGATGGTTCTGGCAATTTTACCGAACTTACCGGAAAACCGCCTGTGATGGGAAATCGTCCTTCAACCGGAAGTGTTTTTGGCGATTTTGACAATGATGGCCGGATCGATTTATATGTGGCCAATGAAGGCGGAAATCAATTATTTTTGAATAAAGGGAATTTGGACTTCGAAGAAATCAATTTTGGCCCTGGCGTCAATGATGACGAAGCCTCAGCAGGAGTTGCCACAGCTGATTTTAATCAGGATGGAAAATTAGACCTTCTAATTTCCAATACCGCGGCAGCCGGCGCCCGAAACAAATTGCTCCGAAATGCTGTAAACTCTACAAAACACTGGCTCAAAATTAAGTTAAAAGGGACCGAAAGTAATGCTTCGGGAATTGGTGCGAAAATTTTACTCTATAGCACCATTTCCGGAAATAACGTTTTACAAAAAAGAGAAATATCCGGACAAACCGGGTTTCAGGGGCAAAATAGCCTCATTGCACATTTCGGCCTGGGTTCAGCCCCGCAAGTGGATTCCATTAGAGTGATCTGGCCCAGCGGAAACGTAAACGACACAACCGCTGTTGCTGCCGATCAGTTTATAACCATAAACGAAAAATCAACAACCGCACCAACCGTTAGCACGGATTCTTCCATTGTGGCAACCAACAATATGGTCACTCTCTACGCCACTGTTAATCCCAACGGACTCGAAACAAACGCCTATTTTGAATATGGGACAGATACATCTTATTTTAACAGTGTCGCTGCTGCGCCCTCGACTCTTTATGGTGATACACCTCAGGTTGTTTCTGCCACAGTTGGGCCACTTACTAGCGGATCGTATCAGTTCCGTATTAATGCATCCAACGAAAAAGGTAACACCAAAGGGCAATTATTAAACTTTCAAATTTTATTTACCATGCCGGATTTATCCATTGGGAATCCGGAAAATGTATCGGTACGTAGCGCCACATTACGCGGTTTTTGTAATCCAAAGAATATGGAGACGAATGTTTATTATATGGTAAATATTAACGGAACTTTGACAAAGTTTCCATATCCGGCAAATCCGATCAACGGAAATGATTTATTGGATATTTTTATGTCTGTAACCGGCTTAGACCCTAATACAGAATATACTTATTTTTTGCAGGCAGAAAATCAGAACGACACATATAAAACGCAAAGCCGCTCATTTAAAACGTTAAGCTATCCGGACATTATCCAGCTAAATACTGATATTAATTTCCCATCCTATAACAGTCCTTCGGATTACCAAAGCTCGGATTACCGTTTAATCGGCATTCCCGGCAATGATTCGCCAAGAGTTGAGGATATGATGTCTGGTTCGCATCAAATCGATTGGGATTGCTATTGGGATAACGGGAATCCAAACGATAATTTTTTTGAACCTTTTGACGATACCAACAACATATTCAGCTTTAAGGCGGGTCGCGGTTTCTGGATAATTTCCAAAAGTGGGCTAAGTATAAATACACAAACGGATAATGTTCCGCTCAATGAAAACAGCCAGTATGAAATCCCTCTGCATGACGGCTGGAATATCATCAGCAATCCATTCAACCAATCTCTGAGTTGGGTAGAAGTTAAGGCCGTAAATGGTGATAATTTACAACCAATTTTCCGTTATACCGGAAGTTTTCAACAAGCGGTTAACTTTCTCCCCTTTGTTGGATACTACTTCATGAATGATAATAATCTTAGCAGCATCCGTATTCCTTTCCCGGTTTCATCATCCGCACTACCTAAACAACCGGAGCAGTCCGGCTGGCGTATTAACATTGGATTGCAAAGCGGGCCAAACAGCGAACAATGTATCTCTTTTGGCGTTGATGATGATGCGCTTTCCGGTAAAGATAAATACGATTACTACAAACCACGCGCTTTAGGGCAACAACCGGGCGTTTCTTTTTACCGGCCCGAATGGAATGATACCTATCCTGTATTCGCTACGGATATCCGTCCTGTCACAGATGAAAAACAGAGTTGGGATTTTAGTGTAAACGGCGCCTTAGGCCAAACCATTACCCTAACATTTGATGAGGCTAATTTTTTACCGGCAGCCCTTTCCATCTATCTTCTGGATGCGGAACACGGGAGCGCACAAGATTTAAAAACAGACAATATCTATCGATTTGTAGCCACACAACCCGAAACCAAACTTAAAATTGTTGTTGGCCCCAAACAAGACATTCAGAGCGAAATCGATGCGGTCGTACCTCAGGTATTCCGGCTGGAAAGTAATTACCCCAACCCCTTTAATCCGCAAACCGCCATTCCCATTGCTTTGCCCAAAGAGAGTGATGTTCGCTTAGAAATTTTTGATGTACTCGGAAAACATATTCAAACACTGCATAGCGGTCTTCTGAATAGCGGACGTCATGTATTTTTATGGAATGGTAAAAACAGCGCAGGCCGGCTCGTTCCTTCCGGTGTCTATTTTTATCAGGTAACTTTAAATGGGCGGAAACATTACAGTAAAAAAATGATCTTAATGAAGTAATCTTCCAAATACTTTTAAAATGATTAAGCACTCCGTTCCTTAACGGGGTGCTTTTTTTGTTTTATGTCTTTTTATGTGGGTGAACGTTCATAAGAAAAATAACTTTACCATGGATTGCCACTGATTAACACAGATAAAATTTTCTACAATATAAACTTTAAATTAATGATAATAATATGAAAGTCTTTTTATCGAAATCCGTGTTTTATCCGTGAAAATCAGCGGCTTTCGATTTTAGACGTTACTACTTCCCACACTAATCGACATAGAACCTAATTTGAACGCTCGCTGAGCGCTATATTCTCGATAAAAAGAATTGCTCCTGGTGCTTAAGATGTAACCAGAGGAATGATACGCTCAACGGCTTCGTTTACTTCTTCGATGGTTGTATATTTACCAAAGCTGAAGCGGATAACACTGTTCGCCACTTCGTCCGCTAAACCCATTGCCTGTAAAACCGGCGATGTCTGTACACTTCCGGAGCTGCACGCCGAGCCGGCTGACACGGCAATTCCTGCCATATCGAGACGAATTAACAGGGTCTCGTTTTGGATACTGGGAAAAGAAAGCGCGCTGATGTAAGGAAGGCGAGAGAATCGCCGCCCAATAATTTCCAGTGTCGGAAGCGCCTTTTGCAGTTGTGATTCCAATTGGAATTGTATGTTTTTGGTCGTGTTAAAAAAATTCAAACTCTCATCCAAAAAGTCTAATGCAGCGCCAAAACCGGCAATCCCCGGAAGATTTTCGGTACCGGGCCGACGGTTAGCCTCTTGCCCGCCCCCAAAAAGTAAAGGCTGCACCTGAACCCCTTTGCGAATAAACAGAGTGCCAACGCCTGTGGGGCCATATATTTTATGTGCCGAAAGGGTCAGTAAATCAGCCGGAATTGTGTTCAGCGAAACCGGAATTTTACCAAAAGCCTGCACCGCATCACAATGAAAAAGAATATTGCGTTCCCTGCAAAGAGTACCCACCATTTCCACAGGAAATACAATACCGGTTTCATTATTCACATACATCATGGAAAGCAAAATAGTGTCGCTACGGATTTTGGCGTGCAAGTCGCTGAGCAATTCATTTTCGGGCTGTGCCGGATTAAAAGTTTCCACTTCAAATCCAAGCATTTGCAAATGCTCCGCCGCTTTGGCAACAGAAGGATGTTCCATGGAAGAAATAAGAATATGCCGACCTTGTGCGCTGTTGGCCAAAGCCGCACCCACGAGCGCCAGATTGTTGGCTTCCGTGCCACCACTGGTGAAAGTAAGCTCGGATGGCGGGCAGTTTAATCGTTGACTCAGTTTGAGGCGTACTTCTTCCACAATCGCTTTGGCCCGCCGGCCGTTTTGGTGCAAACTGGATGGATTGCCCCAGGCTTCCTGCATAACGGTATCCATAGCCGGTCGAACCCGTTCATCCACAGGCGTTGTAGCACTGTAATCTAAATAAATGGACACTGTTTCCTTCCGGTAAATTAGAATACCTGTCTGGCAATTTCTTTGATGTTATCAGATTTACCCATGGTGTAAAAATGGATGATGGGCACACCTTGCCGAATCAACTCCTTAGATTGCTGCACCGCCCATTCCACACCGAGTGCGCGAACCTCGGCTGAAGTCTTGCATTTTTCAATTTCGCAGGTCAGAGCTTCCGGTAAATCAATATTAAAATTCTTGGGCAGGCTGGAAAGATGATTCTTTATGGCCACCGGTTTAAGTCCGGGAATGATGGGCACTGTTATGCCAATAGCACGACAGGCATCTACAAAATCAAAATATTTCTGATTGTCAAAAAACATCTGCGTAACAATAAATTCGGCACCTGCATCTACCTTTTGCTTGAGATAACCCAGGTCTGTTTTCATATTGGGCGCTTCGATATGCTTTTCCGGATAGCCGGCCACCCCTACTGTAAAATTGGTCTGTTCCGTATTTTCCAGTTCTTCATCGAGATATCGTCCCGCATTCATATTCCGGATTTGTTTCACCAAACCCAACGCATTGGCGTGTCCCCCTTCTTCCGGAATAAAACGACCAACAGATTTTTCCGGGTCACCGCGTAAAACCAGCAAATTACGAATGCCGAGAAAATGTAAATCAATCAGCGCATTTTCCGTTTCTTCTTTGGTAAAGCCGCCGCAGATAATATGCGGCACTACATGCACGCTTTTATAACGGTATTTAATGGCCGCAGCAATGGCTACGGTTCCCGGACGCTTTCGAACCGTCTTTTTTTCCAGCAAACCACCGGGACGTTTTTTATACACAATCTCTTCCTGGTGATACGTAATATTAATCAGAACCGGATTAAATTCCATTAAAGGATCAATGGCATTATAGATTTCATCGATGCTCTTGCCTTTTAAAGGTGGTAATAATTCAAATGAAAACAGCGTTTTGTCTGTATTAGACAGTATTTCCGGTACTTTCATAAATTTACTTTTCCTCTGCTAAATATTTTGTGGCAGCCACTGTTCAAAGTCTGCTGTTTTCCAGCCCTTGCGGCGACAGTAGTCTTCGATCTGATCCGGTTGTACTTTACCTACCCTAAAATAGCGCGCCTGCGGATGAGCAAAATACCAGCCGCACACACTGGCTGCCGGACGCATGGTTTTGGATTCGGTTAAGCTGATGCCGGTTCGCGCTTCTACTTGTAACAACTTAAAGAGCGTATCTTTTTCCGTGTGATCCGGGCAGGCCGGAAACCCGATGGCCGGACGAATACCCTGGTATTTTTCCCGTAGCAATTCTTCACGAGAAAGCTGTTCGTCTGCCGCATAGGCCCAAAGTTTTGTTCGCAGCTCAAAATGAAGATATTCAGCCAGGGCTTCGGCCAGGCGATCGGCCAGGGATTTGACCATAATGGCCGAATAATCATCCCCCCGGGCTTCAAACTGTTTGGCCAGCTTTTCGGCACCCAAACCGCCTGTCGCAGCAAACGCGCCGATATAATCCTCTATGCCGGAATCCACGGGCGCAATAAAATCCGATAGGCATAAATGATAACCGCTGCCGGTTTCTGCCTGCTGTTGACGCAAATGGTAGGCAACAGAACCTATCTGCTTGCGTTGTTCATCTTCATATATTTCAATGTCATCACCCTTACTGTTGGCCGGGAAAATGCCCACCACTCCGCTTGCTTTTAACAGATGCTGCCCGGCTATTTCCCGCAGCATTTTTTGAGCATCTTCGAACAAACGACGCGCTTCTTTACCCTTTTGCGGATGGTCCAGAATATTAGGGTATTTTCCTTTCAGTCCCCAGGTGCTGAAAAAAAACGTCCAGTCTATGTAGGGCAACAAGGTTTCTACGGGCGGTTCAAACCGCTTTACACCAAGGAATTCAGGCGGAGCAGGCCTCTCTTTTTCCCAATCGATGGATAAACGCTTTGCGCGCGCCTCCTGCAAAGAAACAAAATCCGGCGCCTGTTTACCGAGATGTGTTTCTCGCAGATGGTGTTGGTCGTGCTTCAGTTTTCTGGTAAAATCTGATTTATGAGAATCATTAAGTAATTCCATGGCATATTTAACGCCTTCGGAGGCATCTTTAACATGCACAACCGGAAAATGGTAGTGGGGCGCGATTTTAACCGCTGTATGCATTTTGGAAGTGGTTGCTCCGCCAATCAATAATGGAATGGATAGTTGCCGGGCTTCCATTTCCT
>JANTHG010000122.1 GCA_024762535.1 Calditrichaceae bacterium
ATGATTACCGTGACCCGTAAATTGGAAGAAGCGGTCAATTCCATTCAGGATGTGGTCAGTGTGCGTTCGGCCACCAGCCGTGGCGCCACGGAACTGTCGATTAATTTTCACTGGAATATCGACATGATTAAAGCTGAATTGCTGGTCAACAACGCCATCAACCAAATTAAAAGCGATATGCCGCCGGACTTTCAATTTACCGTGCGCCGCATGAATCCCACGGTTTACCCCATTATCGGCTACAGCCTGACATCCGGTAAAAAGAGCCTGGTGGAACTGCGCACCTATGCCGAATACACGCTCAGGCCCATCCTGACCAGCATCGACGGCGTGGCCAAAGTGGTTGTTTTGGGCGGCCGTACCAAAGAATATGAAGTGTTGGTAAATCCCGAACGATTGCGCTCGTACCGTCTGTCTCTTGCGGATTTGGCCGGCGCCATCCAAAATGCCAACATCATCGCTTCCGTGGGCAAGATTGAACAGGACTACAAATTATTCCTTACGCTGGTTGACGGCCAGTATGCATCCAAAGAAGAAATCGGGCAGACGATTATTAAAACCAATAAGCACACACCCATTTTTTTAAGCGATGTGGCTGTTATCAAAGAAGCCGTGCGCCCGGAATGGACGCGTGTTACCGCCATGGGCCGCGATGCCGTCTTGCTTAATATTTACCAGCAACCGGGCGGCAACACGGTTAAAATCGATACGGAAATAAAAAACACTTTGGCCGCCATGAAAAACAGCATTCCTGCGGGCATTTCCATGTCCAAATTCTATGACCAGTCCGAATTGATTGTGGAAAGCATGAAAAACGTGCGCGACAGCATTTTAATCGGCGTCCTGTTAGCTGTTTTTATTTTACTGGCCTTTTTGCGTAATTGGAAAATTACCCTGATTGCTTCGCTGGATGTGCCGTTGACTATCGGTATCACCATTCTGTTTATGCATTTATTTAATATGAGTTTTAATATCATGACGCTTGGCGGACTGGCTGCGGCCATCGGTTTGATTATTGACGACGCTATTGTGGTCGTGGAAAACATCATCCGTCATCTGGCGGTTTCCAAAGAAAAGGCCCAAACCGCCGTGCATAATTCCTTAAAAGAAATCTACCATCCCATTCTGGGCTCATCATTCAGCACCATTGTTGTGTTCGCCCCGCTGGCCTTTTTAACCGGGGTTACCGGGGCCTTCTTCAAATCCCTTTCGCTGACTATGGCCATTGGCCTGTTTGTTTCCATGCTACTTTCCATATTCTTCATTCCCATTTTGTCCCGGCGCTACATTACGGAAAAGGACGCCGAAAAACAGGAAACAGCGGGACGTTTGTTAACGCGCATCTATAACTATTACGAACGGGCCATGCGCTATTTGTTCAAGCACAAAGCACAAGCCGTAGCCGCAGGATTTTTATTACTGGCCATTTCTTACCTTCTCTACCGTGGCCTGCCCAGCGGATTTTTGCCGGAAATGGACGAAGGAACGTTTATATTGGATTACCGCACGCCGCCCGGCACGTCGCTGGAAGAAACCAATCGCGTACTGTTGCAAATTGAAGATATTTTAACCCATACGCCGCAAGTGGCCAGCTATTCCCGGCGTACCGGCATCCAGTTGGGCGGCGGCCTGACCGAAGCGAATATGGGCGATTTTTTAGTGCGTTTAAAAAGCAAACGTTCCGTGGGCATTCAAACAGTGATTGACAGCGTGCGGAATAAGGTTTTACGCCATGTTCCGGGCATTGAAATTGAATTTGCCCAGTTGATGGGTGATTTAATCGGTGATTTAACCGCCGTGCCCCAACCCATTGAGATAAAAATCTTCGGTGATAATTACCGCCAAATCGACGCCCTATCCAAACAGGTGGTGAATGTGATTCAAAACGTGCCCGGCGTGGTGGATATTTACGACGGCATCACCATTGCCGGTTCATCCGTTCTGATTAAAGTAAAGCCGCTGGTGGCCGGCATGTACGGTCTGAGCGCCGATGATATTCGCCGCGAAGTAAATGCCGCGGTTAACGGTGAAGTGGCTTCCAAAGTACAAGACAAACAGTACATGACCGGCGTGCGCATCCGCTATCCGCTGGCCGACCGGTTGAATATTAATCGCATTAAACATATTCGTATTTTAACCCCCAAAGGCGATTACATTTCTTTGGGCACTGTGGCCGATTTATCGGTTCTGGACGGTCAGCCGGAACTGACGCGGGAAAATTTAAAACAAATGATTGCCGTTACGGCGCGCATCAGCGGCCGCGATATGGGCAGCACGCTAAATGATATTCAGACGCAGATTCATAAAACGATTCATCTGCCGCAGGATGTTTTTATCAAATACGGCGGCTTGTACGAAGAGCAACAAAAATCGTTTAAGGGCTTGCTGATGGTGATGGCTCTGGCCATTTTACTGGTGTTCAGTGTGCAATTATTGGAATTCGAATCCTTCAAAATTCCTTTGATTATTTTAACCCTGTCCGTTTTATCGCTTAGCGGCGTGTTTCTGATGCTGCGTATTACCAACGTAGCCTTAAACATATCTTCCATGATGGGCATGATTATGATTATCGGTATTGTGGCCGAGAATGCCATTTTCCTTATTCACTATGTTCAGATGTTTATTACGCAGGGCATGCCCTTGCAAACAGCGCTCATTGAAGCGGGCAAAGTGCGCATGCGTCCGATTATCATGACCACCTTAGCGGCAGTGCTGGCCTTAACCCCGCTGGCCATCGGTTTGGGCGCCGGTGCGCAGATGCAGCAACCGCTGGCCTTGGCGGTTATCGGGGGATTCTCTCTTTCGGCCGTGTTGTTATTGTTTTTGTTGCCGGTTTATTATTTAAGCGCCAAAATTTGATTGAAGTATGAGGTTGGAAAATTTTCTAAAGGATAGGGGATATGAATTTAGTTTTTCGGTCAATTGTTGTTTTTGGTTTTTGTACAAATATTTTATTTGCGCAGAGCAGTACCGGTAGTGTTAATCAGGAACAGTTACAGCCAAAATCGGTTTTTGCAAGTGTGAAAGGAATTGTGTTGGATAAAGAATCCGGCGTACCCTTAGCCGGAGCTAATATTAGTATATTTAAAATAACAGAAAAAACTGCGTTGAACGGAACATCTTCTGATGAAGAAGGATTGTTCGAATTTAATAATACCTTGCCTGGGAAATATTATATTAGAATAGATTTTATCGGATTTGAGCAGCTCAAATCCAGGCCCTTCACTATAGTCCATGAGCAAAAGGAACTGGACCTTGGCGTCTTCGAACTTAAAATAAGTCCCATTTTATCGGAAAGCATTAACGTAAGCGCGGACAAAGCAGTGATGGTGAATTCTATTGACCGCAAGATATACAATGTGCAAAAAGATATTGCCAGCCAATCCGGTTCTGCCGAAGATATTCTGCAAAATATTCCCTCGGTTTCGGTTGACGTGAATGGCGCGATTACGCTGAGGGGCGCGGCCAATGTGACAATTTTTATTAATGGCCGGCCATCGCTTCTAATGCGTCGTAACAGCGCCGCTGCTTTGCAGCAAATGCCGGCAGCCGGTATTGAGCGAATAGAAGTGATAACCAATCCATCGGCAAAGTATAAGCCGGACGGGGTAGGCGGCATCATCAATATTGTGCTTAAAAAAGAAACGCGCCACGGGTTAAACGGAAGCGTGATTGCCAATGCCGGTAACCTGGGGCGGTATAATGCCAATGCTACCCTGAATTATCATCCAGGGAAACTGAACCTGTTTGGAAGTCTCGGGCTGCGCCGCACCAACAATCCGCGTATTTCATCGGATTCAAGGATTCAAAAAGATTCATTGGGCACTGTGAGCGATTATTACGATGCAAACAGTTCCTCTGCGGTTAAGCCGCTGGCGCAGCTGGCCAGCCTGGGTCTGGATTATGCTTTCGATGAATATAATCAATTCGGTATTTCAGGTGATTATTTTTACCAGGATTCCTATCATACGCAAAACGGGCACACACTTTTCAGGGATAGTTTGAAGCAGGCCACCACAGATTTTACAAGCGGCAGAACCAATGACGAGTATGAAAATGAATGGGAAGTGAGTTCCAGTTATGAACATCAATTTGAACAGGAAGACCATACCCTGCAAGTGGAACTGAATTATTCGGGTTATGATGAAAAAGAGGATAATCATTACACTGAAGCCTACACCGTTCCCGGATTTTCCAATGCGCTTCGTCATAATTTAATCCGCAAGGGCGGCTCGCTGATTGAATTTTACACGGAATATGTCTTACCATTGGGGAAGGACAGCCAGGTGGAAGCGGGTTATGCGGGTGAATTTTTACGCGATGATATCCGCTACTTAGGGCAAGACTATAATGGATTGCAAAGCAGGTGGATTACCGATTTTAATAAAACAAACCGCTTCCTGTTTACTCAGAACATTCACGCTCTTTATGCCACGTATGAACAATCCATCGAAGATTTTAGTTTTTTAGCCGGTTTGCGTGCCGAGCAGGCGCTGATTACATCCAATCTGGTTTCGGCGGATACAACCATTCCCAATCACTATTTTAAATTCTATCCTACCCTTCATCTGGCTTACGATTTGAGCGAGAGCCAGCAACTGCAGCTAAATTACAGCCACCGGGTACGACGTGCCGATAGCGATGAACATAATCCTTTTGCGGAATATACCGACCCACGGAATATGGAAGCGGGCAATCCCAATATTAAACCGGAGCAAATCCATTCTGTTGAATTTGGCTGGCATTTTCAGGATGAAAAATTTTCTATTTTACCCAGTATTTATTACCGCTATAAGTATGATGCTTTTACCGAAATCCGCAGTGTGGTAAATGATTCGGTTTTACTGCGTTATTCAACCAATCTGGCCAACGACCAATCGGCCGGGATGGAATTGATTGTAACGGCGGATGTCAAAAAAATGATTTCTTTAAATTTCAGCGCCAACGCATTTTATTATGTAATAGACGCATCCAACCTGGGTTATTCTTCTAAAAAATCCACTCTTTCCTGGAATGCAAAACTGGCTGCTAATGTTTATATATGGGAAGCCAATTTAGTTCAGCTCAATGCCTACTACCGCTCGGCGCGTCTCACCCCGCAGGGCGAAACGCGTCCACTAATTCTTGTCAATTTAGGCGTCCGTCAGCGCTTGTTTCATAACAAGGCGGCGCTAACACTCACGGTGTCCGATGTATTCAATTCTTTAAAATGGACACGCACCATTGATACGCCCGTCTTGTATGAAAAAGCAGTTAGCAAGCGAAACTCTCAGATTATTTATTTAGGATTTAGTTACCGCTTTGGTGCAAATGATGAACACGAAAAGGAGAAATTAGAATTTGATGATAAAATCTAAACGCATTCAAGCCTGGGTATGGTTTTTTCTTTTTTTAATTCCGCTAACTACATTTGCTCAGGATTCAAATGCTGCACAAAAGCCAGACAGTACATCTCTATTTGTACAGGATGCCAAACATTTTGTCGAAGTGGGTTTTGGGCTGCTGGCAGCGCCTTTTATGTTTGACGAACAAGACTGGGCGCGGGTCGGGCTTGCTGCCGGTGGTACGGCCATGATGTTTGCAATGGATAAACATATAAAAGATTTTTCTTTACGAAATCAGACTAAATTGAATGACGCCATTTTCGATATTGACAGTTATCAGGGGAACCATTATTCTTTATTTTTAGCCTGGGGCATATATGGTTACGGTGCTTTGGCCGGAAACAACAAAATCCGCAGAATGGGTTTGCACGCCACCGAAGCCTTTGTCTATTCCGGGGCTATTTCCGGGATATTTAAAATATTCATCGGCCGCCGCCGTCCTTATGCCGGTGGCGGACATCTCTATTTTCGTCCTTTCCGGCCTTTTGATGATACGTATCAGTCACTGCCCAGCGGGCACACTACGGTCAGCTTTGCCGTATCCACCGCGCTGGCCAAATCCATAGACAATGTGTACTGGAAAGTGTTCTGGTATGGAACGGCCGGGTTGGTGGGCGCATCCCGTATTTACCATAATAAACACTGGTTGTCCGATGTCTTTCTCGGCGCGGTCATCGGCTATTACACAGGTGATTATGTGGTTGGCTTTGACAAAAAGGAAAAACCGCGTATTTTTGGTAAGCGTATTCAACCCTGGTTTGGCATGAATGTTGTGGGGTTGAATGTGTATTTGGATTAGGCTTTGGTGAAGGGATTTGAGTATTTTTAATTAGGAACTGGGAACTGGGAACTGGGAACTGCGGCCTATTGTTTTTTAGTTCCAAGTTCCTGGTTCCGAATAGTATGATTTTAATTAGGCTTGTATGCAAAAACTGTTTAAAAAAAGTCTGCAAAAACAAATCAGCCTGTATTTTATTTTACTCACGCTGTTGATTATCAATACGGTGGGCTGGCTATTCTATTTTCGTTCCGAACGTTATTTTGACGAAGAGTTAGGTAAAAAATTAAGCGGCATCGCCCGCTCGGCAGCCACATTAATTGATGCCGACCTGCTATCTTATATTCAGCCGGGCAGCGAAAACGGACAGTTTTACGCCAGCCTGCAGCGTCGTTTGAAAACACTGCGGAACGCTTTTGACCTGCAACGGGTTTACATCGTTGATGTATCACGCCATCTGTTGGTGGATTCCGATTCATCCGGCGTTATCGGCGCAACCATTCCCCATTTACAAAGCAACCTGTTGGAACTCGATGCGGCGCAACATGGCAAGGCGGCCTATTCCACTTTATACCGCGGTTACGACGGCAATTTATACAAATCGGCATTTGCCCCGATTTTTGACACTCGCAAAAAAATAAGCGCCATCGCCTGCGTGGATGCCAGCCCGGCATTCCTTAGGGTTATCGATGATATTCAGGATTTTTTATTGATTATCAATCTCATCAGTTTTGTGATTGCCCTGATTCTGGGCTACTTTTTAACGCGTTCCATTACCCGGCCCGTCAAAGGTTTGGTAAAAGCGGCACAACGTATCGCGCTGGGCGATTATAGTCAGCCGGTGGCAATTTCCGCCCAAAACGAAATCGGTTTTCTGGGACAAACCTTTAATGGCATGCAGGAAAGCATCCGCAGCAAGGAAGAACAGTTAAGGGCCTTAAAACAAAAAGCCGAAAATGAAGCAGACGCCATTAAATCGTACAATGAACTTATTCTGCAAAATATTGCCACGGGCATTATGACCATCGATTTGGACGGCCGGTTAACCGTGCTGAATACCGAAGCCGCCCGTTTGCTTCACCTGGACAGAAAACAATGTATCGGGAAACATTTTAGAAAAATTTTCAGTCCGGGCCATTCCTTTTATCCCACATTACGTGCGATGTACCGCATGCCGCCGGTAAACGATTTCATCGAAACGAAAATCCGTTTTAAAGAAAAACCCGTTCCGGTATCCGTGCGCGTGTCGCCGCTGCCGGATTCAAACGGGCAAATCATTGGCAGCAACTGGCTGTTGGTGGATTTGTCGGAAGTGCGCGAACTGCAAACGCAGATAAAAGAAAAAGAATGGCTGGCCTATTTGGGCGAGCTTTCCGCGGCCATCGCCCACGAAATCCGCAACCCCCTTAATTCCATTACACTTTTTTTAGGATTGCTTAAACGCCGGGCCGATAGGCAACCCGAACAGTTGGAATCCATCGAAAAAATCACCAGCGAAATCGAAGCGTTGAACAGTATCGTAAATGATTTTTTAAATTTTGCCCGGCCGTCCGGTTTACAAAAAGAACCTTTCGTCTTAAACGAACTTTTTAATCAAACCCTGTTTTTGGCCGAAAAAGAGATTAGCGAAAAACAGATAGCCGTACAAATCGATATTATCCCGCACGGATTAACATTTTTCGGTGATATGGGTCAGCTAAAACAGGCGCTGTTGAACGTAACGCTTAACGCCGTACAGGCCATGGATATTGGGGGCCAATTGCAGCTAACCGCCGTACAAAAGAATTCCGGTGAACTCAGGCTGGAAGTCAGCGACAACGGCAAAGGCATCGCCCCTGAGCATCTGGATAAAATATTTAAACCGTTTTATTCCACGCGCAGCCAGGGTACCGGCCTGGGATTGGCGATTGTACAAAATATAATCCGCGCGCATAATGGCACGATTGTTGTAAAAAATAATCCGGATAAAGGGGCGCGTTTTATAATTGAATTACCAAAAAATAAAGAAAATTAAATGGAACGCATTATCATCATCGACGATAACAAAAGCACAACGGACGCTTTAACGCAAGTCGTCACGGAAAAAGGCCTGCAGGCTCTAACAGCCGCAAATGCCGAAGATGGTTACCGGTTGTATAAAAAGAATGATGCGGATTTGATTATCACCGATATGAACCTGCCCGGCGAAAGCGGCATAGACCTTTTACGCCGCATCCGCGAAGAAGATGATAGCGTGCCGGTTATCGTTATCACAGCCTTTGGTACGGTTGAGAGCGCCGTGCAGGCCGTTAAGTTGGGCGCTTTCGATTTTATTACCAAACCGTTTTCCGTGGAAGAAATTGAAATAAAAATTGACAAGGCCTTAACGACCCGCCGCCTGGCTCTGAAGAACCTGCAATTAAGCCTGGAAAATGCCTATCTGCGCGAAGAAATCGGCGCGGAATTTTCCGAAATAGTCGGCGATAGTGCGCCTATGAGGCGTGTTTTTGAACTGATTAAAAAAGTCGCCCCGGCCAATTCACCGGTACTTATTTTGGGTGAAAGCGGTACCGGCAAGGAATTGGTCGCACGGGCTATTCATACAAACAGTCCACGGAAAAGTAAACCTTTTATTAAAGTGAATTGCGCGGCCCTGGCGACCGGCATATTGGAAAGCGAGCTGTTTGGTCATGAAAAAGGCGCCTTTAGCGGGGCTATCCGTCGCAAACCCGGACGCTTCGAAATTGCCGCCGACGGTAGTATCTTTTTAGATGAAATCGGTGAAATATCAGCGGATGTGCAGGTAAAATTGCTGCGCGTGTTACAGGAAAAAGAATTCGAGCGCGTAGGCGGAACAGAATCGCTGAAGATGCGGGCGCGGGTGATTACGGCGACCAACAAAAATCTTGAAGACCTGGTTCGGCAAAATAAATTCCGGGAAGATTTATATTACCGCCTGAACGTGGTGCCGGTACGACTGCCACCGCTCAGGGAACATAAAGAAGATATTCCGCTTTTAATCACACATTTTATCGAAAAATACAACCATGAATCCGGTGGACAGGTTAAAGGTATTGGACCGGATGCGCTGGCTTACCTGCAAAATTACGACTGGCCCGGCAATATTCGCGAGCTGGAAAATGCCATAGAACGCGCTATTGTAATGAGCGCCGGGGGACAGATTGTCCCGCAGGATTTGCCGCAAAACATTCTTGCCGGTCAGGCGGAAAGCGCGTTGCAACGGCCACGGCAAGCGGATGATAAAAAGCGAAATTTAACGGCAATGGTAGAAGAATACGAGAAGAATCTGATTTATAACATATTGCGCGAAAGCGGCGGAAATATTGCCATGGCCGCCCGGTCGCTCGATATAAAACGAACAACGCTCAGATATAAAATGGAAAAATATGGCCTGTTAGGATACGATTTTA
>JANTHG010000123.1 GCA_024762535.1 Calditrichaceae bacterium
GACCGCCTTTAGGGTGGTGTGCACGATAGGGATTGAACCAGGCGTGTAGCTGTAATCCCCGTTTGTGCGCTTCTTCAATCCAGAATTGCAGCGGGTCGTAAAAAGGCTGCGGCGCTTTTCCCTGAATGCCGGTTAAATAATAAGACCAGGGTTCCAGTTTGCTTTGGTACAGGGCATCGCACTGCGGCCTTACCTGAAAGATAACCGCATTCATATGAAGTTTTTGAACCGTGTCCAAAATAGCAATGGCTTCCTGCTTTTGTACTTCCGTGGGCAGGCCGGGTGCGCTGGGCCAATCAATGTTGGCTACCGTGGCCACCCAAACGGCTCGAAATTCCCGTTGCGCTACAGGCTGACTGTAAATACTTTCTTTGGGTGATGTGGGTTTTGTGGTTGCGCAACTAAAAAAAAATACAAAAACCGGTAAAAGCAAAACGATTCGTTTCATAGATAGCTTCCCTTTAGTATAATTCATATTTAACCAGCCGTCCGTCGAGCCCGCCGTTGGTCAATGGTTTTTTCCAACTGGCGCGCAGGCCCAGGCTTTTAACATATTTACGATCGCCAAAATAGATGTACGCTTCGGAACCGGTACAGCGCTGCTTTAAAAAATCACCGATTTGTTTATAGAAACCGCTTAAATCCTGCTTCCGTTTCATACGAATACCATAGGGCGGATTGCAGACAATAATCGTGTTTTCCAGTTTTTCGATGCTAAAAGCATCCTGCTGGCGCAATTTAATAACGCCCCTGGTATCGATGGCCGAGCAATTTTCCTGTGCCGCCTGCACCGCTTCCTGTTCAATATCGCTGCCACCAATCAGGTCGTTGGGGAGGGTGGTGATGCGTTGAAATCCTTCCTGTTTCACCTGTTTCCAGAGCGGGCGGTTAAAATCGGGCAGACGCTCAAAACCGAATTTTTTTCGTTTATAAGCGGACGGTGTATGGCTGGCAAACAAAAAGGCTTCGCAGAGCAAAGTGCCGGAACCGCAAAAAGGGTCGTACAAAGGCTTGCTGCCGTCCCAGCCGGAGTAGCGGATAATGGAAGCGGCCAGCGTTTCGGCCATAGGCGCAGAAACGGAAGACTGCCGGTAGCCGCGGCGATGCAGCGAACCGCCGGAAGTATCCACGCTAATCAGCGCTTCATTATTTTCGATGTAGAGATTGAACCAGATATCGGGTTCGCGGGTGTCCACCGAAGGCCGCCGTCCTTCACGTTCTTTAAAATAGTCGGCTATTGCGTCTTTTAAGCGCAGGGCGGCAAATTTGGAATGGCGGATGTTGCTGTGCGTTACCGTAGCGAAAACGGCAAAGGTGTGTTCGGGTGAGAGAAAATCTTCCCAGGGAATTTGCATGGCCGTGTTGTAGAGATATTTATCCGAGTGGCAGTTGAACTGAATCAGCGGCGCCAGCACGCGGTTAATAAGCCGGCTGTGAAAATTAATCCGGTACAGGGTGGCGCGGTCGGCATTAAAATAGAGGCCGCGGTAAGAGGGACTGATTTCTTCGGCGCCTAAGGCGCTGAGTTCCGCTTCGGTAATGTCTTTGATGTCATCCGCTGCCTGTGCAAAATAGCGGTTGGTTTTTTGGTATTGGTACATAGAGTCTCACTATTTTCAAAAACAGAAAGGTACGGTTTTTGGGGGGTAAATAACAAATTTCAATTTACTTTCCATTTTATTTTCACTAACTTAGCTAAAAATATGACTAAGTAGGCAGGCTATGTACCAGGTAAATATTCACGAAGCTAAAACCAATCTTTCCAAACTCATTAAAAAAGTGGTTAACGGGGAAGAAGTTATTATTGCCAGAGGGAATAAACCTTTGGTAAAATTAGTCTATTTGCAGGGAGACAAACCGAAACGTCGATTGGGAAGTGCCAAAGAACAGGTAACTTTAGCTGCGGATTTTGGTGCGCCTATGGATGATTTTAAGGAATATCAGTAGTGGATTATCTCTTAGATACGCATGCACTTTTATGGATTGTAACTGAGTCTCCGCTTTTGAGTCCGCTTGCCAGGGATATTTACTTAAATCCTGAAAAAAACATTTTCGTGAGTATGGCTACTGTCTGGGAATTGTCCCTTAAATCAAGTAGCGGAAAATTGTTTTTTGCGAAACCATTGGATGAATTTGTAGAGGAACATATAAAGGGGAATGATATTCAGTTGCTGAATATCGAATTGCCGCATATTGTACGTTTGGAAAAACTGCCCTTTCACCACCGGGACCCGTTTGACCGTTTGATTATTGCCCAGCTCATTGAAAACAACCTGACAATTCTCGGCGCTGATGAAATCTTTGACCGGTACGGTGTTAAACGTATTTGGTGAGGCGCTCTGTTTGTACCCACTAATAAAGGAAAACGAATGTTAGAAATTGGAAAAATGAATACATTAAAAGTAAATCGCCTGGTCGAATTTGGCGCCTTTTTGGCAGGAGACGAAACCTACGAAGAGATTTTACTGCCTCAACGCTATATGCCCAAAGGTTGCCAACCGGGGGATGACGTGCGGGTGTTTGTCTATTTTGACTCTGAAGACCGCATCATTGCTACCACCGAAACACCGCTGGCAATGGTGGGCGAATTTGCCTTGCTCCGGGTTGCGCAAACAACGGGTGTGGGCGCTTTTTTGAGCTGGGGATTAAGCAAAGATGTACTGGTACCGTTCCGGGAGCAAAACGAGCGGATGCGCAAAGGACAGTCCTATTTGGTCTATCTCTATTTTGATGAACAAAGCCATCGTATAGTAGCTTCTTCCCGCCTGGACCGCTACCTTGATAAGGAACCGGCGCGTTACAAGCCGGGTGAAAAAGTGGATCTGATTGTTCGCCATCGTACCGAATTGGGCTATCACGTAATAATTAATAATCGCCACAGGGGTTTCATTTTTAAAGAAGATGTATTTCAATCTCTTAAGTACGGCCAGCCTGTAACCGGCTACATTAAACGGCTGCGTGATGATGGAAAAATTGATGTATTGCTGCAAAAGCAGGGGTATGAAAAGGTGGATGTGCTGTCCAAAAAAATTCTAAAAGCGTTGTTGGACCACGACGGTTTTTTGCCCTTAACCGATAAAAGTGCACCGCAGGAAATTTCCGCCTGGTTTAAGGTCAGTAAAAAAACATTCAAAAAGGCGGTGGGCGCTTTGTATAAACGCCGGGCCATAGAAATCAAAAAGAACGGTATTATGCTCACTAAGGGAGCGGAAAAAGAAGAAAGATAGACAGGAGAGAGAAGGAGGTTTATTGTATGCGAAAGGTACAAACATTACTGATTATTTTACTTTTTACGATGCTGACCATGGCAGGCACCAAGCGTCCTATTGCCTTTGAAGATTTTTTTGCTATGCAGCGTGTGGGTTCTGTGGCAGTCAGTCCCGATGGACAGCAGGCTGCGTATTCTGTGACGACGCCTAATATTGAAGACAATAACTTTAATACTCAAATCTGGTTATTGGATTTAAACAGCGGGAAAAGCACACCGCTGACCAGGGATAAAAAATCGAGTTCCGGACCGGTCTGGGCGCCGGACGGGCAAACGCTCTATTTTAACCACAACGGCCAAATCTGGAAAATGGATGTGGGAACAAAGAAAATGGTTCAGGTAAGCGATTTTGCGCCCGGCGCAGGCGGTGCGGTTTTAAACGGAGACGGCAGCCAATTTCTGTTTACCAGCGAAGTGTATCCCGACTGTAAAACCGAAGCCTGCAATAAAGAAAAAATGGACCAGGTAGAAAAAAGCAAAGTGAAAGCGCGGGTAATCGACCATTTGCTCTTCCGGCACTGGAACCGCTGGCTCGAAGGCAAACGCAGCCACGTGTTTGTAGCTGATGCGGATGGTAAAAATATCCGCGATTTAACCCCAGGCGATTACGACAGCCCGCCGCTGGATTTAGGCAGCGCCCACGATTACACCTTTTCACCGGATGGGAAAACCGTCTGTTTTGTACGCAATACGGATAAGATGGTGGCAGCCAGCACCAACAACGATTTATTTTTAACAGACTTGGAAAGCGGTACCATCACCCGTTTAACCAAAAATAAAGCGAATGACAATAATCCTAATTTTTCACCGGACGGACGCTATCTCGCCTTTGCTTCTATGAGCCGGCCGGGATTTGAAGCCGACCGTCAGCGTTTGATGCTCTACGATTTTAAATCCAAATTGTTTACCGATTTAACGCCAAACTTCACGCTTTCCGTAGAATCCATTTTCTGGCATCCCAATGGGCAGGAAATCTATTTTACGACAACCGAAGCGGGAGGTATCAGCGTGTACAAAGTGGGATTGCACTCAACCCGTCCGGAAGCGGTACTCAAAGGCCATTTTATTTCGGATGTGCAGTTCGCGGATGCGCATACCTTGGTGTTTAAATTGCAGCGCGCCACGATGCCCTATGAAATTTTTAAGATGAACCTCGCCGATAAAAAGCTGGTTCAGCTTACGCATATCAATCGTGAGCGCCTGGCACAGCTGGATATGCACGAACTGGAACCGTTTTCTTTTACTGGCGCCAAAGGGGATATCATACACGGGTATTTAGTAAAACCACCGCATTTTAATCCCAATAAAAAATATCCGGCAGTAGAACTGATTCACGGCGGCCCGCAAGGTGAATGGGGCGATGATTTCCACTACCGTTGGAATTACCAGATGTTTGCCGCACCCGGATACGTAATCTTTGTGATTAATTTTCACGGCAGCCGCGGGTACGGACAAAAATTTATGGACGCGGTTTCCAAAGACTGGGGCGGCGCACCCTACGAAGATATAAAAATCGGAACCGACTACGTGTTGAACCATTACAAATTCATCGATAAGAACCGTGTGGGCGCAGCGGGCGCTTCGTACGGCGGATTTATGATTAACTGGATAGAAGGCGCGGAAAATCCGTTTCAGTGTCTCGTTTCCCACGATGGTGTGTACGACCAGCCCAGTATGTACGGCGCCACCGAAGAACTCTGGTTCCCGGAATGGGAATTTAACGGGATGCCCTGGCAAAAAGGCTCGCTCTATCAAAAATGGAATCCGGCCAGCCGTGCCGCGAATTTTAAAACGCCTATGTTGGTAATCCACGGTGAACACGATTACCGCGTTCCTTACACTCAGGGCTTGCAGCTCTTTACCGCTCTGCAACGTCAGGGGGTAAAATCCAAATTACTCTTTTTCCCGGATGAAGACCATTTTGTGCGCAAACCGCAAAACGCCCGTCTGTGGTGGAAAACAGTACACGGCTGGTTTGCCGAATTTTTGGGAGGCAATCAATAGCAGAAAACGTACAGGGGACTAGCTGTCCTAAATAAACAAATTTATATTTCACCCAACCTGTTGCCGTAACATCACCCCCAATCCCCCCTTAGCAAAGGGGGGTAGGGGGTTGTGAAATTGGTACTATTCGATAATTTACAAATACCCCACACGCGCCCGTCATTGCGAGGAACGTAGTGACGAAGCAATCCCCTAAGGGATCGCCACGTCGCTCGCTTACGCTCACTTCTTGCGATGACGAATACGTTTCGCTCAATCCCCCTTAGCAAAGGGGGGTAGGGGGTTGTGAAATCTGTCTTATTCAACAATATAAAAATTCCGGCAAATCAAAATGTTCTCCCTCATATTTCCGCCATCCCGGTTGGCTTCGCCCAAAATGCTGTTAGCATTACTGCACAAAATGGGCTATTCTAATATTTTTATCTTGTAAATGCATAAAATAATTTGTATTGTATGCATAAATAAAAGAGGGATTAAATAAATGAGAACTACTTTAGATATTCCTGAAGGGCTTTTATCTGAGGCAATGAAAGTCACTCAGGCCCGAACTAAAACAGAAGTAATTAAATTTGCCCTGGAAAATATCATTCAGAAAAATAAACTACAAGAATTAAAAAATTATCGTGGTAAAATCAAATTAGATATAAATCTTGATATATTGAGAAATCGACATTGAATATTCTAATCGATAGTTCAGTTTGGATAGATTATTTTAGAGGTAGCGATAATTCTGAGATACTCGATTCATTTATTGATGAAAACATTTTATGTACAAATTATCTTATTCTCTCAGAATTGCTGCCCTCCTTAAATCATAATGGTCATTCCGGATTAGTTAAATTGCTTCGTGAAATTACAAAAGTTCCTTTGACTATAGATTGGGAAAAGATAATTCAATATCAGACTATTTGTCTCTCAAATGGTATAAATAAAGTAGGTATCCCGGACCTTATTATTCTCGATAATGTGATTCAAAATAATCTAATTTTGTACACATTAGATAAGCATTTTGATTTGATAAGTAACCATATCAACTTCAAATCGTTTTTACCATAGCCCTGTTTATTTATCGTAATGCTAACAAACGCATACATCAGGCTTTAATTATTCCCCCAACCTGTAGCCTTGACATCAACTCCAATCCCCCCTTAGCAAAGGGGGATAGGGGGTTGTGAAATCTGCAATATTCGATAATTTACAAATAGCCCCCACACACAGCCGTTATTGCGAGTCCCGCGCGAGCAGGATGAAGCAATCCCACAGGGGTACGCCACATCGCTGCCGCGATTCGCGATGACGAATACGTTTCGCTCGATTCCCCCCTTACTCCCTTTGACAAGGGGAAACGAGTGATGGGAAAAAGAGGGTTGTAAAATTGGCATAATTCAATAAATTGTCCAGTAAAAAACACTATCCTTAAAAAATAGGGGATACACACTATTCCTCCAATCAGCAAAACGGAAATGAATTTTATGATGAACATACTCCGATTTCTTTTAATGGCCTGTAGCATTTCCTTTGCTCTGCCTCAAACCGGGTTGGCTCAGGGCAGCTTCTCTCAAGCCGTGCCGCCGCTGCATCTTCCTTTAAAAACAGACCGGCGTTTTGTGTTTAGCAACCGAATTGCCGGATTCTTTAACGGCCATTCTCTGTGTACAAATCGCAGCAGTTTTGAAGGCTGGATTCTAAACGAACAGCATTTGCTTTTAGATTACGACCTACTAACCGCAGACCAAACGCTGTCCCGTTCACGGGCGCAAACGATTATTCTGGAACCGAATCGTTTGCAGCGTTCCTTTGCCTCCAATATCAGCGAAGAATTGTTTATGCCGGATTCACTCGATGCGCTGATTGTCAGCTGGAAGCGCCTGCCTTCCGCCACTCCGGTTCGTCTCTTGTTTACGGATACGGTTCTAACCGTAGAAAGCGGGATTCCTGCCGTGCACTTAAAACGTGGCGAACAGGAACTGCAAATTTACGTTCAGGCAAAAGAACACGGATGCCAGCGGCTCTGGCTTGTGGCAAACGGAAGCGTAAAGCAGGCGCAAATAAATGAAGTTTTTTATAAGCAGTTAAGGCAAAAAACGAAGGCGGTCAACGCGCCCATTCCCTTTCGCAGCAGCAATCCAACGCTTCAGCAGGCTGCGCTTTGGAGCGCTTCTTCTTTAAACGGATTGGTTACCCGGCAGCGCGGCGCAGGCCTTTGGGCCGGATTGCCCTGGTTCAATAATTACTGGGGCCGGGATACGTTTATCTCCTTTCACGGCGCCCTTCTCATTACCGGCCATTTTAAACAAGCCCGGGAGATTCTGAGCAATTTCGCCCGTTTCCAGTTGCACGATAGCGCTTCCCGCAACGACGGACGTATTCCAAACCGCATCACCAATCGTGAGGTTATTTACAATACAGCGGACGGTACCTGGTGGTTCATTCGCGCCTTGTACGACTATGTTTTGTACACAGGGGATTTGGATTTGCTCAGGAAACTTTATCCGGCGGTACGTTATGCCATAACCGCGGCTCAGGCACAGCGCGTCGATGCAAACGGGTATCTAACGCACGGCGCAGCGGAAACCTGGATGGATGCTCAGGGTGCGGACGGCGCCTGGTCGTCCCGCGCGAATCGGGCTGTGGAAATTCAGGCGCTTTGGTACACGGCCTTACAGATTGGCGCGCGTATGGCTTCTTTTTTACAGGAAGACTCCGAACGCGCCCGGCATTGGCTGGAACAGGCGGAACAATTGAGGCAGCGTTTCAATGGCGACTTTTGGGATGCTGAGCGAAACCGTTTGTTTGACCGGCTCACGATGGGTGGCCGGCCCGATACCACCTTGCGGCCCAATCAGATTTTTGCGGTAACCGTACCGCATCTGCCCGGCCTGGCTCCGCTGTTGAATGAAGAACGGGCCAGGGCGGTAACGCAGGCCGTTTTTACTCAATTGACCTTGCCACAGGGTGTGCTTTCCCTTTCTTTTGAAGATGCCAATTTCCATCCTTTTCACCATTTTCAGCCCTACTATGTGCCGGATGCCGCCTACCATAACGGACTCATCTGGACGTGGTTGGCCGGGCCGGTGTGCAGCGCGCTGGCAGCTTTTAACCACTCGACTGAAATCAGTCGAATACTTACAGAAGAAAGTCGCCAAATTTTAACAGAAGATGCGGTGGGCAGTTTCTCAGAACTTCTTGAACCGGTCAGGCGTCCCGGTAAATCGAAGCGGCTCGTATCCGGAACTGTATCTCAGGCCTGGAGTCTGGCCGAGTACCGCCGTAACCTGATTGAAGATGTTTTGGGGTACAGGCCCAATGCGCCCCAAAATGAAATTACCTTTCGGCCGCAACTTAATTCTGAATTAAAGGATATCCACACACGCGTGCCCTATCAATCGGGTTGGTTAGAAGTGTCCTGTTCCAATACGGGTGATTCACTTGTTTTCGCAGTGCAATCGCTGGTAACACAGCCGCTAAAGGTCCGGATTCTTCTACCCGGAACCACAACGCAATCCTTTACCCTTCCGGCGCACGCTTCCCATAAGAAGGCGTTTAAATGGAAGTCGACAACCGGGTTCTGGCCCTTTGCTTCCATAGACTTTACGCGTACATTCCCTGTTTTAGCGCATCTGCCCTATAAATTACTGGATGGGACACAAGTTGTTTTTCCACGGCAAATAGCCGGCACACCTGTGCGCAGGCAAATGGATGTGGCCGGAGACGATACCGGTTCTAACGGGCGCTATGTTTATCCGCAGAATCCGGCTTTTAAAGTGGGCATTCTCGATTTACGTTCAGTTGATTTGTATGATTTGGGAAAGGATTGGGGGCTGGTGATTCATTTGCAAAATTTAAACGACCCGGGCTGGCATCCGGAATACGGCTTTCAGCTGACCTTTGTGGCCGTGGCTGTTCGGGATGATTCTCTGCCTGGACCGTTTGAACGCAAAGTAGGCCGGAATGCCAACTATCAGCTTTCGGAAGAGCGCGCTTTTAACCGGGTGGTTTACATTGGCGGCGGAATCGATATCAGTGACGGCCGGGGCAAATCGCTTGCGCGTTATCTGCCTGCAGAAATGGGTTTTCCCATTGGCTATGTGCGCAGCAAAGAAATCCGTTTTAAAATTCCAAAAGCGTTGATACCCGGAATGTCAAAGGCCAAAATAACCGTGCTGTGTGGCGCGCAGGATGACCACGGCGGCGCCGGGATTGGTAACTTTCGTGCACTGCAAAAAGAGGCGGGCGAATGGCA
>JANTHG010000124.1 GCA_024762535.1 Calditrichaceae bacterium
CCGGATCTTTGGCCTGTATGGAATAAAAGTAAATCCCGCTGGCTATTCCATCCGGTCTAAAAGTAACCTGCTGCTTTCCGGCTGAACGAAATTCATCAAGTAGAAGAGCAACTTTTTGGCCTAAAATATCATAGAGGGTAATTTTTACTAACGAGCCCCGCTTAAGCCCAAACTGAATTGTCGTCTGAGGATTAAAGGGGTTCGGATAGTTTTGATGCAGGGAGTAAGAAGAAGCAGGCTGCGGCTTATTTTCGTCAATCCCGGTCGACACAAAACCGATGGCTTCTAACATGGGCTGAATTTCAGGATTTAACATGAAATAATCCCACAATAATCCGCTGCGGTAATTTTCAATCATAGGGACAATTGTACCCTGATCGATGGCCAGGTAGGTATCAGCAAACCAATTTTCTTTTAAATTAAATGCGTCATAAAAACCGAACGGCCCCCAGAGGCGATCTCCATATTCATGATAAAAATGTTTTAAAGTGGCCATAGACTCTTCCGGAACGTAGGGCATGGCGCTGATTGCTGCAGTAGGCGTTATCGTACCGTTATCATTGGTCGGAGAATGCGCTTCATATCCCCAGGGATCATCGCTGGCCGTTAGCCCCCAAGCAAGCTCACTATATCCGCTATAATGATAAGGATTATCCGCGCAATAGGCTCGATTGATTAGAGATATATTGCGGTTATTATCAAAATAGTTGCAGTATTGGTCTGCTTTATCCCGCGGGTCGAATCCTAAAAATGAGTAATGCGTAAAAAAGAGCGGACCGCCCTTGTCATAGCCAACCCATTGCTTGTAGCCGTAAAATGACTTTCCGTTTACATAGCTGGCGTTACCGGCCCAGCCATTTTCATACAAAGATGCAGGAACGGGATGGGTAGGTGAAGCAATGGCCAGCAGATAGACTATCATTGCCTCCATATAGCCGCGGATTTGCATATTCATTTGCCAGCCGTAATTGGGAGACCAATGCCAATAGAGAACATTTTCAGGAGGATCCTTGCGGTACCAATTCCAGTCCACTTCCTCCCAAAGCGCGGTACCAATTGTACGAATTTCGTTTTCTGTTTGATTATCCCGGTTAAAATACTGACGCGCTGTCAATACACCTTGGATGAAAAAAGCAGTTTCTACCAAATCGCCGCCATCATCATATTGACTAAAGGGGATGGTTTGCCCCGTCTCGCCGTTAATCCAGTGTGCCCAGGCCCCATGATAGCGGGTGGCGGAATTTTGCATAAATTTTAGAATTTTTAAAACCAAAGCAGCTACATTCTCCCGGCTGGCAAATCCATGTTCTGCACCGGCAATCAGGGTCATCAAACCGAACCCGCTGCCACCGCTAGTAACGGTATCCCCGGAGCGGTTTCGCTCTCTGGCCATACCACTGACCGGATGGGCAAAATCATAAAAATAGCGAAAGGTAGCTTCCTGGACAGAGGTCAGCAATTCATCATCGCTCATTGCATAGGGCGCTGCCTGCACGGTATCCGAGCCAACCGTTTCCAGATTATTTTTATCCACACCGGTAACATAATAGAAATAAGTGCTGTCGTTTTTGCCTATAAAATCGCTGTAAACGGAATAAGGATAGGTTCCGCTGTAAATTCTCTGATATCCTGAATTTGAGCTGGATGAGCGGTAGATGCTGATACCTTTAATCTCCGGATTTGTAATCGTTTGCCAGCTAATGTCGACCCTGCTGTCCTGCCCCTCAGCCGCCACATTCTGCGGTGGAGGCTGTGTTGAAATGCCTGTGCTGCCGGTTTTAATCACTCTGATATCATCAAGCCACATCGTATGCGTGAGATTATCTGCTGCGCGCTGGAAATGAAAGATGGTTTTAATCTTGCTGAAATCAGCTGACCCGGCCGGGATTGCGGCAATGGGAATGGCCACTTTTTGCCAGGTTCCCGGATCGCCGTCCAGCCCGCTCAGATAATCGCCCAACCAGACCCGGCCGCTTTTCGCATTGGAAAGGTCTTCTATGGCCAAATCCGGCAGGTCATCCCGATTAATTGCAGATGGCCCGCTTACCCGGTAGGTAATCGAATCGAACTGCGTATAGTCATAACCGGTCCACCCTTGTCCGGCCACCGCCATCCCCCAGTCACCGCCGCCGGCTGATTTCCAACTCAAAACCAAACTATGGGCGCCCTCATAGGCCTGGTCTGCAGTAACTGGAAATTTATTGTTTGAGGTGCCCGCAAGGCTGAGCTGGCTGGGAGCATTGACGAATCCCCAGGATGAATCATAATATTCATCGCCATCCGGACTGTCACTAAAAATAACAATTTGGTCCTGCGCAAATAATATCCGGGTAATAATCAGTGTACAAATCAGCAATAAATTCCGCATACATTTCCTTTTTTAGACTTAGTTTTAAAAGCTAAACCGGAAGGCAAATTAATTCAAACCAGAAATTTAAAAAAAATAGCTGCCTTCTACCGAAGAAAGCAGCTATATGACATTTATTATTTAATCAAAAGCATTTTTTTGGTTACACTTTGTTTGGGAGTTACAACCCTATAAAAATAAACACCTGATGCTGCCTGTTGTCCGGACGAACTATACCCGTTCCATTCCAGAGTATGAGCTCCAGCAGAAAGCTTACCATTCGCTAAAGTGGCAATTTTAGCACCAAGACTATTGAATACTTCCACTTTCACATCTGTAGTAGCTGGTAACTTAAACTGTATTTTTGTTGTTGGATTGAAAGGATTCGGATAATTCTGGAATACACGGAACGATGAGGGAATCGAGCTTGCAGGATCATCAACAGATGTCAGGTCAGAAAGATAAACAGTGCGCATATCCGGGCCCCATTCGCTACCCCACCACTGCTTGGCATAACTTCCATTAGCACCCCAGGCTCCCACTCCATCGGAGTAATCATCCGGGTCAAAAACATTAATTAGCAGTTGCAGACTGTCCGGCATATTGGCAAATCCCAGTCCTGAAAGGCTAATGCGTAACTCGGCTGTGTAACCGCCATCCACATTTGTAGAATCATTTACAATTGTCCCTTCACCTTTAACGCCGGCACCCTCACTATGGGCAGGACCTTCATAATGGATTTCAGGATCTGCGCCAGCCAGATTATAGTAGAGTTTGAATTCCACATCCGTTCCGGTGGCATCCTTAACCTTCATGAACAGGCCATCACCTTCCCAACTGTCTCCAAAACGACACACCTGTTGGTCGTCAGATTCCAATGAAATATACAAATTATCGGCGTCGTGGATAAAGCGAACAAAGGTAGTGGAAACATCCGTGTAAGTCTCTTTTACCACAGCACCACCTGTTGGCATAAATGCGTTTCCTTCCGAAGTACCGCCTATTTGGAATTTTAAATAGGGAATATCAGCTGTCCAAGATACTTCATCTAAAACACCATCTACAACCATAGGGACAGATGAATTAAAAGCCGTTAGACTTTGAGGATCTGTCTCTTTCTCCAAAACAAGAGTACGCATATCCGGGCCCCATTCGCTACCCCACCACTGCTTGGCATAACTTCCATTAGCACCCCAAGCTCCTACTCCATCAGAGTAATCATCCGGATCAAAAATATTCATCAATAGGTGTAAGGAATCAGGTATATTTGAATAACCCAATCCTTCAAGACTGATTTTTAATTCTGCAGTATAACCTCCATCTACATTAGTAGAATCATTGACGATAGTTCCTGTACCTTTAACAGCAGCGCCTTCACCGTAATCCGGACCTTCATAATGAATATCAGGATCGGTACCAGCTAGGTTATAGTAGAGCTTAAACTCCACATCGCTGCCAGAGGCATCCTTGATTTTCATGAACAGACCATCACCTTCCCAACTATCACCAAAACGGCAGACTTGCTGATCATCAGAATTTAGTGAAATATAAAGATTTTTATTATCGTGTTGGAATTTCACATAGGTTGTAGAGATGTCCGTATATGATTCTTTAACAATTGCACTTCCTGTAGGGACAAATATTTTATCCGATCCATTTGCACCAATTTGGAACTTGAGCGCGGGTAAATCTTCTGGCCATTCTTCTGCATTTAAAACACCGTCAATCACAACCCCTTCAGCATTAAACGCTGCATTCATTGAAGATGGATCGACGTTAACCGGCTCTGGTTCTTTTTGCAATACAAGATAGCGGTGTTCCGGTCCCCATTCGCTACCCCACCATTGCTTGGCAAAGCTTCCATTAGCACCCCAGGCGCCAACACCATCATTATAGTTATCCGGATCAAAAATATTCATCAGAACTTCTAAACTGTCAGGCACACTCATGAATCCCAACCCCGACAAACTAATCCTTAATTCAGCCGTATAGCCGCTATCCACATTGGTAGAATCGTTAACGATTGTCCCATCGCCTTTAGCGCCAGCCCCCTCACTATGGTCAGGACCTTCGTAATGGATCTCAGGATCAGCTCCAGCCAGATTATAATAAAGTTTATACTCAACATCGGATCCGGAAGCATCCTTGATTTTCATAAACAAGCCGTCGCCTTCCCAGCTGTCGCCAAAACGGCAAACCTGTTTATCATTCGACTCAAGCGAGATGAATAGGTCCATTCCGGAATATAAAAATCTCACGTTGGTCTTTGTCGTATCGACATAATCGCTTTTTACAATGGCATAACCGGTGGGAGTGCTGGCATTGTCTTCCGGTTGTGCTCCGATGCCGTACATCAAATAGGGATTGTCTGTCGACCAATCGCCCTCATCAAGTACGCCATCCACTGTAATGGCCGCATCAGCCTGAAACACATTCAGCGAAGCGGGATCAGTGGTACCCTGTGCCAGTAGTATCCCTGACAACAGAAATAGCATGGTAATAATTCGGTTCATACGTCCTCCTGGATAAATGGTTTGAATTAGATATTGATGTAATCGTTTAACTTTTATAAACCAAAACGCTATTATAACAAACCATAATACAATGTAAACGATTACATTTTTAGTCCAATTTATATAATATTTTTTAAATGTCAAGATTTATTTTTACAATCTTTCAATTTTATAGATGTTCGCCATATACAGAGTGATCTTTTACCTGAAAAAGAAAGATGAATTAATTGGAAAATTCCTGAAAGTGATTTAGCGCGCTTCTTTGCATTAAAGAAATTGAAAAAATAGTGACTATTTAAAGACGAGCCATTCGAATATTTAGCCGATTTTTACCGGCTGGCCGGCGCTCTATTATATGAAGCGCCCGCGTTAGCCCGGGATCATATTGATATGCATAAGCAAACAAATCACAATCCTCAGTCTGTTGAAAATGATAAGAAGCTCATTGCTTTATGGGAAGAATTGGACCGCAGAAAAGAGTGTAGCAAGGCACCTAAGGCACGCGCTATTTATAAAAACAAAAGGGCCGGAAAATCACTTTTCCAACCCTTTGTTTTTTTCTTTACTTACAGTGGCGCCTCCCAGAATTGAACTGGGGACACACGGATTTTCAGTCCGTTGCTCTACCGACTGAGCTAAAGCGCCACAAAATTTAAGAGCTGCAAATTTAAACAGCTCTGCTTACACATGCAAATTTTTATTTAAAAGAAATCTAATTTCAGACCGTCCTGTTTCACTTCCTTGGCCAAAGAATCAATACTTAACAACGTCCGATTCATGTAATTATACAAGGTAGTGTCAAATACCATTTTCCCAAGGGTACCATCCTGATTCTCTAATTTAGTCATGACTACTTGCAAAGAATTAGCTACCGTGTCTAAACGCGTGGATATAGAATTTAAATTTACCATGGTCTTGTTCACATCATTCCCACTACTGGCTAAAATACCGTTTACATGGTCTAATGTGGAATCCAGACTATTAAATGAGTGCTCAAACCGAACCGGTAGAGATTTAAAGTCTGTAGTAATTTGATTAAAATTCGAAAGTGATTGTTGTAAATCTTTTTGAAGCGTTTCTTTTTTGAGTAGTGTGTTCACCATATCAATCGTTGAATCTAATCGAAAACTTAAACGCGACATATCTGTGGCCAAGTCACCAATCACCATACCTACGTCCACAATCCTTCCGCCATAAACACCCTTAAAGGGTTGTAAAGACATGTTGATCCCTTTTTGCGACCGGCCCGGATCGATTTCCACTTTCATTCCGGCCAGCAATTCAGCGCTTACAACTGTGAAGGTTGCATCTTCGTACAGTTTAATGCGATCGTCAATTTCGAGTGTACAAAGTACCTGTCTGTTTTTCCAATCGATTTGGACAATTTTACCTTCTTTAACACCATTAACAGTCACCGGATCACCAGGCACCATACCGCCCACTTTATCGAACACAACCTGTACCTGATATTTATTGGTATGTAGGGTAAATTCTTTACCCCAAATAATCCCAAGGATCAATATCAGAGTAGAGATAATAATCGTTAACCCTACTTTAAATTCGGTTGTAAAAATTGCGTTCGTATTCTCATCCATTAGTGTTTCTTCTCCAGCAAAACAGATTTAAGAGGCCTTACCTTAGCACCCGGTACGTCCTGACAATTCAAAATCAGGCCATGTTCTATCAAACGTTTAAATGATTCAACTTCTTCCGGGCTCAAATACAAATAGGACAAATACTGCTCGCGACCTTCTTTGTAATGAATACCACCCACATTCACTTCCACAGGTGCCACACCAAGAGTTTCTAATTTCTCCAATACCAATGGTGAATTTATAACAATAATAGTACGACTTAAATCTGAACCCGTTCGCATGAGTTCACTTAATTGATTTATTGTTAATACTTGGGCATCCATCTGCTTGGGAACTACCGATAAGTACAGTTCACGTTCCCATTCATTGGAACATACAGAATCATCACACAGAATAATTTGCTGGCTATTCAAATAATTTGCCCAGCCTATCACAACCTGGCCATGAATTAGCCGATCATCAATTCGAAATAGTTGCAAGGTCATCTACAGACGATTCCTTTCTGCGCATCTGCTGTAACTTTTTCTAAAAGCGCCTGCCATTCTAAGCGTTCATAATTCATAAAATAAGAAACCAGCATGGGTACATTCAGCCCGCCGAGCACAGCGATATGTTCATTATCCCGTTTAATACGATTAGCCGATATCCAGCAGCTGCCTCCAACCAAATCAACAAAAATGGCAACCTTGTCCGGATTTTCTGCTGCTATTTGCTTTTGTATTTCCTCTTCAATCTCTTCCAATACCTGAACAGAATTAGAGTAACAGCGTAATTCCGTTTTTGGCTTAATCAGTTTTTCAGCAACCTCTTTGATGCTGCAGGCTAATGATCCATGCGTAATGACAAATCCAAGATAATTTTTTGTCATTCCATATCCTTTTTAAGATAATCCAGATCTTTATGAATGGGGATAAAATCCTTTTGCCGCATATAGTCCTTTAGCCGTTTATTAAACTCTTTGGGAGCATGATAGCCGTAGGTTTTCAATAAATGATTCATGGCTATGGTCTCGGCAATTACCGTAATATTTTTACCCGGATGAATAGGTAATTCTACCAAAGGAATTTTTACACCCAGCATATCTGTTTCTTGCTCTTCTAAACCAACCCGTTCATATTCTTTACCCTGAGACCAATCCACCAGGTTCACTTCCAGTTCCACACGTTTTTGCATACGCACTCCACGAATTCCAAAAATCCGCCGTACATCAATAATCCCTACGCCACGAATTTCCAGCGTATGCTGAGCAATCTCCGTTCCGCTGCCAATTAAAATTTCTTCCGCTTTGCGGCGTACAATCACCAAATCATCCGCCACCAGCCGGTGCCCCCGTTCCACTAAATCCAGTGCGATTTCACTTTTACCGATTCCACTGCGACCGGTTAGCAGAATCCCGATTCCATACACATCCACCAAAGAACCGTGACGAGACATCTGAGGCGCAAATTTATCTTCGAGATATTCGCCCAATAAATGGGTTAGCTGTGTCGTGCTGAAAGGCGTCTGTAAAATTGAAATATAACGTTTGGTCGCTGTCTGAACTAAATATTCCGGAATGGGATTGTCATTACTTACGATAATAGCGGGTATTTCAAACTCCATGTACCGGTTAAGGGACTGTTTCAGTTCCTTCTCATTCAGACTATTAAGATATTTAATTTCCGTATTTCCCAGAATCTGTATCCGGTCCGAAGTAAACAATTCCACAAATCCCGAAAGCGCCAGCCCCGGACGATGCAGATCATTATTAGTAATTTTTCGGTTTAACCCGTTCTCCGAGCAAATCAATTTTAACTTAAGGCGGGCTTCATTTTCAATCAGTAATGTTCTGACAGTAATAAATTCATTCATAAGCAGAATCTAAGAAACTTTAAAAGTTTGCGCAAAATAAAAGAGGCGTCCAAATATGAACGCCTCCGGTGAGTTCAGTTTTGTTTACGGCTCAACCATTTCCACGATTTTCTTATTATCATGTTCTCTAAATTTTTCTTTGGTTTTGGCGATTTGCCGTTCCAGACGATCCACGGCCAAATCGATGGATTTAAAAACATCTGTGGATCGTTCTTTTATGATGATTCGTTTATTGTTCAGACGTAACTTAAACTCTACCACCTGGTCCAGTTTTTCGTAAGAGAGTATGGCTTCCATTTCCTGAATGCGATCCGAAAAGCGATCTAAGCGTTTCATTTTATCCGTTATATAACTTTTCAATCGTTCAGGAGCTTTGTACCCTCTGGTGGTGATGGCAATATTCATTACGACCTCCTTAATTTAATGGACGATTTATCCGATGCACCGGGATGTGCCCGGTTGTATATGTTTTTTAGATGATCAATGGAAAGGTGGGTATAAACCTGTGTTGTTGATAAATTTTCATGCCCCAGTAAATCTTTTACCACACGAATACTCGCGCCGGCATTGAGTAAATGGGTGGCATAACTATGCCGTAAAACATGCGGACTTTTTTTATCCAGATTGGGAATATGCGCAAGATATTTTTTTATGATTCTTTGAACGGCAACCGGATACATTTTTTTCCCTGATTTCAATATAAACACAGTATCGACATTTTTTCCTGCATATTGAGGCCAAATTTCCAGATATTTCTCTAAAATTTGTTTCGCGGAAGCGCCAAGAGGCACAATCCGTTCTTTACTGCCTTTGCCAAACACACGAACCAAATTTTCATTTAGTAACAAATCATTGACCTTTAAATCTATTAACTCGGATAAGCGCATTCCGGTTCCATATAAAAGTTCCAAAATGGCCAAATCCCTCAATCCTTCAAAACTGCGTACTTCGGGCAACTGCATAATTTTATCAACTTCGGCCTGCGGAATAAATTCCGGTAGTTTTTTTTCGAAGCGGGGCATTTTAATAGAAAGCGCAGGATTGCTTTCAATTATTTCTTCACGGGTCATATATTTAAAAAAAGATTTTAAAGCGGCCAGTTTCCGTGCAACGCTGCGCCGTGAAATGCCATGGTCCTGCAATGAAACCATAAAATGGCGGATCTGTGCTTTTTTAATATTGGGCCAGA
>JANTHG010000125.1 GCA_024762535.1 Calditrichaceae bacterium
CGACTGGGTACCAAAAAGTCACGGGCTCCTTCGGGTGTACTTTTCATGAGTACAGGCGTTTCCATTTCCATGAATTGATTTTCATAGAAATAGTCGCGTACAAGATGGCTTACCTCATTCCGCAGAATCATATTTTTTTGCAGCCCCGGCCGGCGCAGATCAAGATAACGGTATTTGAGTCGCAATTCCTCATGAATTTCTATATCATCAAGAATTTCGAAGGGCGTGGTTTTGGCTTTGTTTAAGATTTCAAAATCTGAAGCCAAGATTTCAATTTCACCGGTGAACATGGATGTATTGACCATGTTATCAGGACGGGCAGAAACAATCCCGCTTACGGAAACGACATCTTCCATGCGCAGGACCTTGGCTTTTTCGTATAATTCCTTGTCCTGATCAGGATTAAATACAACCTGAGTTTTACCGTAACGGTCACGGATGTCAATAAATAATAATCCGCCGTGATCACGCCATTTATTTACCCAGCCATTCAAAACAACAGTTTCATTTATATTCTTTGCGGTTAAAGCGCCGCAGGTATGGGTGCGTTTCATTGATTATCTCCTAAAAAAATAGCTGACAATTTAGTCAGCTACCGGCTTTTTTACAAAAAAAAACCGCATTTCTGCGGTTTTTAAAGTGAAGGATTCTTTTTTAACTACTAAAAATAAATTTCTGCCGGAAAGTAACACTGCCCTCTTTGGGATTAATCGGTTGAAACCGCCAGCTATTTACACGACGTTTTACACAAGATTCCACTTTACGATTTTTTAGTGTTGATTGTACAATACGTACGCGGCTTACCCGGCCATTGGGCTGAATAGTAAACTGTAAACGAATACTTCCCTTTAGATTCGGGTTTAAGCGAGCCTCTTTACGATAGCAATTTTCTATAGCATCCTGATGTTGAGTAACGACACGTCCAATTGCTTCGGTAGAACGTGATGTGGATTTTGAGGCGCGTCCGGAGACACTTCCTTTTTCCATTTTAATGGAAAAGTTACCCCGTCGTGCAATCGATTTGGAGCCGGTCTGTCCCACGCCACCTTCAATCAGGTCATCAATACCGGCTGTACCGGAAACTCCACTACCCATTTTGCGGGCACCCAACTGGGATCGACGTGAAGAGGATGTTGCCGTTTGTAATCCAGATACACCACTAAGGACCTGGTCAAGGTTACCAAAACCACCAGCTTCCTGATCACCTAACACATCAGCCACAGCAGCACCGGATCCACCTCCGCCGCTCGCTGCAAGTTCTGCAAAAACGCCCTGACCGGCAATGGACTGTTCCATGGAAGAGCGTTGCCTGCTGCGCGCTTTAGCAGCTGCACGTGCGCTGGCTCTACGCTCTGCTGCAGATTGTCCTTTTACTTCGGCACGTTTTCCCTGATCCCGTTTAGCCCTTGCATCTTCTTTAGGCTTTTCCGGTTCTGCTTCAGCAGCGGCTCCCGCGCCTGTGTTGTCTTCAACAGCAGGTTGTGTTTCTGTTACAAATTCAGCTTCATAGAATTTTTTAAGATATTTTTGCCGAATTTGATTTTCCACAAATTCCTGGGAATATTCCGTATTCGCCAGGTAAATTATCATTCCATAAACGATTGCCAGAGAACTTAACAGAATTATATAAAACCGTCGGTCCAGTTCTTCCCAAACATTTCGTTCAAACTCTTTTGGGAAAGCTGTCAGTTTGAAGCCTCTGGCTCCCCTTTGGGCTTGTTGTACATTTGGCATGTTCACAACTCTTTCTTTAGTTGGCAGAAATTTTGTCTTCTCAGCCCTTACGTATGGTCAAGAGCCTCATTTTATAAAATTCGGTTTTACTGCAGGTAAACATTACCTTAAACAGGAGCTCGAAGGGTATCTTTTCATCCCCTTCAATTATAACCTCATGGGTAAATTCTTTACCAACATCAACCTCAAGTTCATGCTCCTGCGCGGCATAATCGGACAATCGATCGGCAAGCGAAGGGATGAGCATTTGATTCTTTTCTATATCACTTACAGACATGATAACTGCATCATTAACCATCAGAACATCTTTTGCAATGGAAACCGTCAATTCCTTTTTTGGTTTCAGTTCCTGATCGGATACAGGTAGTCGCAGTTGCTGAGAAGGTGTAACCAAAGCACCTTCCGTAGAAAAAGATTTCAGCAAAAACAACAGAATGATGGTCATCATATCCATCATAGAGTTCATATTCAGCGAACCCTCTTCTTTAGCGTGATTTTTTTTCGATTTTGATGGTTGAAATGCCATTAATCTACTCCGTCATGTTGCGTTATTGCAGCACTTTACTAAAATTAACTTCAGGGAATAAAGGAAGCACTTGTTTGCTCTCTTCATCCGTATAGGTTTGCAGATTATCCATTATTGTAACAATCGTTTGATATTCAATGTCAGCAGAGGCTGTTAATACCGCCCGATTCTCATCTACAAATCCTTTTCCAACAATTTTTTTCTTCAGGTCGATCAGTTTTTCTCTGAGTTTTGCATAATCGTATTTACCGTCTTCCAGCTTGCCTACAGTTGGGCCTTCTCCGCTTTCTCCGGACAAAATAACTCCGGCATTTCCTATGGTAATACCGGCATCGGATATGGCAATAGTTAGACCCAGTTTTTTCTGTTTCTCTTTGATATCATTTTTATTGTCACCAACGCCCGAACCATCGGCAGCCTTTGCAGGCGGAACATTAATCTCAATTACGCTTAATTTGACCCATTCCGCACCAGCGATCAATAATGGAATTAATACAACCATCAGGTTCATAACCGGCCTGATATCCAATTCCATTTCTTCATCTTCATTTTTACGGCGCATTGAAGGTTTATAAGCCATCTCTAAATTCCTTCGCTAAGCTTAACGGTTACCGGTAATTAAGTTAATAAGTTTTACGAGATGTTCATCCAATTCATCAATGATCTTATTAGAACGATTAGTAATGTATGTATAGATTATCAGAGTTGGAATGGCAACCATTAGACCAAAGATTGTTGTATTCATAGCTGCTGCAATACCAGATGCCAACATACGACTTTTGTCCGCTTCAGAAACGGAATCACTACCTACAGCCTGGAAGGAGAGGATCAAACCATAAATCGTTCCCATCAGACCGGTCAATGTGGCCACATTAGCCAACATGGAAAGATAATTGGTGCGCTCTCGTAATTTGGGAATAATTTCCAACGTACCTTCATCAACGGCATTCTGAATAGCTCTAAAATCTAGTTCTTCACTTTCATTGGCACGTTTGAGTCCACGAAGCACAACAAATGGTAGAGCTTTTTGTTTTCCCTTTTCGCAAAGCTGAATAGCACGTTCCATATTGCCACCAGCTACCAATTTACGAACTTCTGCCATAAATTTATCGGCATTCACATTTGAGCGAATTATGATATAGTAAATTCGTTCCACTGCAATGGCTAAGGCTAAAGCGGCAAAAAGTGCAATGGCATACATAAACGCAGAACCGTCCTGCGACCATGCAAATGATTTACCAAATTGAACTAAAAACATAGAAGAATCCCTCCATCTAATTGGTTATCGAAGTTTTTTTAGTATTTTGTTTATATCTATTCTTGTTGTTGGTTTATCTGTAATATCCTTTTTAAAGACAAAGGATTCACCGGATCCGACAATTTCTTTTACAAATGATTTGTCCAGATGGACATCATCAAACTCAGGTTTAATTCGGCTACTAAAAAGCTTAACCTGAGGTGTTTCAATTTTTATTTTAATCTCAGTTGTTCCCAGTTCCACAATCTGATCATTTGAGATTGTGGTAGAATCTGGGGCTTGCGCAAAAGAAGAATCTGGTGTGAAAAAAAGATACCCACATATTGCAAAAAGGACGAGCAGAGATTTTTTCATTACTGATTTCCTTTACTAAGGGATATTCGGTTTTTATTTAAAATATTGACTCTTCTGAGAAGATTAGGTTCGACAAACACCTGCTTTACTTTAGCTTTTTCTTCTGCAGCGGAAGTAATATCAGCAGGAAGAATTTCGAAATAACCGTACATTTTGAGCCCCTTGCCAGTTAAATCTTTATCTTCAACATCAATCGCCAATTCATTTTTCCCTTGTTTTAAATAGATATCAAACGTGTAATAATCCAAAGAATCGATTACATTAAAATCATTCAATTCATCGTCTAACAAATATTCTCCATTCATGTAAATCCGGAAATCTTCATCTGCCGTAACATACAAAGCACCGCTCAGTGGAGTACCGTTAATTTCAAATGATTTACGGAAAAATACCAATGTGTCCATCCTCGAAGTACCGGCTACCTCTGATGTGGAATCGAGAAGAGTAACACCCATACTATCCGGCATGGTTAATGTAGAGTCCGATAAGGAATCAGATACAACCATCGTTTGCGGAGGAACCACCCATATTGCTTTGGGATTAACACCCAGACCGGCAAATTGATTAAGATCACTATTTACCACCTGAGCAAAATTCCAGTCACTATCATCGAAATCAGGCTTTGTCCATGCTTCTTTAAAATAGGTGGTACTATATTTCCAGTCTTCATCTGAATACAATTCGAGTTTTTCTTTCTCAATACCGGCTGAATAAGCTTCCGGATCAATCTTAATCAATTTGAGTAGTAACTTATTTGCCCATAGATTATGAATACCGTATTCCTGCTGCAACTGGAATGCCTGATCCATAATATCTTTGGAATTATCGCTAAAAGCATATAAATAATTCTCAAAAAATCCGCCAGCATCATCATAATTATAGTTTTGTGTACTATCAAAACGTGTCTGATAAAAAGCTGATTTATCTTTAGCATACTCAGAGGCCGTAGACATTTTATCTGATATTTCAACTACATAGCGCAAGAGTCTTTCCTGGGTATTTTTAACGAGATCGTTCTCAATATTATTAGCTCTTGCCAGTTCCAGAGTATTTTGATAGGCTTTCAAAATATCTCCGGATAATATTTTTATATAATCGATTAATTGATTGATGTCATTATCAACACCGTAATAATCCAAACCCTTTTCCGATTTAGATCCAAACTCTTTTTCTATCAAATCTTCTAATATTTTCTCTTGCCGTTCATATTCATCAAATGTAGAATGAGAAATGCTTTCCAGTTCTGAACCCATAATATTTGAAGTTAGAATGATTTGTCTTTTAGATTCCTCAACATACTTATTAGAAAGACCCAACACCTCTGCTTCCTGTATATTCCGTAAATGTGCGTCAATCGTTTGCTTGATGGCTGGCGCAACAGCTTTGGATAGGATGGCTCGTTTAAAAATAATTCTTTGTACAGGATCTTTTTGTGGGGGTTGAATATTAATCGCCTGATTCACATTTTCAGAAGTAAGCGAAGCTTCTGTATACAATAGTTCCGAAATTTTATCTTTTGCTTTAGCATAATATTTTTTGGCCAGATCTTTTGATGAATCAACTTCTGCAACTCGTTTCATTTGCTGGGCAACCCGCAAACTATCATTTTCTTCCAAAGTATCAACCTGAAAAGTGACCATTGTATCAGGCGCATCCATATCTACACCCAATTTTTCGGCAATCACAGGTATATTATCAACAACCTGTTTATATTGATCCACCGCTTTATCATATAAGCCGGCAGCTTGTTCATTAATTTTCTTTAACTCGACAAATCGCTTGGTGGTAGACAAGGTGGGATCTATCTCCTGACCAGCAAACTTTGTAGCAAATTCTTCATAACTGCGGGCAGTATTATATATAGCCTCAAAACTACGTGGAGAACCGAAACCTAAAACCTTAGCATATGTTTGATTCAATTGCTTCATCAGTGAACGCAATTTATTTAAATTGCTTTTTATATTGCTGGCCGGTTGTTTTAGTTCTATGGAGGCATATTCTTTATGTAAGATTTTAGCCAAAGCATTCACGGCTTCGCCAGCTATAAAAGGATTGGAATCTTTTCCTTTTTTCTTAAAGGATTCACTACGGGCCAGGGCCTTTTTAAATTCACTTTTTGCCAGGTCCATCTGGCCATTATCCATATAATATTTTCCCCGTTCATAAAAAGCAGATACTGTACGAGGATCATCGGGATATTTTTTAGCAAATTCTTCATATATTCGATTGGCCTCAGGGACATTATCAAGCTTCAAATACAAATCAGCATTCGCAAAGTATAAATCAACTGCATATTCCTGATTGGGGTAATTCTGAATATATAAATTATTCACCCGGATTGCATTGTTCCAATCTTCGCCTTTTTTATAATAGTAAGCAGCATTATATAAAGCGACATCAGCCTCATCTGACTTTCTAAATTCATTAAAAATACGTTCATAAATAGAAGCAGCATTAGAATATTGTTCAAGTTCCTGATAATCATCAGCCATATTATGTAAAGCCGGTATGGCAAATTTTGATTGGGGATAATTAGAAACCAGTGTATCGTATGTTGCAATAGCTCGGATCCAATCCTTGGATTTTTGAAAATTCAGGCCGCTGTTCAAAAGAGCCCGTTCTACAAGCTTGGGCTCATCTTTAGCTTCCTGAAAAACGCGAAAATACTCGGTAGCAGCATTAAAGAAATCGCCCTGTTCTTCCAGATATTCTGCATTCTTGAAAATAGCTTGTCCAAGCCGTTTACGCGCAAATTCTTTTTGTTTATCAGACACAGACGGTGTAGTCATGATTTTCTTAGCAATCACTTCACTATCTTTGAACCGTCCCAAAGCAAAATACGAATCCATAATCGAACGCATAGCTAAGCTTTTTTCCTCGGATCCGGGGAATCGTTTAACGAGCGTTTGAAAATATACCTTTGCTTCGGCAAATTTTTTGTGGTTATAATAAATACCACCTGCTGATGCGAGAAAATTAGCCGCGTATTCACCATTAGGGAATAATCGTATATAATTATCGTATGCTACAATTAATCTCGATTCTTCAGGGCTGAGAGCTTCCGGATTTAATTTTGCTACATTTGCTAAATCCACTGAAACAGAGTCATTTGAGCCATATTTGATTTTGACCAATGTATCAGCAACCCCTACGGCATTTACCGCAGCATCTTCCTGATGTGCAGTTTCCAGGTAATCATTACTAACACGGATATATTCATTAAAGGCATCTTCAAAACGCCCCAGACGACTATCTAATAACAAGGCATAAGACCAGTTCACATCATAGGCATTGGAATCTGCTGGGAAAGTATCCAGGTAAATACGACAAAGTTTTGCTACATTTTCATAAGCAGGAGTAGCATTTTTCTTATTACTTGCTAAATCTTCAGCTTTTTCAAGATCTAATAATAAATTTGTCCGCAACGCGCCTTCACTATATTTATAAGCAGCAGTTAAATATTTTACCTTATCCTTTATTGAAGAATTCTCCAGCTTCTGATACCATTCACTCTGTGGTCGGTATCTGGTATATAACGAATCCCGTGCGGCATAAGCTTCCCGATCTTTACCCAAAGCAAATAAAGCATCTACTATATGTTGTTGTATTTCCGGAGCACGCACAAAATCCGGATACATTTCCAATAGATTGGAATATGCATATATTGCCTTGTTTTGTTCGTCGATCTTATTAAATGTTTTTCCGATGGCTTCCATAATCTCAGGGCCATAAGGCCGATCACCAATTCGTTCCAATAAATGTCGTGCTTTATCCACTCCGGTCTTGGTGTAAGATTCATCTGAAAAGCTAATACCAATATATTCTATGGCTTCATCACGCACATTGGGATTGGTTATTTTATTATTCGGGTCATATTTTTGGGCCCGTTCCACATCATCAACCACCAATAAGAAATAAGTTATCGCATCATTGTAAAGTTTTGGCTCATGAGCGGCTAATTTATAATAGCTCCATCCCAGTTTATACAGAGCCTCATCATATCTCTGAGAATTTTTATATTTTAAGACATTTTTATAGAGTTGAATGGCTTTTCGTATTTCAAGGACGCTTTGTTCTTCATCTGTTTTATCAACACGGGGTGAGAAATAATATTCGGCCAAACGCATATAAGATTCCGGAGCAAAAGGACTGTCAGGATATTTATCAATGACCTCACGATAAATACGCCGACTTTGAGCACCCTGTCCCATTTTTTCTAAAAGCCAGGCTTTTCCATACAAAGCGTCATCTGCATAATTGCTAGCCGGATATTCGGTTAAAATCCGGTTATATACATCTATAGCTTTGGAATAATCATATTTCGGGAATTCAGGAGCAACCGGTTCAACATCAATTTCTTTTTTATCAAATTTTTCTAATTGTTTCTCATATTCTGTATATTTTTCATCATAAGACTCTACAGCTGCTTCATAATTTTTTTCAGCTTCATCGATGTAATATTCTGCCAAACGAATATATATATTATCTCTGTTACTTACATTCTGCCCTTTTTCTTTAAGAAAATTCTCACTCCAGTCCATACCTTGCTGACGGTAAGATTCCTCTTCTTTACGTAGCTTAGTAACTTTAGAGTTATAATAGTTTTTAATTTTAAGCAGTTCTTCGGTAGACAATTTTTTAAACAGAGTATCAGACACTCCACTACTCTGAGCAAATAATCCGGTTTGCGGTAAGGCCAAAGCTACTAATACTAAGCCGGCAAATAATACCTTAAAACCTGTTTTGTCTGACTGAAATTTCATAATTCGTATTCCAAATTTTAATCAAATGATAATTATATGAGCTATTTTTCAGTATTATCCAGCTTGGGCGGCTGGGTTGTGTTCCCTTGATCGTAATCAAGTTCGGTATCATGTGTATCAAAATAGCTTTCTTCAAACTGGCGTTTCAATTCTTCGCGTTCACGTTGCCGTTCCTGCTGCCTTACACGACGTGTCATCAAAGTAATTTCATCATCAATTTGATGAATTTTATGTTCAATATTCCGTTTTCGCAATTCCAAAAAGTCATTGATATCCTGGATTTGTTCCTGATAGCGTGCAACCTCTTCTGCCTTTGCTTTCCGAACTGCAAAACGTACATTGGTCATTCCAAACGCACCATAATTGCTCCAATGGTTTAAGTTAATATCCGTTTTAGCTAATTCCATTGAATATGTACGTGTATCTAAAAAATCAAGTTTTTTAGCAAGATCTGCCAGACTTTCCCTGGAAAGTTCGAGCTGAATCATCTTTTTATAATTACGTTTTGAACGGGCGGCCTGTATTTCCATATCTATTTTGGCTATTTTTCTATGAATTTCTTCCCGTTGTTTTTGCGTATCTTCGCGAAGACGTGTTATTTTTTTATTATTATCTTCAGCTACACTTTCTTTCCTGGCCAAAGGATGAGCGTCAAAATAATTAAATCCAAATGCAGACTGATTCGTTTTAGGTACTGAATTTACAGCTCGGTAAATTTTAAGCTGCATTTTCTCTATACGCTGAACTAAACGTTTATTTTGTCTTTCCTGAGCTTTTTTCTTTAAACGATCC
>JANTHG010000126.1 GCA_024762535.1 Calditrichaceae bacterium
GATCGTATTAATCATGATTGGCGTAACAGGTTCCCGCTTACAGGCACAACAAGCCAGCGCGGAACTTATTAGTTCTCATCAACCGGCCAAACTCGCATCAGGCGAGCAAATCAGGGAAGGAATCCAGAACCTGCTGCTAAAAGGGAATCATTTATATTTAGTAAATATCTGGTCCGGCCTACAGGTATTGGATGTGACCGATGTAAAAGCGCCAAAAGAAATTGGCAGTTTTACTGCAGAAGGTCGTGGTTATAATGTGGTTGTGGATGACCATTTTGCGTATCTCTCTCAGAAGAATGATGGTGTGTTGATTTTAGATGTGAACGATCCCGGGCAGATCAAACAAGTGGGGCGGGTTCGAACCGCGGGCGATGCGTATTGGGTGGAAGCGGCATACCCTTATCTCTATGTAGCGGAAGAATCCAAAGGTATAGGTGTGTACGATATTACAGACCCCGGGCAGGTGCAGGAAGTGGGCCGCTACGATACACCGGGTTGGGCCTGGAATGAATTTCTCTCGGATCAAACCTTGTATGTAGGTGATAAATCCGGCGGGTTGTTAATTCTGGATGTGAGTAATCCTTCGCAACCGAAAAAACAGGGTGTCTTTTCCGGAGTTAAATTTACCCAATATATAACCGTTTTGGATGGCATTGCTTATGTGGCCGAAGGCCCGGATGGCCTGGTGCTTATCAATGTTAATGATAAAGCAAATCCTAAACAGATTTCCAAATATGCGACCACGGGCTGGATTGACCATGTTCATCTTTCGGGGACAACCGTATTTCTCGCCAATGACCGGCAAAAACGGTTGGAAATTATTGATGTAACCGATCCTAACACACCCAAACAGGTGGGTGTTTATGATTCAGAATATAAAATATATGCTTCGGTAAAATCAGCCATCTATGTATTTGTGGCCGCGGACCAAAAAACCTTAGTGTTGCGCTATAACCGAAAACCGCAAATGGAAGTGATCGCGGATCAAACAGTAGATGAAAATCAACTTTTAACGATTCAGCCAAAAGCCTTTGATCCGGATCAGGATGCCATTCGATTTTCTGCGGCAAACTTACCAGCCGGCGCCAAAATGGATTCGGTAACCGGTCAGTTTAGCTGGATGCCGGACTACGAACAATCCGGTATATATAAGAATATTAGCATTTCCGTAACGGAACAAACCGAAAGTGCTCTTTCTGTTTCCCGTAGTTTTAATATTACTGTGAACCATGTAAATCGTCTGCCTGCTTTGCCGGTGGTTGAAAATGAGGAAGTAGATGAAAATACACTGCTCACTTTTACTGTGGCCGAAGGCAGCGATCCGGATAAGGAAGATGCCGGAAAATTGACATACTCAGCTACCGGGCTGCCCCAGGGGGCAATTTTTAACGCGCCCAATCGCGTGTTTAGCTGGATGCCGACCTATGAGCAATCCGGTGTTTATCCGGTAACCTTTACTGTTAGTGACCCTGCAAGCGGCAGTGCCTCTCAAACGATGACCATTACAGTGCACCATGTGGATCGACCTCCGGTGCTTACTGAAATCGGCCCGCAAACCGTGGATGAAAACAAGGAATTAAAAGTCGTACTTCAGGGCAGTGATCCGGATAAAGAAGATCAGTCTGCTTTGGCTTATTTTGCTGAAAATCTGCCGGAAGGCGCAACCTTCGATGCGGCAACCGCTACTTTTAGCTGGACGCCGACTTATGAACAATCCGGCATTTACAAAGATGTTCGTTTTATCTTTAAGGCCGGCGCCCTGAGCGATACGATTCATACCGATATTACAGTGAATCATGTTAACCGTCCGCCGGTACTGAATACCATTGCCGCGCAAACGGTGGATGAAAATCAATTACTGACGTTCACCATTTCGGGCAGCGATCCGGATAAAGAGGATGCCGGCAAAACCGTTTATTCGGCTGAGAACTTACCGGAAGGCGCTATATTTAATGCGGATTCCGCCCGCTTTAGCTGGACGCCGACCTTTGAGCAATCCGGAGTGTACGACAAAGTAATTTTCAAAATAACAGATCCTTCGGGATTGAGTGACGCAAAAGAAGTTACCATTACGGTTAATCATGTAAATCGCCCGCCGGTTTTGGCTGATTTAAGTCCCAAAACAGTGGACGAAAATAAAGAATTGACATTTGATTTACCGGGCAGCGATCCGGATAAAGAAGACGCGGGGAAACTCAGCTATACAGCCAACGCGTTACCCGACGGCGCTGTGCTGGAAGGAGAGCATTTTAGCTGGACGCCCACCTACGACCAGTCCGGTTCCTACACGATTAGCTTTACGGTAAAAGACCCGGCCGGTTTGGAAGAGAGTAAAGAACAGACGATTACGGTGAACCATGTAAATCGTCCGCCGGTACTGAATGCTATTGCGGCACAAACCGTTAAAGAAAATAAAACCCTCACTTTTAGCGTAAGCGGCAACGATCCCGATGTGGAAGACAGCGGCAAACTACACATCACAGCAGCCGATTTGCCCGAAGGCGCTGTGTTTGATTCCAGCAACACCTTTACCTGGACGCCCAATTTCGAGCAATCGGGCACTTACACGGTTCCGTTTACCATTACAGATCCATCGGGCTTAAACGATGTAAAAGAAGCTGCAATTAAGGTGGAACATGTAAACCGGACACCGGTCTTTGCGACGCTTACCAATCAGGTTGTTGATGAAAATCAGCCGCTGAGCTACGTATTACCGGAAGCGACGGACCCGGATAAAGAAGATGCGGGAAAACTGGTGTACAGTGCGCAGAATCTGCCGGAAGGCGCCGCTTTTGACGCCGCTTCCCGCACGCTTAGCTGGACGCCTACGTATGAACAATCCGGACAGTACGACATGAGCTTTTCCGTGACAGACGGCGGCTTTACTGTAACGCAACCTCTGCAGATTACCGTAAACCATGTAAACCGTCCACCGCAAATGGAAATGCCAACCTTAACTAGTCTGGATGAAAACAAAGCATGGACTCTGAAACTGGTTTACAGTGACCCGGACAAGGAAGATAAGGGGAAACTGACCGTGGAAGCCGGCAATCTGCCGGAAGGCGCTGTTTTTGATGCCGCTACTGCCACGCTCAGCTGGACACCTACCTACGAGCAGGCCGGCACCTATAAAGGCATTACAGCCAAAGTGAGCGATCCAGCCGGGCTGAGCGACGAAAAAAGTTTTGATCTTACGGTAAATAATGTAAATCGCGCACCGCAAATGCAGCCTGTGGCAGCCGTTTCGGTCAAAGAAAATGAAGCGGTATCATTTAAACTACAGGCAACCGATCCGGATAAGGAAAACCAGGGTAAACTGACATTTGAGGCCAAAGATCTGCCTTCCGGAGCCACCTTAGATGGTAATAGCGGCGCATTTAGCTGGACGCCAACCTTTGACCAGGCAGGAACGTATTCCATTACTTTTAACGTATCCGACGGCGAGGCGCAAGATGAAACCGTAGCTAACATTACCGTGGAAAATGTAAACCGCGCTCCTAAAATAGAAGGCCCGAATGAAGAGAGCGGTCAGGCCGGTACTGCCCTGCATCTTTCGTACAACGGAACAGATCCCGACGGCGACGCGCTTACCTATTCCGCCAGCGGCCTGCCTTCCGGGGCAACCTTAGATGCCCAAAGCGGCGCCTTGGACTGGACGCCTGAGGATAACCAAAGTGGCGATTTTACTATTCAGGTAACGGTTTCGGATGGTACGGAAACGGCTCAAACCGAAACAATTCTTCATATTCAACCCAAACCGACGCCTGCTGTCCCGGATAGCAGCGCCCAATAGAAACGATTATGTTACGTATAAATTAGTCCGCCTCAGGCGGACTTTTTTAGTTAAAAGAACAGCTCTTTTAAATAATCAAGACACCACGGTGTGGATAAGTGCTTGAGCTTAATTCTCCCTTAGAAAAGGGGGCAGGGGGTTGTAAAATCTGTATTATTCAATAATTTGTCCTTAGAAAAAACACCCCCCTTAATCCCCCCTTGATAGGGGGGCACGCTATGATTGAATTTGAACGTAGCTTGTTTTCTTTATGTATGACAAATGTGAGTTAAAAGGAAATATTTTTATGAAACAGGCCGAAGACATTTTACAACAATTACGCGCCGGAAAAGAAGCGCACACTATCGAAGAACAATCCGCTCTGTTTAAATCTATTAATCACCTGCTGGAAAGCGCACCGAAGCAAAAGCAGCCCGATGGGGAATTGTACGATCTGATCGGCCAGATCCTGAATATAAGCGTGGACAACGGTTTTGCCGAAGGATTATCCGCGGAACTGAATCCGGACACACTGTATGCTTTTGGAACGCATCTGTTAACAGTGAACGACCCGGCTGTGATTGTCTGTATGCACGGCTATCTGAATATATTTCGTCTGAGCCCGTTTTTAAAACAGGTTGCAGGCGAAGAGCGCTGGCCGGAACTGATTTCCGCTTTAATCACGAAGTCGGATTTTACGGTACCGCGTCTGTTGGCGCAGCGCGTTCGCGCCTATAAGAACAAAACCCTTTTCCGGGTGCTGGAAGGAAATTCCGAAACGAGGTACACCTGGCAGGAAGCGCACACACAAATTCATCAGTTAAGTCTGGCTTTACTGGGATTGGTAGGTACCGAAGCCGAAGGGAAAGTGAAAATTGCCTTTTTAATGGAAAACAGCCTGACTATGGCGCTGCTGGATTTGGCCTGCCTGAGTAGCGGTGTTGTTAATATTATGATTCCGGCCAATTCCGTTCCCTCACAAATCGAATTTATTGTTCGCCAAACGGGCGCCTCTTATATTTTTCTCAGTAACGATAAGCAACTGGCCAAAGTAAAATCCATCCGTTCCAAATTGCCATCTTTACAGCAGGTGGTGCTGCTTTCCGGCAGCAGTATGGAACCGTGGGTTCTTTCGTTTGAAGAATTCTTAAAGCATGCCGGCGGTGTAAATGAGACACTGCTCAGTAAAAGACAGAATAGCTTGAGGAGTGAAAACCTTGCCACTGTAATGTACACCTCCGGAACCACCGGCGACCCCAAGGGAATTATGTTTTCCCAGAAAAATATTATTTTTAAACGTTTTAGCCGTGCTATGGCTTTACCGGATATCGGAACCCACGACCGCTTCCTTTCCTTTCTGCCTCTTTATCACACGTTTGGCCGTTGGCTGGAAATGATGGGCAGCGTGTTCTGGGCGGCAGAATACGCGTTTATGGAAAATCCCGCGCTCAGCACCATGCTCGATAATATGCAGCGGGTACATCCCACCATCTTTATCAGTATCCCTAAAAAATGGATGCAGTTGTATGAACATGTGGCGGAACATGTAAATGTGGAGCGGGACGACCCGGAAGTTATTCAGTCTTTTGTGAAGCAGGCCAGCGGTGGTGAACTTACCTGGGGACTTTCTGCGGCGGGCTATCTGGAGCCGGATGTGTTTCGTTTTTTTCAGGCAAACGGTATCCATTTAATGAGCGGCTTTGGGATGACAGAGGCCACGGGCGGTATTACCATGACCGATTATACCGACTATGTGGATAATTCTCTTGGCAAACCGCTGCCCGGCATTGAGGTGAAGCTGGGTGACGATGGTGAAATGCTGATTCGTGGTGACTATGTGATGATGGGCTATTACGGTGTGGATGAACAACCCTTTGTGGACGGCTGGTTACCTACCGGTGACATCATGCGACAGGATGCCAAAGGTTATTTTGAAATCATTGACCGTAAAAAAGAAATTTACAAAAACATTAAAGGCGAAACCATTGCGCCGCAAAAAATAGAAAATCTTTTTAGAGATGTGGAATATGTACAGCAGGTTTTCTTGGTGGGCGACCATAAACCATTCAATACAGTACTGATTTATCCCAATTATGCGCACGTGGACGGGAAGTTACAGGCCATGACTTCCGAAGAAAAAAATATCTATTTTTCTTCTGTTATTGTTACCGTAAACCAGTTTCTGGCTCCGTTTGAACGTATTCTTGATTTCCGGTTAACCGAACGCGCTTTTTCCGATGAGCTGGGTGAATTGACGCCCAAAGGCACCTACAAGCGCAGGGTTATCGAGAAAAATTTTATAGATACCATTAATTCCATGTATGCCAAAACCTACATTTCCCTTAAGATGGATGGCTTGGAAGTGCGGGTTCCCAACTGGTTCTTGCGGGAAAAAGGCTGCCTGACGCATGATTTGCAGGTAGCGGGAAATACCATCCGTATAGCCAAACACGATTTGACATTAACCATTCTGCGTACTGAAGAACCGGATACCTATCGAGTGGGTGATTTTTTCTACCAATCCACCAAACCCTATATTGATTTTCAGGTATTTCTCGCCAATCCCTTTTACTGGCTCGGCAATCGCGAACTGATGGAATTTGCCGGAGAGAGTATTTTTCAATGGTACCGCCTCGATGCGCCGGATATGAAAATCACTTTCTTACGTCCCGTGCATAGCACCGTACTAACAAAGGAAGATCAAACAAGATTTGCCCAAATGATGCAGGCGGGTGAACAGTCTCTGTTCGGGCTTAACCTGGCAGTGAGCCATTTCCTTTCCGGCGAAAAAGAGGCGGTGGTTACGGCTGTGCGTTATTTTAAAGAAATTTTAACCAATGACCATTTACCCATTTATCCCTTAGTTTATGCCTTGGTGCGCCAGCCCGGTTACGCGCCTAATCGATACGCCTTACAAAAATTATTTGAAGCCGGTCTGCCTTTGTTTAAAGGAAGTGATTTTGGCGGTTACTTAGAAACCTATTTACAAAGTGATTGTCACCTGCTTAATGAATATCTGATTCGTGAAATTGTGAGCGTCCGGAAGACAGAAGAAGATTTAATATCCTTGCATACTTTAATTAAGAATCGCCTCAGGGAAATAACGCCCGAAACCCGGCTTAAACAAAGTTCTCTGCCCGAATTATTTTCTTTAATGGTCGAATTTGGCATCCGCCATCCTACGCGCTATAAACGGGTACGCCAGTTAGTGGTACGCTACCAATTGCAAAAAGACCGTAAAAATGTTTCGGTGCTGGCTTCACAGGTTCGCGAGCGTTTGCTGGAAGGATTTAGAAACTGGCTGGGTGAGAATCAGCAGGTGTCGGTGGATGTGGAAACCGGAGATGAATATCAGTGGAAAGATGTGGTGATTTTCGAAGAAACCATTCCTGCGGATGAGAAGGAACACCTGCTGCGCGCCATATCCGAAACCTCTATGTTGCGCGAAGCTATCTTTTTATTCAGCGAAGGGAATATGGTGCGTTTGTACGATATCCCCCCTGGTGGTATTTGGGTGAGTGTGCTGGATGATGCAGACGATAAAGCTGTTTATCGTGTGTCTGTTCAAACCCGTTTCCAGGGTGCGTACGATTTTGTACTCAATCACAGTAAAACGCCGGTCAGCGAAGAAACGGTTCAGGATATGAATTGGTTGATTCATGCAGGCGCGCCTGCCAAGGGCATTAGCCTGATTGAAGACTTTGGTGGTTTGTGGCGTGATATGTGTATCTGGACGGAAGATTATTATGCGGGAGATAGTGTGGGCCGCTTTTTTGAACGCAGTTTGCGCCGCAATGCGCAGGAAAACCGTGAACGGCTTAAGCACCTGTGGCCTTTCTTTGTACGTACCGCCATGACCGCCCATGTTAATTTCTGGCGCCGTACCGGTTACCGCTTAGAGCTGGTTAATAAAAGTGCGGATAACATCGTTATCCCCCCGCATGATTACCAAACCGGTATGCGGTTGGTTTCCATTGCCAGCCGTATGGAATCGCACTCTTTACACCACCTAATGCAGCATTTTTGTGAAAATTTTGTAAAGGGAACCATTGAACGCTTTTCCTTTTTAACGGTAAATGATATCCATTTTAATATTTTTGCCGGTGTGCTGGACAGCGAAGGGGAAGAAAAGGGTATTCCCATGTTAACGGAAGCTTTGCATCGTATCAGCCAAACAGATAATTCATTGCTTAAAGAGGAACTGGAACGCTTCCTGAAAGCGGTTACTTCCGAACGCTATGTGCCGCGTAATCTTCATTTTGCAATTCGCCGTTTTCATCGCTGGATGCAACTGAACCCGGACGCAGCGCTTTCGGCGCGGGCTCAAACTTTAAACGAACTCTATGTAACCTACCAGTTACCCGATTTGGAAGAGAAATTACCCGAAACCCGTACCCGTTTCTTCCTGGAAACCGTTTTTGCCGATTCCGGTGAAGCGATTCGTGAAGCCATGAAAAAACTGATTGTACGCCAGCATAACGAGCATCTTTCCCAGGAAGAAATTGTAACAGACCTTTCTGCCTTACGCCGCGAATGCGAACTGAGCGAACAGGAAGAATATTTCCTGAGCCGCCTTAGTTATCCCCATCTTAAACCAACGGATTCGGCTTTGCTGCTCGCTTCTTCCAATATTGCCGATGTGGTGGTAACCCTGGAAGATTACGACGGCATACCCTACATGGTACGCAAACCGGTTTCACCCAAAGAGATTTCACGCCTGCACCAGCTTTTTCTGGAAGCCAATCTGCCGGTCAGCTTTACGCCGGAGCACCGTTTTCTGGTAGCGGTTTCGGAACGTGGTTTTGTGATTGGCGGTTTGTTTTATCAGGTATTAGATGCACAGACCGTGTATATGGAGAAAATAGTGGTTTCTTCCCATCTGCGGCGCAAAGGAATAAGCGACGGCCTGATGAATGAATTTTTTAATCGGCTGCGGGATGAAAAATTTGAAAATGTAACTACCGGATTCTTCCGCCCGGAATATTTTTATCGTTTCGATTTTAAAGTGGAACGGCGGTATGCGGGGCTGGTAAAGAAACTGGTTTAAAAAACCGGAAAGAATTTTTATTTAAATCGTTCCGGTTTAAAATCCAGTTCTTCCACAAAGCGGTTTTTACGGTTGGGATTGCCCAGCTGCGCTACATTGCTAAAACCGGGGTCATCTTTGGACTGGTAAAATTCCACATCAATCGAAGCGCAGGTAGTGCATTCTTCACCATCTGTCCCGCTGGAGCAGGAGTGCAGGTTGTCCTTACGCCCGAGTAGCTTACCCAGCCCCAGCAGTAGAAAAGCAAGGCCAAAAACAATGGGTACCAAAATAAATTGCATCATATTCTAAATTCTCATTTAAGCTCTTTTTATGTAATACGCAAACAGCCGACGTTTCATTCCCTGTTTTTAACGTACAGCAGCTTCGAGCAAAGAAAGATGACCTTTGTCACTATCCAGCTCGGCCAAAATACCTACAGGCAGGGTTGGTTTTTGCTTAATATGACCAATTGAAATACCCACACAAACCGGAAAGTCGTACTCCTTAAATATTTCGTCGATAACTTCTTCAACGCTTAAAGAAGAATTAAATCCCGGTTTATAATCGGCCGGTTTTACACTGCCCAGTTTTCCAAAAAAGACG
>JANTHG010000127.1 GCA_024762535.1 Calditrichaceae bacterium
CCGAGCAAAATAAATTACAGAATATTCGGGAAAACCTGGAAAAAGTGAGGAGAAATTATGAAAAGTATCGTTAAACGAACTTTCGGCATCCTTATTGTAAACCTTTCGCTTTTAGGGGCACAAACCGCGGTTACCGTAACCAATTCCAATGTGGCGTTGGTTCGTGAGGCCCGGCAGCTTTCACTCAGTAAAGGCGCACATCAGTTTGACCTGACAGATATTCCGTCCCGGATTCAGCCGGCTTCGGTATTGGTGGAAAGCCCGGATAAATCCTTTTCTGTATTAGAACAGAATTACGAATATGACCTGGTGGATGTATCCAAAGTGCTGAATAAATCCTTAGACCAGAATATCCGCGTAATCCATCCGGAACTGGGCGAAGTGCGCGGCAAACTCATTTCCGCCTCCGGTTCTGCACTGATGCTAATCGATGGGGATAAACGGCTGCAAATTATTCCGCGCAGCGACGAGCTGAAAATTTTTTTGGATGAATACAGCGAAGGCGCAAACGGATTTGTTACCCGTCCCACTCTGCGTTGGCAGGTGCAAGCAGCGCAAAGCGCTGTTCACAAAGCTGTGATTTCCTATTTAACCGAAGGACTGAACTGGAAAGCGGATTATGTGGGCCGCCTGAACAAGGATGATTCCAAACTGACTTTAGCCTGTTGGGTAACCGTGGAAAACAAAAGCGGAAAAACCTTTAAAGATGCCCGCTTAAAACTGATGGCCGGAAAACTGAATCGGATTCAGCCCCAAAATCCCCGCATGATGACCAAATCGCTTATGGCTATGGATGAAATGGCAGCGCCTTCTTTTTCCGAAAAAGCTTTTTTCGAATACCATTTGTATAGCCTGGATCGTTTGACCACCATAGCCAATAATCAGGTAAAACAGATTCAGCTTTTTCCTGAAACCGAAGCAAAGGCAAACAAGGAATATCTGGTACGCTCGGATGCGGACAATAAAGTTAATGTTATTGTAACCTTATCAAACAGCAAGCAGAACAAACTGGGAATCCCCTTACCCGCCGGTGTGGTGCGTCTGTACAAGGCGGACGGTAAAGATATGGAATTTGTCGGCGAAGATGCGGTGAAACATACTCCTAAGGATGAAGAGGTAAAAATAAAAGTAGGACAGGCCTTTGATTTGGTAAGCGTTCGGAATGTGATCAAGACCGAGCGGCCTACCAAAAGGTCACGCCGCTATAGTGTGGAATATGTGCTGCGCAATCATAAAAAAGAAAATGTCCGCATTCATGTGCAGGAGCGTTTTTCTTCGTATCAACAAACGCAATTACTCAAATCGAATATAAAACCGTTTAAGCAGAAGGCTGACCGGATGGATTTTATAGTGCCTGTGCCCGCCAATGCTGAACGTAAATTAACCTTAAGCTACACAACAAGCTGGTAAGAAAGTCCATGGCAAAAAAGTCGAAACGACAGTTAGAAGAAGAACTGCGTAAAAAGATTCGCGAAGAACTTCATCAAAAATACGAACAGAAAAAAGAAAAGCAACAAACTGAGCCGGTTCAAACCGAGCCGACTCAGCCACCGGCGCAGGAAGAAACCGTAGATGAGTATCTATGGCATCAGGCGCTAGAAGCACAGGTGTACGGCGCTTATCCGGAATTTGTGCGCTGTGAAAATCATATTAATGAAGTGAAATGGCTGACTCCCTGGGAATTAGATGGTGAATATGAATTTTATCCTACCGAAGAGAGTTGGCTGATGCGCCTGAAAAACAAGTGGTTTGGAAAGCAGGCTAAAATTGTAAAAGCGGCAGAAGAAAAAAATCCACAGGAAGTGGCTGCACTGCGGGATAAATTGAAGGCAGACGCCAAAGCGCGGATTGCCGAATTCCGGGAAAAGCAGGAGCAGGCGCGTAAAACTAAAAAATCCGAACTGGAAAAGAAGATTTTTCAGGAAGAAATAGACCGCTTTTACAGCAAGAAAAAGGGATATAAAAAATACACCAACCATTTAAATGAATTTCGCTGGATGACCGATGAAGAATTCCGTAACCAGGATGAGTTCCTGGAAGAAGTGGAATTACCCGGCCAAATCTGGCGGCGGCGCATTTTGATTACGGTAGTATCCGTGCTGGCAGTGGTGGCCTTTGTATGGCTATGGAACACCTATAAAAGTGAAGAAGTGCATCGCGCCTATTTACAAATTACCAGTAATGACAATCATGCGCAGCTGTATGTGGATAAAGTGCTGGCTGTGGGCTTTTCCGCGGGGCAGCCCTATCGCATTACGCCGGGAGCGCATACCATTTCATTAGTTCGTAAGGGCTTTACGTCTGAACCGCGCAGCCAAACAATAGAAGTGGCCGAAAATGATACGGCCACGGTTGCCTTTACCCTGCAGGAAAACAAATTTGCCGAATCCGGTCTGGTTAAACTTTCTGCGCCCTACAAAGACGCCGAAATTATTGTAAACGGAGAATTTGTGGGCAGTCTGGAAACCATGTCCGAGCTCAATCTTGCTTCCGGTGTCTACACGCTAACCCTAGAAAAACCGGGCTATTCCGTATCACCGCCTCAGCAGGCTTTTCATTTACATGCGGGAGACACCCTGTCTTTTTCATTTCATTTGCGTCCACATAAACAATACAGGAAACGTAATTCTGCAGCGGTCTCCGGTTTTATCGAAGTACGTTCCAGCGTAAAAGATGCGGATATTTATCTGGACGGCCAAAAAACCAGTTTTCAAACAGACTACATATTACAGGATATTCCCCTAGGTTCTCATAGTGTGCGCGTTGTGAAAGACGGTTATAAAGGCTATCCCAATGAACAGGTGGTTAAACTGACAGAAAAGAATAATCGGGTTCAGGTTAGCTTTACGTTAAGCAGTGTGGCCAAGCGTGTTGTGCTCAGAACCCGGCCGTTTGCTGCAAATTTGTTTGTGGATGGCAAGCCGGTGGGCAAAGGCGAAGTACGTATTTCTCTACCGCAGGGCACACATAGCATCGATTTTGCTTCTGTTCCTTATTACGATAAACCAAAAGTGCGGGAATTTACAGTAAGCAGCGCCTCGGATAATCAGTTTGTATTCGAGTACACGCTTAATTATTCGGTTTTGTTTGAACCGGACAAAACGAGCTCTGCTGAAAATAAAGCCTCTGTTCAGCAGGGTTATTTACTCAATGATGAGAGCTTTAGACGCAGTAATGAAAACGGACCGGAAGTCCGTACAAATTCTAAAATAAACTCTAAGGTCTGGATGCTCGGTTACGCCTTTCGTTACCGCAATCCGCCGGGTAAGGATGCCTTACAACTGATTTTTGACATTCCGCCAACACTGGATTTAACCCAACCCATATACTTAAAATTATGGGCCTACCGAACAAACGATTTGTATCCGCTTATTTTAAAGGGTGATACGCGCTATTCGGTGTTTGTGAATCAGTTTGCGCTCAAAAAAAACATACGACCCGCGTTTTCGGATAAGGATATCGCACCAGATCATTTTCAGCGTTTTCAGATTAATGAATTGCTGCATCCCGGTTACAATCGTATTTTAATCACCACAACCGACCAGACCACAGCGCATATGATGTTGTGGAAAGCAACCATCGAATAATTTTACACCAAACAGGAACGCGGAATATGCCGGCCAATCAGGATACCCTTTTTCAGCAAAAACAGGTGCTGCGTGACAACCAGCCTCTTGCCGAACGCTGCCGTCCGCAATCCTTAAGCGAAGTCATCGGGCACGAGGGCGTATTGGCGGAAAAGGCGCCGTTACGGCTTCAGCTAAGTTCCGGCTATCTGCCATCCATCATTTTTTGGGGGCCGCCCGGCGTGGGTAAAACCACCATATCCTTCCTTCTTGCTCAGGAGGTTGGCTTCCGTTTTAAGGCGCTATCCGCAGTGAGCTCCGGTGTAAAAGATGTGAAAGAAATTTTAAGTGAAGCGCGGAAACAGGTAGAGTTTTACGGAAAAGGAACCGCTCTGTTCATCGATGAAATTCACCGTTTTAACAAGGCCCAGCAGGATGCATTGCTGCAGGCAGTGGAACGCGGCGATGTGATTTTAATCGGCGCGACTACCGAAAATCCTTCTTTCGAGGTTAACGCTCCGCTTCTTTCCCGTTGCCAGGTGATTAAGCTGGAACCTTTATCCGCCGAACATTTACGAACGATTATTCGCCATGCCCTGCAAAACGATGTACTTCTTAAAAAGTATAAAATAAAACTGCCCGGTGAAGAGGCGCTCATCCATTACGGCGGTGGCGATGCACGGCGTACCCTGAATTTACTGGAAATCACTTTTCAAATGGCGGATAAAAACAAGACACCTGTTGAAATCACTGAAGAACTGGTACAATTGGCTGCTGCTCAAAATCCCATGTACTACGATAAAAAAGGTGAGTATCATTACGATACGATTTCCGCGTTTATTAAAAGCGTGCGCGGCAGTGACCCGGATGCCGCTATGTACTATCTTGCCGTGATGCTGGAGGGTGGAGACGACCCGTTGTTTATTGCCCGCCGTTTAATTATTTTAGCCTCGGAAGATATTGGCAATGCCGAGCCGTATGCCCTTTCGCTGGCTAATGCGGCCTTTGATGCGGTGCATAAAATCGGAATGCCCGAAGCACGTATCATTCTGGCTCAAGCCACGGCCTATCTGGCTTCGGTACCCAAAAGCAATGCGGCGTATCTGGCCATAGATGCCGCTTTGGCCGAAGTGCGTAAAAACGGGCCGCAGCCGGTTCCGCTGCACCTGCGCAATGCGCCTACCAAATTAATGAAAGAACTGGATTACGGCGCCGGGTACCAGTATCCTCATGACTTTCCCGGTCATTTTACGGCGGCAGATTACCTGCCGGAAAAGCTGAAGGGGAGGCGTTTTTACCAGCCTGGTTCCCAGGGTCGGGAGGCCGGACTGAAAGAACGGCTTGAAACTATCTGGAAACGTAAAGGATAGCCATTGATACAGTTAATCAAAAAACAGATTCTGAAAAAATACATGGATTTACGCCTGAAATGGTTTAAGTCGGATCAGGATGATTTGGAACTGCCCGGCTCTATCCGGAAAGTGCGTCATATTTTGCTGATTACGCCCGAAGGCCATCCGGAGCTGGAACAGGTTCTGGAAGCATTTGCTTCGGAATTGTATAAAATATTCGACAATGTTCAGGTATCTACCTTTCAGCGTTCCAGCTTTCGCCCGGAAGACGGGAACTGGTTCGGCCTGCCCAGAGAAGAATATCTCGATAATTTCCGTCAGGAGAAGATCGATTTGGTGATAGACCTCAATTTAGAAACCGACCGTTTATGTACATATATTTCGGCTCTGAGCGGTGCGCCCCTGCGCATGAATTTAATGCCAGGCGCTTACGACCAGGTGTACAATGTGCAAATTCGCACCCACGAACTGGGTAATGCGGAGTATAAAATGGATAAAATGTTAGAGTATTTACGACGATTTAATTCAAAATAACACAAAGGATTCAATATGCTAAAGCGATTATTTTTGATTCTGATATTGGTGCCCGTTGTACTGTTTGCCCAGGCCCCTGCCCAAATTAAAGTAGGTTCTTTTAATGCGGAATGGTTTCCGTGCAAGGACGACGGCACTATGATGAAACAGTACGGCATTAATCTGCGTTACCCGCCCACTGGAAATGCTACGGATATTCCGGCCATGTTTAATATGCTTAAACAATTGGATTTACAGTTGCTCGGTGTGGTGGAAGTAGTGGATACCAAAATGATGGCTGAAAGCGCAGCAAAATATCTAGGGAAAAATTACAAATTTATCTATGCGCCGGCAACCGGTTCCCAAAAAGTAGGTTTTGTCTACAACGCTTCGGTTTTAAAACTGGTGGGGCAGCCGGTGGTGTACAGCGAGGTCACCTTAAAACCCGGTTCGTGGCTGCGACCTGCGTTTCGGGCGGATTTTAGAGTACTGCCCAACGGTATGGACTTCCATGCCATCATTGCCCATTTAAAGGCGGCGCCCAGTGGTTGGAAAAAACGCGACCAGCAGTGGCGGATTTTGGGAAATATTTTGAAGAATCTGAAAGAGAACAGCCCGGACAAGGATATTGTTCTTATGGGTGATTTTAACAATGTGTCTAAAAATAAATATAACGAATTTAAACCGCTTATGGAAAAACTGGGCTTTTACTGGGCCACATCGGAACTGGTAAAAAAGCAGTTTGTAAGTGATTACTGGAAACCGGATTTTAATAAAGAACGTATCGAAGGTTCGCTGATTGACCAGATTTTTCTTTCGCCCGGTATGATGCATGAATATGAAAAAGGATCGACCCGGGTGGGTGGTATGTGCGCGGATGGTAAGAATGAATATAAAGGCTCAGAAATCCCGGAATACTATGAAACCATTTCCGACCATTGCCCGGTATATTTTACCCTTCATGCCGATAAAGACGATGATTAAAGAAAGTAACTGTGCTTAACCGGATATTAAAGTTAGAAGAAAAGCAAAATAACGAGAAATCCCTTGCGTATGCCATAGCTCATTTTTTTCTGGACCGGGTAAACATTACTTTGCCTTTTCGGATTAATGGAATGAATGTTTGGATTCCGTTGATTTATGGCATGGGATTCTATCATTTCCTGCCAACCGAGTCCTGGTTCGGTGGCGTTCTGGAGCGACTGTTTCGACTTAAAGACGGCGCCATGCTCGATGTGGGCGCAAATTTGGGCCAGAGCCTGTTGCGTTTTAAGAGCCTTAATATAAATGAGCCCTATTTTGGATTTGAACCGAATAGCGGCGCCTATTTTTATCTTTCCGAATTACTGCGAATTAATCATTTTGAAAATAGCGCAATTTTTCCCCTGGCGCTTTCGGATAAAACCACTGTGACGACTTTGTACCGCAGGCATCGGACCGATGTCTCGTCTACTTTAATCCGTGGTGCTAAAGCCTTTACCAACTCCGAAAATACTATTCAGGTCGCCAGTTTTAAAGGGGACCAGGTGGTGGCGGAAAAACAAATAGATTCGATAGCGGTCATTAAAGTGGATGTGGAAGGCGCGGAGCTGGAAGTGCTGCGGGGCTTTAGGCACACGTTGCAAACGCAGCAGCCGTTTGTGATGTGTGAAATATTGCCGGTTTATCATTTGAACAGTGAAAATTTAAGAGAGCGTAAAAGAAGGCAGGAAGTTTTACTTGAAGAATTAAAATCGCTTCACTATGCCGTATATCGTATTAAATCAGCCAACACTCTGTTAGCCATTGAGGGGATAGAAGTGCATTCCAATCTGTCGGACAGTAATTATATTTTTGTTCCGGAAGCGCACCAAAAGGCACTTCCGGAACAGTTTGAAATTATATAAAAGCTGTTACTGCACAGTAACCGTCATTAATCCGCTGGTACCCACATTCCCCGCTGCATCATATACTTTTACATAAAGGGAATGCTGACTGCTGTCTGCTTTAGTTGTGGTATTCCAGTTGAAACTCCAGGGCGCTGCCGGCTCGGTAGCGCTTTGGGTAAGCGCGCCATCTACATAAAACTCAGCCGTGTGTACCGCCACATTATCCTGTACATCCACCGAAACTTGTACGGTCCCGGTAACAATGGAAGCGTTAATGGGATATAAAAACAGAGCTGTGGGCGCTGTGTTGTCGCCGGCAGGGCCGGAGCGCGGGTACACGGTTACCGTAATCACCGGCGAGATACTTTCGTTATTGCCGCCGTCAATGGCTTTGGCAAAGATAGTGTGGCTGGTTGAATCGGAAATACCGCTTGTGTTCCAGTTCATGCTGTAAGGGTAGGCCGAAGCACTGTCTGCAACCTGACCATCGATATAAAAAAATACCTTTTGGATGGAACGTTCGTCCTCGGCATGGGCAACAATATTTACAATTCCTTCTACTACCTGCCCGCCAACGGGATTGACAATGGCCACCTGGGGTGGAATAATATCGGCTGTTTCAGCCACTACAAACGTAACCGGAGCCGAATAGCCGATGTTCCCGTTTTTGTCTTCCGCGGCTGCCATCATTACGTGCTCTACTTTTTTATCCAGGCCGGCAATGGAAAAGGCAAAATTGTAAGGCGCTGTAGTGGATTCATCGATTTTCTTTCCATCCACATAATACCATACTTTGCTCATGCCTCCGGTGTCATACGCCTGAATCTCCACATCCACATTCGATGAAATAACCGCTCCTTCGTAGGGGTAAATAATAGCGGCTACCGGCGGAATTACATCTTCGATTTCCGGTAAGGCGCAACTATTGAGCAGGAATAAAACACTTATTACAGAAAAAATATACTTAAACATAATCTTACCTCTGGTCAAAAATATATAGGAAACATTTTACACTAATTAATACTAAATAAAATCGGCAGAAATCACAAAATATGTAGAAAAATTTATATTTCAATTCCAAGCGGACAATGGTCCGAACCTTTGACGTCCATCTGGATAAAGGCGTTTTTAACCATATTTTTATGCGCGCTGTCAATAAAGAAATAGTCGATACGCCAACCCACATTCCTGCTGCGGGCGCCAAAGCGGTAGGTCCACCAGGTGTACTGTTCCGGTTCTTGGTTAAACATGCGAAAGGTATCTTCGTATCCATGAGAAATATAGGTGTCCAGCCAGGCGCGTTCGATGGGCAGAAAACCGGAAGTCTTTTCGTTGGCCTTTGGGTTTTTTAAATCGATTTCTTTATGCGCTGTGTTGTAATCGCCACAAGTGATTACCGCCTTTCCTTTTTCTTTTAGATCATTGGCATGGTTTAAATACGCATCGTAAAAGCGCATTTTGTAATCTAAGCGTTCCTGGTCGCGCTGCCCGTTGGGGAAATAAATATTGTAGAGGAAAAAATCCTCGTATTCCAGCAACAGAACCCGTCCTTCTCTGTCGAATTCTTCGATGCCGAAGCCTTTTTGTACGGACAGGGGTTTAACTTTGCTGAATACAGCTACGCCGCTGTAACCGGGTCGCTCGGCCGCATTCCAAAAAATTTCGGCATCGCCGAGGCGATCCAATTGGCCATCCACTTGTTCGGGTCGGGCTTTTACTTCCTGCAGACACACAATATCCGGCTGATCCTGTTCGTACCAATCAAAAAAGCCATTACGGATAGCGGCGCGGATGCCGTTTACATTCCAGGATAGGATACGCATATTATTCCTCTATTTCTAAGGTGTCGTCCACGTCAATTTCCATTCGCAAAAAGGAAGTGCTGTACGTTTTTCCCTGCGCATCGTGTTTAAGGGTAAGCGTACCGCCGCCGCCAAGGGCATTATGCAGTAAAAAATTGATGGCGCCGATATTATCCATTTCGAACCGTTCCAC
>JANTHG010000128.1 GCA_024762535.1 Calditrichaceae bacterium
TGGGATTTTAACGGTGACGATCTTTGGGATTGGGGATGGTCCGATCATTCATGGGCGTTTTTCGATGCTCCGGAGGGCCCTCCTGAAGTTAAACTGGAGATTAAGGATCACCATGGGCTTACAAAATCCATAAGAAAAGAACTCACCTTTTTACCCAGGGATATTCTTCTCGCAGATTTCAAATTTGAAGGGAATAGCGACGATTCAGGCCCGTTCTATATCAAAAATCAGTTGAAAGGTGCGCAGCTGACATCCGGGCGTACCGGTGCCAGGAATACGGCCTATGCCTTTGACGGGCAGGATGATGAAATAGTTCTTTATTATCAAAATTTTCTGAAAAAGAATAATAATTTTGCTATTTCTTTTTGGATAAGAATTAACGAATTAGGACGGCAAATTTTAAAATGCGACGGACTATCCTCATCCGGATATACCATAACAAGTGTTGAGGATGGGAGTATTAATTTTGCAACTCCAAAGTACACCATTCGGGGGTATTCCAATAGTATTTCGGAACACAAGTGGTACCATGTTTATTGCTCAATAAACTCCGCCAACCGTGTAAGTATTTATATAAATGGAGAAAATAAAACCGCTACATATGATCATAAAGGTCCCATTAGCTATAGTGGGTTTGATAGATTTTATATTGGCCGGCATTTTAAGGGTTCGATTGATAATCTGATGATTTTTAACCGCACCTTGTCAAGCTCCGAAATAAAAACCTTGTACTATCTATTAGATTAGTTTTCGTGCTGTACTCGAAAAGGAGTAACTCAACAATTCAATAACTATTTCCCTATCCTGCTCCGTCAATACAAAACTCTTTGTACACATATTTACGACTCTATTCTTTTTTTTACTTTTCTTTACCAAATTTTTACATATATTGTCAATGGATCAGGTGGATTCCAAATGAAAGGAGCGAGCCATGTCTTCGCAGGTAAAACTAACTATTTTGGCGGAAAATCGCGCAGCCCATGCCCGTCTGCTTGCTGAACAGGGGCTTTCTGTTTTTATCGAAACAGCGCAGGGGAACCTTCTTTTTGATACCGGGCAAACCGATGCTTTTTTGCGTAACGCCAAAGAACTGGGAAAAGATTTAAGCTCTTTAAAAGGAATCGTTCTCAGCCATGGTCATTACGACCATACCGGCGGATTGCCTTATTATCTCGAAGCCTACGGGAATACCGATGTTTATTGCCATCCTGCGCTTTCCAACAAAAAATACAAAGTCTATCCCGGCGGCCGCATCGATATTGGCGTTCCCTGGGAAGAGAGCAAACTCAAACATCAGGGCGCCAACTGTATCTATAAAAGTCATCCCTTCGAGATACTACCCGGTGTTTGGATTTCCGGTGAAATTCCACGTAACACTTCTTATGAATCTATTGACGAACGCTATCAGCAGCGTGTGGCCGAAAGTTATATTCATGATGAGATACACGATGAGCAGTTTATTGCCATTAAAACGCAAAAAGGGCTGGTAGTGCTGCTGGGCTGTGGACATGCCGGCGTTATTAATTCCGTGAAACACGCTATGCGTATCACCGAAACCACCGATGTGTATGCGGTGATGGGCGGCATGCATTTGCTGCATACCCCGGAAGAGCGAATTCGTGAAATCGTACATAATCTGGAACGGCTGCATCCGCAGATAATTGTACCCCTGCATTGCACAGGATTTAACGCCATCCACCACATGTACAACCGTTTTAAAGATCAAGTGAAGCTGATGAACGTGGGCAGTGTATTTGAGATAGAATAAGAATAGTTCTAATATCCAATTGCCAATTTCCAGGTATGCACTTTTTTCATTTAAAATCTAAAATCTAAAATTTTTCATTTTTATGAGAGCATCCACTCCGCTAAGGGTGACAAGGCAAGACGGGTTACCGTCCTAATACAAGCACATTCAATAAAATAATTGTTATTGAGTGGAAATTTTTTTTATCTTGTCTTCCAATTCTTTTTAAAACTTCGAATTAGGAGAGATAAAAAATGATCCAACTTTCCCGACCTTCCTGGGATGAGTATTTTATTAACATGGTGGACCAGGTAGCCCAGCGCGCCACATGCGACCGCGGGAAAAGTGGCGCTGTAATTGTAAAAGATAAACGTATTTTGTGCACCGGATATGTGGGTTCGCCGCCCGGATTTCCCCATTGCGACGAAGTCGGCCATTTACTTAAAAAAGTAATCGACGAAGACGGCACCATACGGCAGCACTGTGTGCGCACCATTCATGCCGAGCAAAACGCCATTAGTCAGGCCGCCCGTTATGGCATTCCTCTCGAAGGCACTACACTCTATTGCACCATGGAACCCTGCCGCGTCTGCGCTATGCTCATCATCAGTGTGGGCATCACAAAGGTGATTGTAAAACACCGTTACCATGCCGGTCAGGATACAAGAGAATTATTTAAACAAGCGGGAATTGAATTAAAGGTAATGGAAGACCGGGTCGAAGAATACCAGAACCAATGATTTTCGCTTAAGGAAGCCAAATGACACAACAGATTTCATTTATTTTAGACGGCCGTGTGCACCAGCTTGGATTTGAACCGGGTTCGCCTTATACGCCCATCACAACGGTTTTGCAGTATTTACGCAGTCTGCCCAATCACAAAGGCGTAAAAGAAGGCTGTGCCGAAGGGGATTGCGGCGCCTGTACCGTGGTGCTGGCAGAACCGTCTGCGGATGGGAAATTAAACTACAAAGCGGTAAATTCCTGTCTGCTTTTTTTGCCCAAATTACACGGTAAGCAATTGATAACCGTGGAAAACTTGCAGGACGCGCAGGGAACGCTCCATCCGGTACAGCAATATGTGGCAGATAGTAACGGCGCACAGTGCGGTTTTTGTACGCCGGGCATTGTGATGTCTCTGTTCGGCCATTATAAAACAGACCTGTCTGCGGAACGGGAAGAAATTGAAGATACTTTGAGCGGAAATCTCTGCCGCTGTACCGGTTATCAGCCAATTTTCGATGCCGCGTTAAAAGCGTTGGATGAGCGGAAAGAAGACCGTTTTTCTCAGGAAGAACAAGACGTGGCAGCTCAGCTTAAAACCATTTCCCAAAGCGGGGTGCGGATTGAGACCACTACCCACTATTACAGTTTTCCAGCTTCGTTACAGGAAGCGTTTACCGAAATGGAAGCGCATCCGGGCGCTCTACTACTCAGTGGCGCTACCGATGTGGCACTGAAGGTTACCAAACAACATCAGCAACTGCCCGAAATCATTGATTTGTCTTTGGTGCCCGAATTAAAGAAAATAGAAACTACCGGGGATATGTTGCGTATCGGTGGCGGTGTTTCTGTAAACGAAGTGTTGGAAGCGGCACAAAAGCCTTTCCCGGCGCTTTACAAAATAGCCAAACGCTTCGGTTCCAAACAAATACGCCACCTTGCCACGGTGGGAGGCAATCTTGCGGGCGCTTCGCCCATTGGTGACTTAACCCCTGTCCTGATGGCGCTTAAAGCGCGTGTAAGGGTAATGCGCGCAAAGGAACAGCGAACAATGGCTTTGGATGATTTTATTACCGGCTACCGTCAAACAGCTTTGCAGGAAGGTGAATTGCTAACCCACATCGAAATTCCGTTTCTTTCCGAACAGATAAAAATCGGCGCGTACAAGATATCCAAACGCCGCGACCTCGATATTGCAACCGTAAGCGCAGCCTTCCGTTTGGAGTTTGGCGCAGGAAAGCAAATTTCAGAAGCAAATCTGGTTTATGGCGGCATGGCGGCCATGACGAAACACGCCCGGCAGGCGGAAGATTTTTTACAGGGTAAAGAATGGAACCGGACTCATGCGGAAGCCGCTGCCAGGCTGATTAGAGATGAATTTGAACCCATCTCGGATGCCCGCTCCGGTGCGGACTTTCGCCGGATTGTTGCCGGAAATCTGCTTATTCGCTTTTGGGCGGATGACGCCGGAACAAAATAGTCGGCAGTGCAAGTAACCATTAGAGAGCAAATTATGTCTTCAAAAACCATACATCAAAGCGCCTACAAACATGTAAGCGGCGCCTCTGTTTACGTGGATGATATTCCAGTTCATAATCAATTGCTGCACGGGTATGTGCTGTATAGTCCGCATGCGCATGCGGCAATCCGTTCTCTGAAAACGGAAAAGGCGGCGAATATGCCCGGTGTGGCGGCTGTTCTTAGCGCAAAGGATATTCCCGGCATCAATCAAATGGGGCCGATTGTACATGACGAGCCCTGCCTGGCCGAAGATGAAGTGCACTTTGTAGGCCAGGCCATCTGCCTGATTGCAGCTGAAACCGAAGAGCGAGCACGTCAGGCTGCTGCTACCATAGAAATCGATTTTGAAGAGTTGCCTGCGGTATTGTCTCTAAAGCAGGCCATGGCTGTACAAAGTTTGATGGGGCCGGAGCGGAAAATCGAACGGGGACAGGTTCAGCAGGCTCTAAAAGAAGCGCCTCTGCGTTTGAACGGCTCTTTTGAATCCGGCGCGCAGGAACATTGGTATCTGGAAACCCAAACCGCGCTGTGTCTGCCCGGAGAAGACCGGGAATATATGGTGTACAGTTCCACGCAGCATCCTTCGGAAACGCAGGCGGTGGTATCCGAAGTGCTGGGCATACCGCGCCACGCGGTAACTGTGGAAATCCGTCGGATGGGCGGCGCCTTTGGAGGTAAGGAGACGCAGGCTAATCATGTAGCTGCCTGGGCCGCTTTGCTCAGCAATGCTACCCGGCGACCGGTGAAGTTGCGTCTGTTTCGCGATGACGACCAGATTATGACTGGCAAGCGTCATCCCTTTTATATCCGTTATGAAGTCGGGTTTGACGAACAAGGCCGGATTTTGGCACTGGATGTGGAACAAAACGCTAACGGCGGTTCGGCCACAGACCTTTCCTTTGCCATTTTGGAACGGGCCATGTTCCATGCGGATAACGCCTATTACATTCCTAATATGCGTGTGATTGGCCGGGTTTGGAAAACCAACTTACCTTCGAATACAGCCTTCCGTGGATTTGGCGGGCCACAGGGCATCGTGGCTATGGAAAACATCATTGACCGCATTGCTCGTCAGTTGAGTTTGGACCCGTTAGAAGTACGACGTATCAATTTTTACGATATGTACAAGCGCGACACGACCCATTACGGCCAAAAAATAAAACAAAATCATTTGCCTGCCATGTACAAACAATTAACAGCTTCAGCCGATTATTTTGAAAGACGGAAGCTGGTAGAAGCGTTTAATACGCAACATGAATTTGTGAAACGGGGATTAGCCTGTACCCCGGTTAAATTTGGCATCTCTTTTACCACTGCCTTTTTAAATCAGGCCGGCGCCCTGGTGCATGTGTACCAGGACGGAACGGTTCAGGTCAATCACGGCGGAACGGAAATGGGGCAGGGCCTGCATACTAAAATGCGTCAGATAGCCGCTGCGGAATTGGGGGTGGACCAAGACAGGATTCTCATTACACCTACCAATACCTCAAAGGTACCCAATACATCGGCTACAGCCGCTTCTACGGGAAGCGATTTAAACGGCATGGCTGTGAAGAACGCGGTGGATAAATTAAAATTCCGTATGGCCTATCAGGTGACGGAATATTTTAATCAAATGGATGAACAGAATTACACATTGTCCAAACACATTATGTTTAAGAATAACAAGGTGTTCGATGCCACCAACCCCGACCGTACCATCTCGTTTGAAAAGGCGGCGCAGATATGCTATTTCAATCAGATTCCCCTCAGCGCTACGGGATTTTATAAAACACCCGACATTTATTTTGACCGGGAAACGGGACAGGGCACACCCTTCCATTATTTTGCTTATGGTATGGCTGTTTCTGAAGTGGAAATTGACTTGCTTACCGGCCAGCATACACTTTTACGCACCGATATTTTACACGATGTGGGTGATTCCGTTAATCCGGATTTGGATATAGGGCAAATACAGGGTGCCTTTGTGCAGGGTGCAGGCTGGTGCACCATGGAAGAATGCAAATGGGATGAATCCGGCCATCTGCTTACCCATTCACCGGATACCTACAAAATTCCGGGCATTCATGACATCCCCCGGGATTTCCGCGTTCAACTGCTTCAAAAAGCGCCCAACGAAGGAACCATTCGCCAAAGCAAAGCAGTAGGCGAGCCACCCTTTATGCATGGCCTCTCGGTCTGGTTTGCCATTAAAGACGCTATTTCATCCATCGATGGGCATAAACGGGAGCCTGAATTGGGCTTTCCGGCTACCAACGAAGCCATCGTAATGGCGGCGAAACAGTTCCTGGACTAAAGGTTAAGCTTTTCTTGTTTGAGTATCGAAGCCGGAAGACCCACACTTTGGGATTCAAAACATTGTATGGATTCAATGCTTTGAATCCATACATGCATCACAAAGCTTTTGCTCTAAAGGACAGGGTTAGTTAGTCATAACATCCTGGAGGCTTTGATTCCGGTGTAAAATCAGAGCCGTTCAATAAAAAAAAATAATTCTTTTGCCATTATCTTGAAATGACTAAATTGGCCTCTTTTAACGAATGAAGAGACCATTTTATGGAATATATCATACACTATTTACATACGCATCAAATCATCCTGCTACTGCTCGTCATCACAGTGGGATTTATACTCGGCCGTATCAAAATTTTTGGTTTTTCTTTGGAATCTTCCGGTATTTTGTTTTCCGGAATGGCTTTTGGGGAATTGGGATTTACTTTAAATCATGATTTCCAGGTGCTGGGTTTGCTGCTCTTTATTTACGCAATTGGCCTGCAGTCAGGGCCTTCCATTCTAAATATGTCCCGTAAGCAGGGACAAACCCTGTACACGCTGGTTTTTGTGTTGTTGGCTTTGGGTGCGGGACTTACCCTGCTGATTGCCAAATGGTGGCATTTGGATATGCCGCTAGCCATTGGGTTGTTTGCCGGGGCCATGACCAGTACACCAGGATTAGCGGCGGCTCAGGAAGCCACACAATCGGCGCTCACGTCAACCGGCTACGGTGTGGCTTATCCTTTTGGCGTTATTGGTGTTATTCTTTTTATTAAATTGATGCCTGCGCTGTTTCGGGTAAAAATCAGCGAAGAGGAAGAGCATTTCCGAAAACAGAGTTATCGCAACAGGGCTAAGGTAATTACAAAATGTGTTGAGGTAACGAATAAAGAAATCAACGGTAAAACCCTTATGCAATTGAATTTTGCCGCTACCACCGGAACTATTATTTCGCGCATCCTGCACCAAAACGAAGTACTTATTCCCGGAGCAGAGACCCCATTGCATACCGGAGATATTGTGCGTTTAGTAGGTGACTCACAAAAAATAGAAGCGGCCATTCCATATCTCGGGCACGAATCGGAACAGGGCTGCCCGGAAGCGAGTTATTTCGGTTCCCAGAAATTTGTAGTAAGCAATAAAGAGATTGTGGGTAAATCGTTGGCAGACCTTCATCTGTACGCCTATTATCAGGTGAATATTACCCGCATCCGCCGCGGTGGTGTCGAATTTGTGGCAGAACCGCATCATAAGCTGCAATGGGGCGACCGGGTACGGGTGGCAGGGGATGCCGAGCAGATGGAAAAGGTTAAAAAACTCTTTGGCGATGAGATGAAAAAGTTGGAAAGCGGTGATATCTTTTCCATATTATTCGGGATTTTACTTGGTATCGGTGTGGGCTTGATTCCATTTTCCATAGGAAAGGTCATTTCCTTCAATCTGGGTCTTACCGGAGGCGTACTTTTAGCCGGTATCTTTTTAAGTAATCGCGGTAAAATAGGCCCTGTTATTTGGCAGGTGCCGGTTCCCATTATCACGTTCATGCGGGAACTGGGACTGACGCTCTTTTTATCTGTTGTGGGAATTAAAGCCGGCGCTCAGGTGTTTGAGATTTTTCAGCATCAGGGTTTAAAGTTGCTGATTACAGGCGCAGCGATTACATTAATTCCCATGATAATTACAGCGATTCTGGCTCGGGTGAAATATAAAATGATGTTGGTAGAATTGTTTGGTCTGCTCAGCGGCGGTATGACGTCGACCCCGGGACTGGCAGTTGGTACGGGAATGACTTCGCTGCAACGGCCGCTGATTATTTATGCTACGGTCTATCCTGTAGCCATGATTTTAATGATGTTCTGGACAAAAGTATTAGCCTTGTTTTAATTAAAGGAGTGAATTATGGAATATAAGACATTTGCCAAATCCAATGTAACCGTTTCCCGGCTTGGTTTTGGCGGTTGGGGAATCGGAAAAACATTATGGATTGGAGCCGATGATGCAGAGTCTAAAAAGGCGCTGCGCCGGGCCATAGATGAAGGCGTTTCATTCTTCGATTCCGCCCTGGTTTACGGTATGGGCCATAGTGAACGTTTAATTGGGCAGGCCGAAAAAGAATCCGGTAAAGAACTGTTCATCACTTCAAAAATTCCTTCCAAACGGTTTGAATGGCCGGCTAAGGATACTTCTACATTAAAGGAATCTTTTCCGACAGACTACATTATTCAGACTACGGAAAAATCCTTACGCAATTTAAATCGGGATTACATCGACCTGCAGCAGTTTCATGTGTGGAATGACAAATGGGCGGAACAAGATGAATGGAAAGAAGCAGTGTATCGTTTAAAGAAAGACGGCAAAGTACGTTTCTTTGGTATTTCTATCAATGACCATCAGCCGGAAAACGGAATTGAAGCAGGCAAGACCGGATTGATTGATTCCTTTCAGGTCATTTTTAACCTTTTCGACCAGGCGCCGGCCGATACGCTGCTGCCTTTTTGTTCCCAAAATAATATTGCTGTGATTGCCCGTGTGCCCTTTGATGAAGGTGCCTTGGCCGGTGCTGTAACACCGGAAACAGAATTTCCTAAAAAAGATTTTCGTAATCAATATTTTCGGGGTGAACGCAGACAGCAGGTTTGGGAACGGGTGCAAAAAATCGCTGAGCTTACCGCTTCGGAAACCGAATCCATTGCCGAAGCAGCTCTGCGTTATCTGATTAGTTTCGATGCGCTTACTACCGTAATTCCCGGTATGCGGAAAGAAAAAAATTTACTGGCCAATGTAAAAGCAGTGGAAAAGGGTCCGCTTTCATTGGAATTAATGGAAGCGCTTAAACAGTTCCGCTGGATTCGCAATTTTTACGAGTAAATACAGAGCCCTCATAAAGGCATCACCTGCCGGACCTCCGAGAGCCCGGGATGAGGCTGTATTTCCACTTTTTAAAGAAGTACTT
>JANTHG010000129.1 GCA_024762535.1 Calditrichaceae bacterium
CGCCCCTGCTGCTGCCTCTGCTGAGCGCCTATTTTCCCAAATGGCGCCTCTCCGCCTCCCACACCTTGTTTATTATGGGCAGCTCTTTTTTATTATCTTTGATTTGGTTATTGACCGGAATTTGGAACGGAAATCCGCAAGCCCCGCAATACTGGCTGGGTATCGAACCGTTTTTCCCGGGTTTGATGTGGAGCGTTTTATTCTATTTGGCAGTGTTGAGAAGAGAATTAATAATTAAGAATTAGAAACACAGCTGTCCTTAAATAATCAGGAAACCATATTGCGGATAAATGGTTGAGCCTAATCCCCCTTTAGAAAAGAGGGCTAGGGGGGAAAGGACAAAATGCTGTAATTATTTTACTAAACCTGTAGCCTTAACATCAAACCCAATTCCCCCTTAGCAAAGGGGGGTAGGGGGTTGTAAAATCTGCATTATTCGATAATCTGCAAATGAAAAAAATACCCCCCTTAATCCCCCCTTGATAGAGGGGGAAAGGACAAAGTGCTGCAATTTTTTACTAAACCTGTTGCCGCAGCATCGAACCTAATCATCCCCTTAGCACAGAGGATGCCGGCTATTCTCATTCATAGCGCAACGCGGCAATGGGGTCCAGTCCGGCGGCGCGCGCTGCGGGATAGATGCCGGCGAGGATACCAACAAGCGACGTAACCACAAGAGAGCTCACTACCGCCCAAACCGGCACCATAAAAGGAATTTTAAGCCACAAACTCACCAAACCAGCCAACCCAAAGCCTAGCACCATGCCCACCAACCCACCGATTATACTCAGCACAACAGCCTCGCTGATGAATTGTAACAGAATTTGGGCCTTATGCGCTCCCACCGCTTTACGAATGCCGATTTCTTTGGTGCGTTCTGTTACAGTAACCAGCATAATATTCATCACACCGATGCTGCCTACCAGGAGCGAAACCAGACCGAGTAAAATGGCAACCAGTTTAATTTTATCGGCTATATTATTAAAGGAATCCACGAGTGAATCATTGGAAAAAATACCAAAATTATTTTCTTCTCCGGGGCGTAATTTCCGCGCAGCACGTACCACGCCAATGACCTGCGTTTTGGCTTCATCAAAAGCTACACCAGGCTTAATCCGCACAGTAATATTAGCCGAACGGTAGCGGCCGAACAAATCTTCAAACGAAGAGAGAGGCAGTATTACCTGATTGTCTCTGCTTTGGCCAAACGAAGAATTTCCTTTTTGTTCCAGCAAACCGATTACTGCAAATTTCCGTCCATGCAAACGGATGCTTTTACCAAGAGGATTTTCAAATGGAAATAACACATCAACCACATCCATACCCAGAACCGCCACCCGTTTATGCAGGGCAATATCTTCGGGCGAAAATGCCCGACCCGTATCGATAAAATACCCGTTGTTCAAAAAGAATTCCTGTTCACCACCGGCCACGCGTACATTGGGATTGGTTTTTTTATCTTTATACGCCACTGCCACACCAAATTGCCACAATTCGGCACCTACCGCTTCAATTAAATCACAATGTTCACGAATGGTTTGCGCCAGCTCCGGTTTTATTTTAGGGCGAAATTTCCGTTTTTCACGCGGGCCGGTCTGAATGCCGCTTATTTGATCATCTCTCTGCACCTGAAAGGTATTGGCGCCCAGCACATTCAATTCTTTGGTCATATTGGCATTGTACCCTTCGAGCACAGAAACAATAAATATAACTGTAGCAATCCCGATGGTGATACCCAGCGTAGTAAGGAAAGTGCGTGTTTTTCCGGAACGAATCTGTTCCAGTGCAATGAGGATGTTTTCAAACAAATACATACGTTATTCAAACCTCAGCGCGTCAATGGGATTCAGTTTTGATGCTTTGGACGCCGGATAGGAACCGGCTAAAACACCCACCAGAGTTGAAAAACCAAATCCGATAGCAATGGAAGTGATGCCCACACCGGTGCTTAAATCCATTTGCGCCAGCACCACGCTGCCGGCAATATATCCGAGAATCAAACCAATCAGCCCGCCGACAGAAGAAATAAGCAGCGCTTCAATTAAAAACTGAATCAGAATATTCCGCCGTTTGGCGCCAATCGCCTTGCGAATACCAATCTCTCTGGTGCGCTCGGTAACGCTCACCAGCATAATATTCATAATACCGATGCCACCCACCAGCAGCGAAATACCGCCGATAATAAATACAATCGCAAATAACCCGTTGGTCAACTGTCCGTAGAGATCTGTTAGCATATCCTGCTGATTGATGGAAAAATCATCGGCAGCACCGGGTTTTGTTTTCCGTACTCTGCGCATGATGCCGCGGATTTCTTCTTTTAAGTCATCCAATAGCTCTGCTTTTCGGGCCATTACGCCGATACGCAAACCGCGATGCCCTCCGTAAACACGCCTAAAGGTGCCAATGGGTACAATCACAAAGGTATCCATATTTTGCCCGAAAAAGCTGCCCCGTTTTTCCAGTAATCCTATTACAAGATATTTATGGTCACCAATCCGCACTCTGCGCCCAATGGGGTTTTCCGACTTAAATAATTTTTCCGCTACTTCCGCACCCAGTACACAAACATAATGGTTGCTGCGCACATCCTGAGCCGTTAAAAACCGCCCGGTTTCCGGATACAGATTACTCATTTGGGCATACTGCTCGGTAGTGCCTACAATGTAAATATTTTCTAATTTTTCGTTTTTGTAGGAAACCAGTTTGGCAGAGTAAACTTCGGGAGCCACGGCTTTGGCGAGGGTGCTGTATTTTTTTATGGCTTCGTATTCTTTGTAGGTAATATTTTTACGATTTCGGTATTTCCAAAAATCGTTTTTTATTATCCAGGAATATTTCTCCACATAAATGGTACCAGAACCAATATTGGATAATTGCTTGTAAACATACTGATTTAAGCCCTGAATAGTGGTCCAGATAGTAATGATGGTCGTAACACCGATTAAAATGCCGAGTGTGGTAAGCAGGGAACGCAATTTGTGGCTTTTAAGCGCTTCCCAAGCCATTAACAGATATTCGTTAAAACGGGAAAACGTGTACATGGTCAGTTCAACTTTTCATCGGAAATAATCCGCCCGTCCAACAGACGAATGATACGTTTACTATGGTGGGCAATTTCTTCTTCGTGTGTTACAAGCACCACCGTATTGCCTGCTGCGTGTAATTTTTGCAGGATTTCCATAATTTCCTGCCCGGTTTTGGAATCCAGATTGCCAGTAGGTTCATCCGCGAGAATAAGCGAAGGATTGTTGATGAGAGCACGGGCAATAGCCACCCGCTGACGCTGGCCTCCGGAAAGTTGATTGGGCCGGTGGTCGGCCCGGTCGCCCAATCCTACTTCTTCTAACGCTTTAATGGCCATTTTTTTTCGGTCAGTACGGGAAATGCCGTTGTAAATAAGCGGCAGTTCCACATTGTGTACAGCATTGGCTCTGGGCAGTAAATTAAATGTCTGAAATACAAACCCGATTTCCTTATTGCGAATATCGGCAAGCTGGTCATCGCTTAAATCACTAACATCATTCTGATTCAGTACATAGCGTCCAGTGGTAAGCACATCGAGGCAGCCGAGGATATTCATTAATGTAGATTTACCGGAGCCGCTCGGCCCCATAATGGCTACATATTCATTTTCATCAATAGTCAGATTAATTTCTTTTAAGGCAGGAACTTCGATGGCGCCCATGCGGTAAATCTTGGTTAAGTTGGTCATCTCGATGAGCATACAACCTCTGCTAATTTATTTTCGTTTGGTGTTCACCTTTTTCACCGTGACCAAATCGCCATTGTGCAGGGTTTTATTTAAGAGCTGAAAGGGTCCGGTAATTACCTGGTCACCATCATTAAGGCCGCTCAATACGGCATAATGGGTATCATCACTGATGCCGAGCTTCACGGGTTTGGCCTGCGCCCGGTCCTCTTCAATCACAAATACTACTTCCTGCATTTTAGAGTCCGATTCGCCACTTTCCGCGGCAGACTTCTTCCCTTTTTTTAAGGCTTCCGGGCTTCGTACGGTTACCGCCTGAATGGGCAGACGCAATACATGCTCCAGCCTTTTTGTCATGATATCCACAGTAGTACTCATACCGGGACGAAAGCGTTTGTCCGGTTGGTCCAGAGTTACTGTTACTTCAAAATTGGTAACCTGCTCCTGTGTGCCCAGACCTTTGGTAATGGCCGAATTGGCAATTTCCGTGACCTGTCCGGCAAAACTGGTATCGGCGAAAGCATCTAATTCCACACGGGCCGAATCACCAATATGCACATTAATCACATCATTCTCATCTATTTCCACAACAGCTTCCATCACCGAAAGGTCGGATACAACCATAATCACATCTTCCTGAAACTGAGCGCCAATGGCCATTTCACCGATTTCCTTATTCAGGCGGGTAACCACCCCGTCCATTGTGGCATAAAGCTTGGTTTTGGCCAAAGCGTCTTCCGCTTCTTTTAGAGCGGCTTCGGCCTGCATCCGGTTAGAAATGGCTGCTTCGCTGCTTGCTTGTGTAGCTTCATATTCTGCGGCGGAAATAAGATTCTTTTTAAAGAGTTCCTGTGCACGCACCAAATCGCTGTGCGCTTTTTTCTCATTGGCTTTGGCAGCCATCAGGGAAGATTTATTACGGTCTACAGATGCCAGATACTGAGTCGGATCGAGTGCCACAAGCAACATACCTTTACGCACCTGGTCGCCTTCTTTAACGGTAAGCTTTACTATTTTTCCCGCAACCTGCGCGCTTACCTTTACTTCGATGGCTGGTTTTATTTGTCCGGAACCGGTTACTTTCTGCTGAACCGTACCAAAGGTGATTTTTTCAGCGGATACTTCTTTCCCTTTTTCCTTGCGTAAAATATTGACCGCAACCAGTGCAGCCAGTATAATTACAACACCTGCAACGACCAATATTTTTTTCATGCTAACGCCTTTATAATTTTTTTGAAGTAAGTCCCAATTGATAATCCAATTGGGCCAAAATGAGTCGGGCGGCAAACTGGGCGGCAATCAGCGTTTCTTCGGCACGGGTCAAATTCACCTGCGAATCCCGTACATCCAGAGACGTTACGGCTCCAACCTGATAGCGTTCTTCAGCGAGACGCAACTCTTCTTTGGCAGCTTCTAAATTTTCTTTATTTATTTTAATAATGTCCAGTGTGGACTGGTAGGTTTCATAATATTGGTGAATCGTAGATTTTAACTGGCGTTTATAATCTTCAAAATTTTCGACCGCACTTTTATAGTTGATTTCCGCTTTCTGGACGTTGGTGTAATCCGAGAAACCATTAAACACATTAAAAGACAGATTTATACCATACTGCGTCTGGTAATTTTTATCAAATTCCGAGAACACTTTTACCGCGTTTTCATGAAAACGGTTGTAATTGAGATAAGCGGATATTTTAGGGAAATTCATACCCTTGGCCATGGAAAGCGACAACTCCCGCGAGCGAATATCCATTTTTGTTTTCTTGACCATAGGCTGATTGGCCAGCGCGGTTTGCATCATTTCATCAATAGGCGGCAGTGATTGTTCCAGTTCGGTGTCGATTTCCACACCGAGCGGCGTAAAAGGGTCCCGACCCATAACCAGGTTTAAATTTTTCTTGCTCTGCTCAACCGTATTTTTCTGATTTAAATAATTGATACGGTCGTTACCGAGATTCACCTTGGCGCGGTATACATCCAAACGGGCGATAGCTCCCAGTTCATACATGTTCTGACTACGGTCTAATTGTGCCTGACTGCGCTGCACAGCTACATCATACACTTCTAACATTTTTATCTGTTTAATTACATCAAAATAAGCCTGCTGCACTTTTAAAATTGTATTATCACGTTCGCTTAAATAGTTGTACTCCGCAGATCCAAGGTCTGCTTTGGCTTTACGAATCTGATTCCACCAGATGCCGCCATCAAATATCATCTGATTTACATTTATACCCGCGCTGGTAGATTTACGGGTCGACTTGGGAATAGCGCGGGTACGCTGTTCGTAGATAACATTACCCGTTTGTTCATCAATGGCCACCGGTTCATTGCTCAGATATTCGGATGGTCCGGTTTCCACCTTACCACGACCTGCTGTAACGGACATGGTGGGTAAAATTCCGTGATAACTGCTCAGCTCATCCATTTCCGCCGCTTTTTCCATATAGGCGCTTGTTTTAAGCGTTGTATTATTTTCCAGCGCAATATCGATACATTGCCGCAGACTCAGCACTGTTTGTGGAGCTTGCTGGGCAAATGCACCCTGCGCCATCGAAAAGAAAATGGTGGCCGTAAACAAAAAAGCGGCAGCTCGTGAATAGCGTGACATGAAGAGGCTCCTTTAACATTAAAACAGTTGATTGAATCCTATGGAAACAGCCAAAACAATAGCATACAATGATATGGCAGCTGTGTAGCCCTTGGCTTTAGAAAAACGGTAAATAACGCTCATACCCGTTGCCCATAAAATAATCTTCCAGATTGTAAACAAATCAATGGCATTGAGCAAGCCGAAGAGAATGGTTTTTTCCTGTCCCGGGTCCATCAGCACCGCCAGACTTGTGTACACATGCAAGGAACCTTTGGCAAGGGCCAGGGGTAGCTTAACAAGCAGTTCCACGACACCAACCAAACCAACCCAGCTATACATGGAAAAGACCTGTTTGAATTTGGCTTCGCCACCCATTATAAAATTCCCTACCACAAAAAAGGCACCGGAAGCCACAAAAAAGACGAGCAATACATTAATCACACTACCCGCGGTTCCTTCCAAATTGCGCTGCATTTCGGTCTTTCCTTCTATGCTTTCTATAGCTTTATCTTTGTATTCTTCCGGTACAAGAGAATTATTATAGATAGCTTCTTTTTGTAATTCCAGAGTAAGGTCCGAAGTGCTTAATACAAACAGGATGCTGGCTAAAATCATTAAACTGACCGGGACAAGCCAGTCCGGATACAGGCGTAAATTTTCTAATACCGCTACGGGATTGGTAAACATACCGATAATTTTCTGCCAGGCAGTTAGTTGCGGTACTGCGTTTTCTGTAGATATTGTTGCTTCGCTCATAGTCCTTTTCTCCGAACCTGGGTTTAATGGTTATTGGAAACCACTTATTTCAAGATTTTCATATAGACGTTATGATAGCCTAAAAGTTGCTAACATTACAAGCAGAATTTAAAAATATTCAATTTTTTTAGAATTCCTTGTACACCCGGGCTAATGATTTACCCGGTGCATTCATTTCAATGTCTAAAAAATACCCGAACGGCGTCTGGCTCACATTGAGTCCGGAGCCTTTTAAGCGTACTTCCGCCCGGTCGAACAGACCCTGTAAAAATTCCGGTTCGCATTTGGAAGTACTTAAATGGGCAAAGGAGTGGAGCACTACATTGGAACAGTTTAATTTACTTGCCAGCCATTTTACATTTTTAACCAGCTTGGTTTCCACTTTAGAAGCATTTTCTTCATCTTCTGCCTCCCCGTGTACAAAGGCAACGATCGTGTCTTTAAACAGTCCGTCTTCCGTAACATCCTTCGCTGTTTCAAGATTCTTAATGGCCGGATGATATTTAAACTGGTCCATATACCAAAAAATCACACGCATCGGTCTATCCTATAAAATTTCATTTATATGTTGTTTGATATATTCCAAACAAGCGTCGTGTTCGTTGGGAACATCGCCTTCCAGAATAGCTTCTTCGATAAATTTTTTGATTTTACCCACCTGCGGGCCGGGTTTTAATTCAAACAGCTGCATAATTTCGTTGCCATCCACCGGAGGTTGGAAATTACGCAAACGGTCCCGTTCTTCCACTTCAGCCATGCGTTTAATAACCCGGTCGTAATTGGCTAAATAGCGTTTTACCCGTTCCGGGTTTTTGGAGGTAATATCCGCCCGGCACAGGGTCATCAAATCTTCTACATCTTCTCCGGCCATAAAAATTAGGCGCCGGATAGCGGAATCGCTTACTTCATCATTTACCAGAGCCATCGGTCGAAGATGCAGAGCCACCAGCTTTTGTACATATTCAATGGTTTCCGAAGAATATTTTAAACGCCGCAGGATCCCCCCTGCCATGCGCCTTCCCACTACTTCGTGGCCGTGAAAGGTCCAACCCGTTTTGGGCTGAAAACGTTTGGTACGCGGTTTTCCAACATCATGGAACAGAGCTGCCAGACGCAGTTCCAGCCGGTTGGTAAAGGGTGCGATGTTGTCCAATACTTCCAGTGTATGGTAAAACACATCTTTATGATGGAATTTTTCGCGCTGTTCCACACCTTTCATCACCGTTAACTCAGGCAGGAAAATGGGCAGTAATCCGGTTTCGTCCAACATACGCAGGCCCAAAGAGGGTTGCTCGGTCAACAAAATTTTATTGAATTCATCAGTTATCCGTTCCTGTGAAATAATTGAAAGGCGTTCTTTGGTTTTTTTAATGGCCTCGTAAACCCGCGGCTCTATTTTAAAATGAAAGCGGGTAGCAAAACGAATGGCACGCATCATGCGCAAAGGATCGTCGGAAAATGTTTGCTCCGGTTCCAAAGGTGTGCGGATAATGCCGACTTCGATGTCTTTTTTCCCGTTATAAACATCTATAATTTCACCGAACCGTTCCGGGTCCAAACGCATGGCCAGGGTATTGATGGTAAAATCACGCCGGCTTAAATCCGATGTTAAATCGGCCGGTTTGGTTACGGGTTTACGGGAATTTTTCTCATAAGATTCGGAACGCGCATTTACAAATTCCAGGTCGTAACTGTAATAGCGGGCCATAAACGTGCCAAAGCGCGGAAAGCGAACCAGTGTGCGCAAATGCAAATCTTTTTTAAGCCGGTCGGCAAAACGCATGGCGTCACCCACCACAACAAAATCGATATCCTTAACGGTTTTACCCATCAATTTGTCACGAACGAAACCACCCACCACATAGATGTCATATCCACAGGATTGAGCCGTCTGAAATACCTTTTTAAATATAGTTTCGAGCTGCATGTATTCCTTTACCTGATGGCTAAAATCGAATGATATTC
>JANTHG010000130.1 GCA_024762535.1 Calditrichaceae bacterium
TGTCGGCGCTGGTGCTGGAAATGGCTGCTACCATCAGTACCGCTGTGGTGGCGGTGGAAATTGGTCTGCGGTTGATGTACGCAAAAATGGCCTTCCAACCTGCTTTGTTTATTTTGATTTTGGCGCCGGAGTTTTATCAGCCGATGCGGCAACTGGGTGCTAAATTTCATGCGGGGATGGACGGGGTAACCGCTGCAGCGCGGATTTATGAAATTCTTGAAACGCCTGTACCGCAGTTTGAAAAACAAACAACGATTTCCGGATTTAGCCTGCAGGACCTACTAGTATTTAAAGATATATCGTTTTCCTATCCCCAGGCGCAGAGCTCAGCTGTAAAAAACATTTCGTTTCAAATTGAACCACAAAGCAAAGTCGCCCTGGTCGGTAAAAGCGGTTCCGGGAAAAGTACTATTGCCGCCTTACTGCTTCGGTTTGCCAGAGCCCAGCAGGGGACTATTTTGGTTGGAACTAAGGATTTGCAAACGATTCCCGAAGAGAAATGGTTGCAGAATATTTCCTGGTTGCCCCAAAAACCGTATCTGTTTCATCGGACTATTGCAGAAAATATTTTAATTGCCAAACCACAGGCTTCCCGGGAAGAAATAATTGAGGCGGCCAGGCAGGCACATTTGCATGCGCTTGTACAGGATTTGCCGGATGGTTACGATACCATAGTCGGTGAAGAAGGCAGCCGGTTCAGCGGGGGACAAGCACAACGGATCGCCCTGGCCCGTGCGTTTTTACGACAGGCACCTTTGCTGATTCTGGATGAACCCACCTCGAATCTGGATCCGCGTTTGGATGCCGAAATTCAACAAAGTATTAACCGTTTGTGTAAGGGTAAAACCGTACTGCTCATTGCACATCGCCTGAGCTCGGTAACGGATGCGGATCAAATTATTTTTTTGGAACAGGGGAAAATCATAGAATCCGGTACCCATCATTCTTTACTTAAAAAAAATGGTCCCTATGCGCAACTATTCCGGGCTTACGGGGAGGCGTCTGTATGAATCCCGTAACCCGACTTATCCGTATGGCCGCCGATTATAAGTGGTGGATGTTATTGGCCGCTCTGCTCGGGTTTTTAACCGTAGGCAGCAGTATCGGGCTGCTGATGACCTCGGCTTATATTATTTCCAAGGCAGCCCTGCATCCTTCTATTTCCGAATTGCAAGTAGGGATAGTTGGCGTACGTTTCTTTGGTATTTCACGCGGTTTGTTTCGCTATTTGGAACGACTGGTTACCCACGATACCACCTTTAAACTGCTCACCCGTTTCCGGGTGTGGTTTTTTGAAGCGCTGGAACCGTTAGCGCCTGCTCGTTTGCAGAAATACAAAAGTGCCGATTTGTTAAATCGTATTGTTAGTGATGTGCAAACACTGGAACACTTTTTTGTCCGCGTTCTGGCGCCTCCCATGGTGGCTGTGGGTATTTCTTTGTTAATGTGGATATTGTTACGGGTATACGATCCCGTATTTGGCATTACTATTTTGCTTTTTCATGCACTGGCCGGATTGGCCGTTCCGGCGTTGAGCTATTTATGGGCGCAGGGCACAGGGGAAGCCATTTTAAAATTGCGCGCGGATTTGAATGTGTTGATTTTGGATCAGATTCAGGGCATGGCAGAGCTTACGGTGTTTAACGGGCAGGATTCACATCGTAAACAGATAAACGAAGTGAACCGTAAGCTGGATCGGCTGGAACAAAAGATGACGCGGATCAGTGCCCTGCACGAAGCACTCATTGGGTTGTTGATGAATGCGGCGGTTTTAACCATGTTGGTATTCGCCATTCCCTTAGTACAGCAAAATACGCTGGATGGAGTTTATCTTGCCGTTATTGTACTTGGTGTAATGGCTTCGTTTGAAGCCCTGCTGCCTCTGCCCGAAGCATTGCAATTCTTAGAGAAAAACAGTCGCGCTGCCGGTCGTTTATTTGAGATGGTAGATGCCACGCCCGAAGTACGGGAACCGGATGTTCCGGAAGCGCTGCCGGATTCGGCAGATTTTGCCATTAAAGAACTTACATTCCGCTACGAGCCTAATGCAACGCCTACTTTACAGGATATTTCCTTGTCCATCCCGGCTGGTTCCAGGATAGCCATTGTGGGACCGAGCGGAGCGGGTAAGTCCACCCTTATTCAATTACTGCTGCGCTTCCGCGAATATCACACGGGAAGCATTCAGCTTGGCTCTGTAGAATTGAAGAAAATGGATTCGGAACAGGTACGCAAACAAATGGCTGTGGTGTCGCAGTCCACCTTTTTGTTTGACAGTACGGTGCGGGAAAATCTGCTTCTTGCTAAGCCACAAGCAGAAGAACAAGATTTAACACAAGCCTTACAGGCAGCGGATCTGTGGAATTTTGTTTCCGGATTGGAACAGGGTCTGGAAGCAGAGGTTGGAGCGCATGGCCAGAAGTGGAGCGGGGGGCAGCGTCAGCGCCTGGCCATTGCCCGGGCTGTATTAAAAGAGGCGCCAGTATTACTGTTGGATGAAGCAACTTCCGGTTTGGATGCTTTTACAGAGCAGGCAGTCTTGGAAACCATTCTGACACGCCTGTCGGGCATAACCATTATTCATATTACGCATCGCTTGGTTATGATGGATCGTTTCGAACAAATAGTGGTGCTATGCAAGGGGCGAATAATTCAGCAGGGGACACATAAATCCTTACTGCAAAAAGAAGGGTTTTACAAAGAAATGTGGCAGCTGCAGCGTCAGCAGGATATGCTGGCAAATTAAGAGTAAAGAGTCTATAACCAATACTCAATTATCACAGCAATAAAATTTCACTTACTTGCCTTCTCGGCTCGACAACCAACTTTCCCCCAGCAATGGGGGACTGAGGGGGGTGTTTCTTTGTGCTCTCACGAATTTAGAATCATCACGGCGCTAAAAGACGCCTCCCCAACCACATTAACCTGCATCCAAAGGATATTGCTTCGTCGCTGTACTCTTGACAATGACGGCAACGGTTCTTCATTATTTACACAAAAGGCTGTAAAACCTATAAACGAATATCGTCTGTTCAAATAAAAATAATTGTTTCTTTCAAACATTGGAAAAAGAATGTACGGAAAGGGAAAAAGCAAACTCTGTTCCTTTTCCTGATTTACTTTCAACACTCAATTCACTGTGATGCACTTTAAGAATGCGTTGGGCAATGGCCAGTCCCAAACCACTTCCATGGTTACCTTTGGTTCGACTCTTATCAGCCATATAAAAACGATCAAAAATGTGAGGTAAATCAGTCTGAGAAATTCCGGGGCCCTGGTCTTTAATCATAAAGCGAACACTTTGCTGATTGTTTTGTAAGGTTATAAAAATAATGCCCTGCGAAGGGCTGTATTTTATGGCGTTATCAATCAGGTTCGATATAACCCGTTCGATCATTCCAATATCGCCAAACACGAGCGGGATGCGTTCCGGAATGGTTGTATCGAAAGAAATATTTTTCTCATTGGTAAGCGGTTTAAATTTCAGTACAATATCCTGAACCAACTCTGTTAAAGAAAATGGCTCGGGATGCATTTGTACTTCGTTGCTATCCAATTTGGATAATTCAAATAACTGATTAACCAGTCGGTTTAAATGGATTACATTCCTTTGAGTAATTTCTAAAAATTCTTTTTGCTGTTCTGCGGGAAGTTCCTTTTGTTTCATTAATATTGTTTCCAGATACCCCTGAATGGAAGACAGCGGGCTGCGCAAATCATGGGAAATATTGGCAATCAGTTCCCTGCGTTGCCGGTCGTTTGTGTGTAATTGCTGCATATTGGTTTCAATGGTTTCTGCCATAAAATTAAAAGCTTTAGCCATTTCAGACAGTTCATCACTGCTTTGTACCGGAAGACGTCTGTTAAATTCGCCGGTAGTAAATCGACGCAGGGCAGTTGTCATGGTTTGGATGCGTTTGGTTAAAAAGAAAAATAAAACCAGCCCAACGGCTGCGGCAAACAGGACAGTGATTAGAATGGAAAGCGAAGCAGAGCGTAAAATATAACTGTTCAAAATACTGTTGGTTCCCAAATCATTTCGTGAGCTTGCCAGTGTCACATATAAATAACCGTTCCCCATACTCCCCATGGAAATGCGGGTGGCAGAAAATATTTTCTTTTGGAAGCTATGGGTAGGGTCATCTCCAAGTATGGGTAACTGGTCATACGCGTTGTCGGATAAAAAGCGAAGGATAGGTCTGATGTTGATTTTATGGCGCTGAACCAGTTCATTTTTTATAGAACTGGCTATGATTTTACCATTTTCGTCCAAAATAAAAATATCTGCATGAGGATTGAGCTGGTGGAAATCGGCTACGGTTTCCATTAGACGGCCATGGTGAATGCTGTCCTGAAAAAAAGGCTCGCAGCGGGAAGCAATTTGTGCCGCCAGATTAATATTTAGCTTTTGTGTGGCTTCACAAACATAATTAACAGAAGAATTAATGGATAAATAAATTTGGAAAGCGCCCAATATTAGGATGAGGGCAAGAAATATGGAAGAGATTCTTGCATATAATGATTTAAACACGGATCAGGCTTCCCGGAATTTATAACCAATACCCCAAACTGTTTTAATAAATTTAGGATTGGATGGGTCGGTTTCAATTTTTGCGCGCAAGCGATTGATGTGCGAATTGACTGTATGTTCATAACCTGAAAAATTATATCCCCAAACCTTGTTGAGCAGTACTTCACGGGTAAAGGCTTTTCCGGGATTGGATGCAAATAATGTAAGTAAATCAAACTCTTTGGCGGTTAGTTCCAAAATGCGGCCATCCAATACGACTTTTCGTTTTTCCGTATCGATTTGTAAATGATCAAACGTATAATGCGTTGCTTCGGATTGATCCGTTTCATTTTTAATGGAAGAAATACGACGGCGAATAGATTTTATGCGTGCCATTAATTCACGAATACTAAAAGGTTTGGTCATATAGTCGTCGGCACCTAACTCCAACCCCAGTACTTTGTCCAATTCTTCCGATTTGGCGGTCAGCATTAAAATCGGTAAGCTTTTTTTGGATTCGCGAATTCTTCGACAAACTTCCAGGCCGTCCATTTTAGGTAGCATAACATCTAAGATAACAAGTTCATAGTCGTTTTGAAGTGCTTTTTGTAAACCACTTTTTCCATCTGTGGCGGATTCCAGGTCTAAATCCAAATCCTGTAAATGCAATTCTAACAGGCGTGCAATGTCGTCATCATCTTCGATTAAAAGTACTTTCTGGTTCATATCTTCTATCCCAAAGTGGTTATATAAAAATATAGACGCAAAATAAGGACTATAAATTCCGCTGTTCCAATCTTGAATATGAAAGCTAAATACACGATAATAAATTTCATACCTCATCATACCAGTTCATTTTGTTCCTTAATGAAATATAAGTGACTTAAAAAATCAATAATTATTTTGAATATAGCATAAGGACCCTTAAATTTTTTTTAGTTCATTCCAAGTCTTTTGATATTGTGAATGAATATATTTAACCCATTGTTTCATTGTTTTGTTTTTCGTTTAAATGAATCGGAAACTATATGAAACGAATACTGCAGATTATCTTCTTTTTATATCTGACCGTTATGTATCTCTTTTCCCAGGATCTTCGTTTCCGTCACCTTTCCGTGGCGGACGGCCTGTCTCAAAATACCATTAACTGCATCTATCAGGATCATTTGGGCTATGTGTGGTGCGGCACGGAGGATGGCCTTAACCGTTATGACGGATACCAGTTTAAAGTATATAAACATAATCCCCTGGACAGTACATCTTTATCGCACTCCTGGATCTGGGATATTAAGGAAGATAAAAATAAGAATCTCTGGGTTGCCACCTGGCAGGGACTGAATAGATATGATCGGACGAACGGAAAATTTGTTCGTTACCTCTGCTCGGGGCAGGAGAATAATGCTATTAATGGTCAGCGTCCAACGGCTCTTTGTACGGACAGCAGCGGTGTGTTATGGGTGGGAACCTGGGGCAACGGCTTAAAATATTATATTCCCGCGCAGGACCGTTTTAAATCTTTTAACGATGACCGTTTCCCTTCTGACCATATCCGAACGTTGTATGTGGATTCAAAGGGGGCGTTATGGGTTGGAACGTGGAATGGATTGGTTTCACTGACTTTCAAAAAGGGGAAAGATCACTCCTTAAAAGTGTATCAGCATCAGCCGGATAATCAAAACAGTTTAAGTTCCGATCGGATTACTTCACTGGTTAAGGATCGCTCCGGTTATTTCTGGATAGGAACACTTGGCGGGGGAGTCAATTGTTTTTCGCCTGCGGATAGTTCTTTTAAACATTACGTTCATATTGAAAAAGATGCTTACAGTTTAAGCAATAATGATGTCAGTTTTGTGTATGAAGACCGTGATAACCAATTATGGCTCGGCACGATCTCCGGCGGACTCGATAGATTAAATCGCGAAAGCGGGACATTCACTCATTTCCGCTACCAGCCGGATAATCCATCCAGCATAAGTGGAAATAAAATATACAGCATCATGCAGGATCGGTCGGGGATGTTGTGGATAGGGTCCGACGGTTTAAATCTGTTAAGCAGGAAATTAAACCGCTTTAAACATTTTCGTCATAATCCTCATGACCCGCAAACGTTAAGCCATAACAAAGTATGGTCCTTTTGCGAAGATTGGCAGCAAAAGCTCTGGATTGGTACGGACGGCGGAGGATTCGATCAATATAATCCCCAAAAGGCTGGATTCATTTCCTATCGGAATGACCCTAAAAATATCAACAGTTTAAGCAGTAATAATGTGAGTGCCATTTTATGCGATCAGAGCCATAATCTATGGATCGGCACCAGGGGAGGAGGGTTGAATCGCTTTAATATTCTATCTAAAAAGTTTACCCGATTTCAGGACGACCGGTCAATTCCGGAAAAGAAAGGCATCAACTATATAATGTCGCTCTGCTTTGACAAACACCACAAACTCTGGATCGGGACATTTGATCAGGGAATCATTGTCTATGATATGCGGCGCAAAACATTTAAAAAATATGAAAGGGATCCGGCCAATTCCAAAAGTCTGTCCGGCAATTATATTAGCACTCTGTTTCGAGACAGCAAAGGGGTGATCTGGGTTGGTGGTTGGGGCGGAGGTGTGTGCCGTTTTGATGAAAAGGAGGGGACATTCACACGCTTTATACATACTGAGGGAAATCCTAATTCCTTGATCAGTAATATTGTGCATTCAATTTACGAAACAAAGGAAAGAGGAAGAAGGATTTTGTGGGTGGGTACCAACAGCGGCTTGTCCTATATGGTGCTAGGTGATTCGCTCGCAGGGATATTCAGGCATATGCCTTCTTACAGCCCTCTTTCCGGCGAAGTGATTTATGCTATACTTAATGATGCCGACGGGAATCTTTGGCTTAGCTCCGGTCATGGACTCTACCGTTTGAATACGCACACCATGAAGGTAAAGCGATTTTCGCCTTCCGACGGTTTGCAGAGTAATGAATTTAATGCGGGTGCCTGCTTAAAGCGTAGCAACGGGCAACTCCTCTTTGGAGGCGTAAACGGATTTAATATGTTTTCGCCGCAAGAAATTAAGGAGAGTACATTTAAGGCTCCGCTGCGCATAACTTCCTTTAAAATATTTGATCGGCCACTTCAAGTGGATCAGATCCAACTGAAAAGAAATGGGATACGGCTTGAATACTGGCAAAATTTTTTCTCGCTTGAATTTTCATCATTTGATTTTAACGCGCCTGAGGAAAATCGTTATAAATACAAGATGGAAGGGCTCGACCGCAAATGGATCGATGCCGGTTCACGGCACTATGCCAGTTACACCAACCTGGACCCTGGAAAATATACGCTTAAAATCAAGGGAAGTAATAGCGACGGAATCTGGTCCAATCAGCAGTTATTGTTGAACATTCTTATCGCCCCGCCCTTTTGGAAAACATGGTGGTTTCAATTGTTGGCCATATTAATCCTGCTCGGCTTGTTGTATCTGTTTTACAGAATTCGTTTGGAAAGAGCGCTGGAAATAGAACGGTTGCGTGTACAGATTGCCAGTGATCTGCACGATGATATCGGTTCGGCCCTAACCAAAATAGCCATTCATTCGGAAATTATCCAAAACACGAATGACAAACCCCATATATACAAAATTGCCCGCACTATTGGAGAGGTTAGCAGGGAGGTTATCGTAGCCATGAGTGACACCATCTGGTCCATCGATGCCCGGAATGACACAATTGGCGATTTACTGGATCGCATGAAAGATTTAGGTGTTGACCTGTTGACGCCAAAAGATATTCAGTTCCATTTTCTTCAAAGGGGATTAAACCCGGATCACAAAATGGCCATCAATATCCGCCAGAATCTATTTCTGATATATAAAGAAGCCATTAACAACATCGCCCGCCATGCCGATGCCAGGGATGTTTGGGTAAATTTATTAAACAAAGATGGCCGTTTTGAAATGAAAATTGCCGACAATGGCCAGGGTTTTGACATTCAAAAAGCAGAGTCGGGAAACGGCCTAAAAAACATGAAAATGCGTGCCGAACGAATCGATGCCCGGATCGAGTTCCTAAATCAAAATGGATTGGAGATTCTTTTAAAAATGAAGGCTGTTTAAAATCCCCTGTTTATGGGATTTCATCAAACAGGATTAAAAGGTATACTAAGGTATGATCAATATTGCCATAGTCGAAGATGACACAACCATTCGGGAAGCCCTTCAAAATTTCCTGAATCAGAAAGAAAACATGAGCTGTGAACAGGCTTTTGAATCTGTTGAGCTGTTCATGCATAATTTATCTCCCGATCATCTACCCGATATTATCTTGATGGATATTGGTCTGCCCGGTATCTCAGGGATCAGCGGAATAGAACTCATCAAAAAAAAATATCCCGAAATCAATATCATTATGCTTACCATTTATTCCGATTCCCACAAAATATTTCAATCGCTGTGCGCCGGAGCTTCCGGTTATTTGCTTAAAAACGCACCGTTTTCCGAAATTTATAAGGCGATCGAAAT
>JANTHG010000131.1 GCA_024762535.1 Calditrichaceae bacterium
ACGATTATAATTCCAGCCATAGCCCCATCTGTACCAGGTAGGGAAATAGGGGCTTCCGCCCAGGCGCACACCGCGATACATGAGTTCGGCTAATTTTATCTTGCCGGTCTTTTCCAAAATACATTGTTTAAAAATGGAATCGGCCTGCGCCCGTTCGCGCTCGGTACCACCCTGCCAATAACGAATATCGTGTTCGAAGCAACAGTTACACCAATCAGTGGAATCCATTAAAGACCGATCCGGAAACAGGCTGCAGCCATCGCTGGAAAAGGGTTTAATATGCAAGGTCGTTACAGAATTGCAGGCACTTAATAAAAATGTTACAATAAATAAAAACGGAATCACAGTTTGAATATATTTTTTGTGCCGGAATGAGAAAAAACTCATAAAAAAATTTAAGCGAATTGATTTAAAAAAACAAATGGTTTTTCAGTGCTCATCTATTGCAGGGTTTAATCATTTTAGCTTTGGAACCTTGGTTTTATGGATCAGGATCATTTAGAAAAATTACCCAAGACTCAATAGTAAATCCTAACTATTTTAGATTTCTCTTGGCGGGTCTTGATTTTAATATTAAATTTTAAAATATGCGAATAATTCAAAAAAGTGAGGAAAACATGGCAGACATCATCGATTACAAAATAATTGGCGACGATATGCAAACCGTTGAAGTGGAACTGGATCACGGCGAAGGCGTACGCGCGGAAACCGGCGCCATGCTCTACATGGAAGACGGGATTGAAATGCAAACTTCCACAGGCGGCGGATTGTTCAGCGGATTTAAACGCATGATCACCGGCGAAAGTTTTTTTATCACTACTTTTCTGTATCATGGAGACGGAAAGGGACACGTGGCTTTTGCTGCGCCGTATCCCGGTAAAATTATTCCCCTCGACCTCTCACACATGGGCAGAGAATTTCTATGCCAGAAAGACGCCTTTTTATGTGCTGCTTCAGGAATAGATATTGAAGTGGCTTTCACCAAACGACTTGGAGCCGGTTTATTTGGAGGCGAAGGCTTTATTTTACAACGCCTCGTTGGTGATGGTATGGCATTTGTTCATGCCGGCGGTACCATTATGGAACGTGATTTGGCGCCGGGTGAACGCCTGCGTTTGGATACGGGCTGCCTGGTGGCTTTTGCTCCTTCCGTTCAATATGATATTCAGTTCGTGGGTGGTTTTAAAAACGCGCTGTTTGGAGGCGAAGGATTATTTTTGGCTACCTTACAAGGTCCGGGCAAAGTGTACTTGCAAAGCCTGCCTTTTTCCCGTTTGGCAGACCGGATTTATGCAGCAGCCCGCTTCCAAAGCAAAGGAGAACAAAAAGGAATCGGTGGAATCGGCGGTAATTTACTGGGAAATATTCTGAGCGGAGATTGATTACCCACTTCCCCATTTTTTTCCTAAAAATTCCTTTGTATTTTTGCTTGGCAATGATTATTTTAGTCGAGTTTGTTCACAAATTGAATCAACTTGAAATTTCTTACGGGGAACAGTGTGCGTTTTAAGCGAACTTTTATTTTTATTCTGGCAGCAATCAGCCTCTCATGTACAGCCATGAAACAAAACATACATCTACAGCAACAATCCCAAACGCAAACATCATATGTGATACCGGGTGTAGAAAATTTATTGGTTAACCACCTCGATTTGCTCAAAGGAAAGCGCGTCGGTCTGGTTACCAATCCCAGCGGTGTGGATCATAATCTGAACTCTACAGCGGACTTGTTTGCGGACAATCCTGCTATTCAGCTAACTACTCTGTTTGGCCCGGAGCACGGTATCCGCGGGGCGGTTTCCGCCGGTGAAAAAGTAGCGGATCAAACAGACCCCAAAACTGGTGTTCCGGTGTATAGTTTATATGGAAAACACCGCAAGCCCACAGCCGAAATGCTGACGAACGTGGATATTTTGGTGGTAGATTTACAGGATATCGGCGTACGGGCTTACACCTATGTGTACACGATGGCTATGGTCATGCAGGCCGGCGCGGAACATCACATTCCGGTTGTTGTGTTAGATCGCCCCAATCCCATTGGCGGAGACGTTGTGGAAGGCAATCTGGTTGAAAAAGGTTTTTTCTCATTTGTGGGACTTTACCCTATTCCCTATCGCCACGGAATGACCATTGGCGAGCTGGCCCGATTATTTAATGAAGAATACGGCATCCATTGCGATTTAACCGTCATTCCCGTTCAGGGCTGGAAACGATCCATGTTATGGGATGAAACCCATCTACCCTGGATTTTGCCATCGCCGCATGTGCCGCACTGGCAAACCGTTCTTTTTATGAGTTCTACCGGAACCTTTGGCGAATTGCACACCCTGTCCGAAGGGGTTGGCTACACCGTTCCGTTTGAACTGGTGGGCGCGCCCTGGATAGACGGCGCAAAACTGGCAGGCACCTTAAATGCGCTTAATCTGCCCGGCGTGCGTTTTCGTCCCCTCTATTTTAAACCCTATTACGGAATATTTACCCAACAAATCTGCCAGGGTGTTCAAATCCATTTAACCAATCCGCGTATTTACCAATCCTATGTAACCGGTTTGTATATTATGCAAACGGTCATGCGTCTCTATCCGGAGCATAATCTCTTTGCAGAACCGGATCGTGTACGTATGTTTAATAAAGTGATGGGGTGTGACTGGATAACTAATGACCTAAAAAACAATGTACCTGTGAAAGAAATTCAGGCAAATTGGCAAGATGAACTTTCACGCTTTCAAAAAATCCGTTCAAAATATTTATTATATAAATGAAAATAACAGCTTAACAGGAGTGAATATGTCAGACCTAAAAATCAGTTTTATTGTTCATGGTTCCGGAAAAGCGCATTTTGCCAACACGATGCGTTCGGTAATGGCGCAAAGTGATGCCGGCACCGAAATCATCATCATTAATCCGGAAGACGCCAACATTGCTCCCTATCTGAGTGAATTAAAAGAAAAAGGTGTGCAGGCTTCCGCTTCCGCGATTCAGAGCAGCTCGTATGCTGAGCTATTGAATACAGCCTTTAAGGCAGCCAAAGCTCCATACCTACTTTATATTGATAATCGCGATACTGAAATCCAGCTGAAACAGGGTATTGTAGAACTTCTTTTTCTGGAAATGCAATACCAACCCAATGCCGGCATGGTTTATGCTGATTATGAATTGCACGAAAACGGAACTGACAAAGAAATCCATTTGCTTAAACACCATCCGGGACGTCTGCGTGACAATCAGGACTACGGTAAAGTTTTCTTATTCAACAAGCAAGCTCTTTCGGATGTGGGCTTTGCGGATGAATCGTTACAGTTCAACACCTTGTATGATTTACGCTTAAAATTGTCGGAAAAGCACAGTCTGATTCACATTGCTAACCGCTACGCCGGTTCTTTGTACACCATCAAAAGTTCCAGTACAGCACATAATGTATTTGATTATTTAATGGCAGGCAAAGAGAGTCAGCAGGAAGCAGAAGCCGTTTTAAGCGAACATCTAAAACGCATCAACGCATATCTGGAACCGGGTGCTTATTATAACGCCCGCCCCAATCCCCCCGAAGATGCAACTCTTAAAGCGTCTGTTATCATTCCTGTAAACAATCGGCCGGAATTCATCGGTACCGCCATCGAAAGTGTTCAGGCCCAAACGGTTTCCGATGTGGAAGTCATTATTGTGGTAAACGGCGGTGTGGATGACCCCACCATTCCCGAAGTGGAACGCTACCAAAAGGGTGGCGACAAATACAATCCGGACAAACCGCAGGTTCAGTTGCTTGTATTCGATATAAACAATCTTGGCCTGTGCCTGAACATGGGCGCCCAGGTGGCTAAAGGACAGTATTATGTCCAGTTGGATTCCGATGATCGTTTAAAGCCCGACGCAGTGGAAAAAATTCTTGCTGTTTACAACAGCGACCCCAAAATTGGCATGGTAATCGGTTCCTATGAAGTGTGGCAGCTTGCCGAAGACGGCACTTATTCACGGATGGAAGAATTGCCGGTTGTAACCCATGACGAATGGACCGAAGAAAACGGGCGCAATAATTTACTGCGTATAAACGGCGCAGGCGCACCCCGATCCATTCCCATCGCATTGATTCGGGAAATGGGCTTTAGTATGAACGAAGAACCCTATGCCCGTAATTACGGCGAAGATTACGGCATGGTGCTGCGCATTAGTGAACGCCATCGTATTGGACGGGTTTGGGATGCCATTTACGAAGTCGTACGCCATTCCGGCGGCACAGATCACAGCATCGATCAGGCCACAATCGATCGCAATGATGAAGCAAAAGATTTTATGCGCTTAGAAACCGTTCAACGCCGGCAAATTATGAAATTGTAACACAAGGATCGTTAATGAATAACAATATTTTAATAATCGGAATCGATGGCGGCGCCACCAAGGTTAGCGCCTGGGAAGTTCAGTATGATGAAACTAGTGATATCTTCAGTATGGGTACAGCCAACGCCCAACGTTCCTACCGTGATATTCCGGGTTATATCCCCGACTTTACACCTGTACCTGTAGCGGAACAGCTCAAACAGCGGGATGAAAATACTATCACTCCCACAACGGATGAACAGCAACAGGAAACGGTTTATGTGGAAGCCTGCGCGCAGGTCATCGAAAAGATTGCTCAGCAAACAAGTAAAAAAGTAATTATAGTCGGTTTAGGTATGCCCGGATTAAAAACCGAAGATAAACGCGGTATCGCCGTTGTTGCCAATGGCCCTCGTATGTTGCGCTATTCCGATTTGCTGGAAGAACGGCTTAAGCTTTCGGATATTCAGTTTGCCGCCCCTATTCATCATTTGGGCAGCGATGCAGACTATTGTGGCATTGGAGAGAATTTTTCGGCAGAAGGCCGTTTTAGAGATGTGCAAAACGCTTACTATCTCGGTGGCGGAACCGGTGTGGCCGATGCCTTAAAACTAAATGGATCTTTAGTACCGTTTGACGAAACCAAAGAATGGATGGCCAAATCCTGGGAGATGAAAAGTTCCGATGGCCGTTCTTTAGAACGATTTGCTTCCGCCGGAGGCATTCAGAGTATTTATGCCGATTTAAGCGGCCGGAGTGTAGAAGAGTTAAACGCAGAGGGTTTGTATCCCTTGCAAATGGCTGAACGCATTGACCAGGGCGACACTACATCGGCGCAAACCTTTAAACTGGTAGTAGAAGAACTGGCGCAACTGCTTTTTGAACGCATTACAACACTCTATGCCGGCTGGCAGGAAAATTTCGAATTTATGAACCCCAACCGTCCGGCGCTTTCTTCGGAGCATCCTTTTAAAGGCGGTTTATTTCAGCGTATTATTTTAGGGCAACGTCTGGGTGATCTGGCCGATTCAACACACGGTAAAACCTACTTATTTAAGCCTTTGCTTAGCCGGCTGCAACAACTTATTTCAGATTCAGCCCATTTGGGTAACAGCGCCAAAGCGCATTACTCGAGCTTAGAAAGCATTCTGGTTACTTCCCTTCTGCGTGAAGCTCCGGCTCTGGGTGCGGGAATTGATGCTTTTACACATTACAACGGGAGAAGTTAATGTTAGAACCCGGCGTAATTCCCACAAGCGAACCACTGCTGAGAGTCGGTATTATTTTACCGGAAGACCGTTACACATCTCTTTCACTACAGATTCCGGACCATCCCGTGTATCAATTGGAGTTTTCCGGACGCTCGGTAGTCCTTTCGCCCAGGGCAGAACTCTTCTTTAAACACACTGCCCAGGGTATCGCCTTCGAAGCCGAAGGTCGTTCCTATTCGGCGCCATTCGAAATCCGGATTTTCCCGCAGGATGAACAAACAGAGCCCCAACCGGCTCAGGGTCTGCTCATTAAAAATGTGATTAGCGGAAGGGATTTTCACTGGAAAAAATATATCAATGTTACCTATTCGGGTACAATAATACTCCGCCGCTATGAAGATCGCCTAATCGTAATCAATGAACTGCCCATCGAACATTATTTGATGTGTGTGGCCACATCGGAAATGGGAGCCGCCTGCCCCGAGGCGCTTATTGAAGCGCAAACCATTGCTGCCCGCAGCTGGATGCTGGCCAATGTAGAACAAAAGCATGTGCATCTCGGTATGGATGTCTGCAATGACGATTGCTGCCAGCGTTACCAGGGCACTACATTTTTAACGCCGCAGTCGGTTAAGGGCGCTTTACAGACCTACGGCAAAGTTCTTCTTTACAACAATAAAATCTGTGACGCCCGCTATTCCAAAAGCTGCGGTGGTGTGATGGAACGGTTCGAAAATATCTGGCCTGGTGAAGCGCATCCCTACCTACAGGTTAAAGCCGATGATGCGGTGGAACCGGAAGAATGGCATAAACCCTTATCAGATGAATCTAATTTTAAATACTGGGTAGAACACACGCCGCATGCCTTTTGCAGTCCGCAGGTCGTTCCCGAAAACGAGCTTAAACAATATCTCGGCAGTGTGGATGAAGATGGCCATTACTACCGCTGGGAAGAAGTAATAACACAGGCAGATTTAACGGACAACTTACGGCGATTTCATCACATTAAAGCGAATAACATAACAGCTATTTCCGTACTCAAACGCGGCGGCTCCGGCCGTGTATTACAACTGCGTATAACCTATTTGGACAACACCGGCAGCGCTCAGGAACTTATGCTGGAAGATGAATTCAGCATCCGGCAAACCATACATAAAAAATTCCTGTACAGTTCAGCCTTCACAGTGGAACAGGGTGCAGACCAAAGCTTTATATTGCGCGGCGGGGGCTGGGGGCACGGAGTCGGATTGTGCCAAATAGGAGCGTTAGGCATGTCGCTGCTAAAGTATAATTCCGAGCAAATTGTATATCACTACTACCCGGGTTCAGTTCTTAAAAAGATTTATTGATTCTAACGGAGTTTCGAATGGAAAATAAAAAACGTTCCCCCTGGTTTTGGGTACCATCTATCTATTTTGCCCAGGGTATGCCTTATATCGTGGTTATGACGGTATCGGTTATTATGTACAAACGCCTAGGCGTTTCCAATGCGGATATAGCCCTGTATACCAGTTGGTTGTATCTGCCCTGGGTCATTAAACCACTGTGGAGCCCTCTGGTTGATATTTTCCGTACTAAACGATTTTGGATCGTTACGTTACAATTATTTATCGGCGCCGCACTCGGTGGCGTGGCGTTAACCATTCCCATGCCCGGTTATTTTAAACTAACGTTGGGATTTTTCTGGCTATTGGCTTTCAGCTCCGCCACGCACGACATTGCTACGGATGGTTTTTACATGCTCGGACTTACGGAACACGAACAGGCCTGGTTTGTAGGTGTCCGCAGCACGTTTTATCGTTTTGCCATGATTACGGGCCAGGGGCTGCTAATCATCCTTGCCGGTTACATCGAAAGTACCAGCGGACTGCCCGATCTGGATATCCGGGTTCAGGTAAAGCCCTCTACTGCGCAGGTTCAAATGATAAACCCCGATTCTGTTTCTTTCACTTCGATAGAGGGCGATATCCATTTTGTAACCTGGCCGGAGCACATTTCTATTTCGGCTCATCCGATTAATGCAGAAACAGCCGATTCCATCTTGCAAAGAGCAAACCAATGGAATATAAAACACCACTTCATCGACACTCCTAAAATCCAGACAAAGGCAGAACATGAGGCTTCATTATCCTGGTGGGGGCGTTATATTACCGAACCGCTGGAAAAAATTCTTGGTAAATGGTTTGGTGTAAAAAAAGAAGTACGTACGGATAATCTTGCCGGGAATATGGGATCAATCTTTTTCAAACTATCCAAAGCGCCGGAGCCCGGAAAAGAATACGTCATGCATTTTGGCCGGATCAGCGGCGACAAAAGCATCTCGCTGGTTCTTGGTGAACGCCTTGTTTTCAACGAATCCAATTGGAATAAACCGGCCATGGCGCTCATTCAAATTGATCCCAAATTGCGCACAGCCACTTCCGCGGAGTTCAAAGCGCAATCAGGCAATATCCCATTGGCCTGGTCTATTACATTTGTTGTGTTAGCCATTTTGTTTATACTCTTTTTTATCTATCATAAATTTATTCTGCCCCATCCGGCTTCTGATAAACCGGCCGGAAAGTCAGATCAGTTCTTTAAAGATTTTATCGAAACTTTCACCACATTTTTCCGGAAGGATCATATTGGCCTGACCATAACTTTTTTATTACTCTATCGACTGGCAGAGTCTCAATTGGTGAAGCTGGCGTCGCCTTTTCTGTTAGATACGCGTGAACTGGGTGGTTTGGCCTTAACAACCGGAGAAGTCGGTTTTATTTACGGCACCGTGGGAATCCTGTTTTTAACTCTTGGTGGATTACTTGGCGGATTTATTGCAGCCAAATACGGATTAAAAAAATGGTTGTGGTGGATGGCCATTGCCATCAATGTTCCGGATGCGGTTTATATTTATCTTTCCTATACCCAACCCGACAGTTTTTGGATTATTAACGCTTGTGTGGCTACAGAACAATTCGGTTACGGCTTTGGTTTTACGGCGTATATGTTGTACATGATCTATATTTCTCAGGGGGAATATAAAACCGCTCATTTTGCTATTGCCACGGGTTTTATGGCTTTGGGGATGATGATTCCGGGGATGATCAGCGGCTGGCTTCAGGAAATTATCGGTTACCAGCATTTCTTTATCTGGGTAATGATTGCCACGATTCCCGGGTTCTTAATACTGCCATTTATACCGATAGACGAAAAATTTGGCATCAAACAGGATGAATAAAATAAGGGGCTTTCACGCCCCTTTATTTATTTAATACTTCATCCAGCATCATTCCCACTTCTTCTATTCTGAATGGTTTTTGCAAGATTCCTTTGAAACCAAAATCCCCGTAATTAGCCATGATGCTATCAGCCGAGTAACCGCTAGAAACTATACTTTTTACATGAGGATCAATCTTGAGAAGTTCACGTATGGCGTCTTTTCCTCCCATTCCACCGGGAATTGTTAAATCCATAATAACAGCTCGGAAAGGATT
>JANTHG010000132.1 GCA_024762535.1 Calditrichaceae bacterium
GCCTAAGCGATATGGAACAACCGCGCGAACCGAAATCATAGCGGGCAGCGCCACATTCCTGGCTTCTATGTACATTATCGTAGTCAACCCGGCCATTCTGCAAAAAGCGGGCATGCCCTTTAGCGCCGTGCTGACTGCAACGGTTTTAGTCAGCGCTTTTTCCAGCATTTTCATGGGTGTGTATGCTAAAAATCCGATTATGCTGGCGCCGGGTATGGGACTCAATGCCTTTTTTGCCTACTCGGTGGTGCAGGGCATGGGGGTATCCTGGCAAACAGCGCTGGGTGCGGTGTTCTGGTCCGGAATTATCTTTTTACTGCTTTCTGTTTTTAATATCCGTACGCAAATTGTCCGGGCTATTCCCGAGCCGTTGCGTTTGGGAGTGGCGGCCGGTATCGGTTTGTTTATTTCGTTGATTGGCCTGGTTAATGCGGGATTTGTGGTAGCGCATCCGGCCACATTGGTAGGACGCGGTGCGCTTACACCTTCGGTGTGGATTTTTTTGAGCGGTCTGGGCCTTAGTGCTGTTCTGCTGGCCTACCGGGTAAAAGGTTCGCTGATACTGGGCATTCTTTTTACAACGTTGGCGGCGATTTCGTTAGGTCGCTTTTGGGGAGCCGAAACCCTGGTAAACTGGAAAGGGCTGTGGGCTGCGCCCGATTTTAGTCTGCTCTTCCGCCTTGATTTGCTCGCTTCTTTAAAGCTGAGCATGGTTCCGGTTATTTTTGCCTTTCTGTTTACGGACATGTTTGACAGTTTGTCCACTTTTGTAGGTGTCGCCGAAGCCGGTAATTTAAAAGACGCGGACGGTGAACCGCGAAATGTGAAAGAATCCCTCATTGTGGATGCGGTTTCAACTACGATTTCCGGTTTGCTGGGTACCAGTTCCGGAACCAGTTACATCGAATCGGCTGTGGGCATTGCCGAAGGCGGACGCAGCGGACTAACAGCCATTGTAACCGGTCTGCTCTTTTTGCCCTTTATGTTTTTTTCACCTCTGCTTTCTATGGTGCCGGCCATTGCCACGGCGCCTGCTCTGGTGCTGGTAGGTGTGTTTATGATAAAGCCGGTTCGTTCTATTCATTGGGATAACAGCGAAGAGGCGATTCCGGCTTTTCTTTCTCTTATCCTGATTCCTTTGACCTATTCCATCACGCAGGGCATTATCTGGGGCTTTTTAAGCTGGACGCTGATTAAGGTGTTTCGCGGTAAATTTCAGGAAATCAGTCCCATGCTGTGGATTATTGATGGATTTTCCATTTTAGCGCTATTTGTGTAAAGGAGTACTATGCAACTTTCCCCCAAACAATTATCGGCTTTTGGGTTTAGCGGATTCGTACTGAGTGTGCTGGTTCATGTGCTTGCTTTGAGCCGAATCTATCTGGTTTCCAATATCACGGTGGGAGCGCTTACGCTGGGTATGCTGGCCGCCTGGCTGTTATCCAGCCGGATGATTAAGGAACAGCCCCACACGGAAGAAAGTCCCTGGAAAATAGTTTTTATACGTATACCTTTGTGGCTGCGATATGGCTTCTATTTTGTTATAATTTACGCTCTGGTAAATGCGGCCTTTGCCTTACCGATACCTGCCGGAAAAGGGTATGTGGATTTGGAAGTTACTACGGCAAAAGTTCGCCTGCTATCCGGTTTTTGGTTGCTGTTTTATGCCTTTGCCTTTATAACAGGTGCAGTGTTTCGCGGAACAGAAGAGTGAGGATACTATGACCTCAGATAGTGATTTAACCCTTTCCCTGATTCAGGCGGATTTATTCTGGGAAGACCCCAAAGCCAACCGGCAGCAATTCGAAACCGTAATCACTGAACTGCAAGAGTCCGCCGATGTTATCATTTTGCCCGAAATGTTCGCTACAGGATTTTCTATGCAGCCGCAAAAGCTGGCCGAAAGCATGCAGGGGGAAACCGTTCAATGGATGGCACAAATGGCCGGGCAGGCCCGGGCAGTTGTGGTAGGTAGTGTGATTATTCATGAAAAGGATGCCTATTTTAACCGCTTGATCTGGATGCGACCAAACGGCTCTTTTGAATACTATGACAAACGCCATCTCTTCCGTATGGCTGGTGAGCATGAGGTCTATGCCGCGGGAAATCAACGGCAGATTGTGGAAATTAAGGGCTGGAAAGTGCTGCCGTTGATTTGCTATGATTTGCGTTTTCCCGTTTGGGCGCGCAATCGGAACAAAGAATACGATTTGCTGTTGTACATAGCCAACTGGCCGGAACGGCGTATTGCGCAATGGGATATTTTACTCAAAGCCCGTGCCGTTGAAAATCAATCGTATGTGGCGGCCGTGAACCGGGTAGGAAACGACGGCAAGGACATCCGGCATCCCGGCCACTCTTCGGTAATCGATTTTCTCGGACATACAGTTTGTGATTTAGGCGAAGCTGTGCAAACGCAAACCGTAACGTTGCACAAAGCAGAGCAGGATGATTTCCGTCAAAACTTTCCGGTATGGAAAGACGCGGATGCGTTTACTGTTCTAAGCTGAGAATGTAAAAAGCGGCGATTCGTCAGTTAGCCCCATCCTTTAGGATGGGGATTAAGGGGGTGTTTTTTCAATGGACAAATTATTGAATAATTCAGATTACACAACTCCCTGGCCCCCTTTTCTAATCACGCCGTGAGGCGGATTCGCCTGCCGGCGAAGGGGGAATCAGACGTAACCACTTATCCACAATGTGGTGTCTTGATTATTTATAACAGAAATGATTTTCTATTTAAGATGGTAATGGGATGAGGTTATTTTTACTTATATTCCTCGCTTCGTTTGTGTACGGACAAAATACGGATACAAGCCCTATAACCATAGAAAAGCGCTTTGCGCCGCCCAGGGGATTTTGGCGCGTGCAGGTGCAGGCCAACAGTTTTGAGGTCTATTTACGGCGGCTGCCGCTGATGCCGGAAGGCTCGCCGGTTTTAGACTACCGTGGACGCGTCTTCAAAAAAGCAACGGATTCTACGGTGGCCGCTGTGGTGGATATGGATATTCGCGGCCGGAAACTGGAACAGTGTATGGATATTCTGCTGCGCTTTTACAGCGGTTATTTAATGGAAACCGGTCAGCGCGACAAAATCCTCTTTCCTTTGCCGGATGGCCTGCGACTTTCGTGGAAGGACTGGTCAGACGGTTTTCGTCCCCAGTTTAAGGGCACCCATTTTTCACTGCGGAAAACAAGCGCTCCGGATGATTCTCCGCACAATTTTAAGAAATACCTGAACACCATTTACAATGCTTCCGGCAGTCAAACCTTTTTCCATTTTTATGCGCCGGTTCCGCTGCAGGATATGCGCATCGGTGATTTTATTACCCGTAAACAGCGCAGGGGGCACGCGGTTTTAATTGTGGATATGGTGGAAAACGCGCAGGGTGACAAACAAATTATGGTGGGCCAGGGTGATACGCCGGCTTGCTCTTTTTATATTTTAAGGAATACAAACGGCTCGCCCTGGTTTCCGGTGGATATCGCTTCCGGTTTTCCCGCTTTACCTATCCGCAAAAAGATGTATTGGAACGGATTGCGGCGCTTTGGGAAATGAGGTAATTTTCTCGCTTGTCTGGTTAGAACGATTTTTAACACCCCGCTAAGCCCGCAAAGAATCGCTCAATACGGGCCGATTTATTTGGTAAGCTGTAGTCCGGCCATAAACTGAACGCCGGAGCGGATGGTATTTCCATCCGGCAGGATGTCTTTAAAATATCCGCCTTTTCCGTATAGCCCAAAGTGTGCGCTCACATCATATTCCAGTTTTAAATAGCTCCAGTTTTCCGATTCAAATGGCGTAAAGCGCCATTCCGGAGGAATGGTCCGCTCCACCGGCCGGGTTCGCTGGTAATCCACATACACAAAGGCGGACAGCCGCTTCGTTATAAAGGCGCCCCACAAAAAGCGCACAAAAACAGTGCTCTGCCTCGTAGGGCTTAATGAACTAAATAGGCGGTAGTAGTGCAGGGAATAGTGCATAATAAATCGGTTTTGATGCCGGAAGGAAATACCCGGTCCCATTTGCCAGCCCGTATGTAGGCCGGCCCGATTTTGAGCGTGTATTTCGTAGTGGTTGGCTGTAACCGAAAGACCCAGTTTGGTGTGCAAAGGTAGGGTAAGCGCGAATTCCGAAGATATCCTAAATAGATTTGTCCGGTTAAAGGGTTGGGTATCCCAGTTGCGGAAAGCGTATTCCGCGGAAACATCAACGGTTTTACCGGCGCCGGATGCGTGTACATAGGAAATTCCCAAACGGCTGATTTTGTAGAAAACAGGATTTGTTTCGGAACGGTTGTAATAATAATCATTTAACAGAAAGAAGGTACGCCAGTTGCCGCGCATCAGGCGGCCGGTTGCCTGTATTTTACCGGAAAATTTTACGGTAGAAAGCGTTTCCGGTGTGTTCATCCACTCCGGTGTGAGCCTTGCCTGCATCTGCAGCCGGGCGAAGCTAAACCGGTGGCGTATCAGAACCCGGCCGCTCAGGCGGCTTAGTAAAGCGGATTCGGATGATTCCCGAATAAACAGACCGTTTTCTGCGGATAGGCGCCATTGCACATCGCCGGCTGAGGCTGTTAAAACAAGAAAACAGACAAGTAGAAGAAGCCGCCGCATAGAATTACGGTTTCCGAATGGATTGGAGTTTGCGTTGAATTTGTTTTTGGTACTGCTGTAAAAAACGCCGCGTCTGGCTGAGTCGCTGAAGTAGCTCGGGATATTCCAGCATTTGAGAAGAATCTTCGTTTATCGATGCGCCGGGTTCCAGGGCGTGCATTAATAGAAAATACGTTTCGCTCTGGTAATTGGCTAAATCTTTGGCGGTTCCTATCCGTTCAGCATCGTCTGAGTAGGCGTTTGCATCGGTTGTAGTGGCTTTTGTGGCAATAGGCTCAAAAGAGGTCATTCGCGTGTCGTCCATCTCTTCCACAAAATCAGCCGCCTTGGCGCGCAAAGAAATAATCTGCTGCATCTCCCGTTCTTTTTTTTGTAGCTGGTCAATTTCCCTGGAAAGGCTGCTATCGGCCTGCGCCAGATAGGATTGCGCCAATTCTCTTCCCAGGGGTTCCTTAAGAACCGTGGAATCGATTTGCCCTATGTAGGCCGGATTAAAGTGAAGCGACTCGGCAACCGGCGAAACGCTCAATCGTTTTGTCATAGCCGAAAAAAGTTGTTTGCGCGTTTTGTCGTTGGGGTGCGTGCTTAGTTCTTTGTTTAATGAATCGATTTGAACGCTGTAGGTGCGGTACAATCGGGAACGAAGCGTACGGCCTTGATTTTTTAAACGGCGCAGGCGGCTATTTATCGACTCCACCGTTTTCGCGAATTCGTAAGCCTGCGCTGTACGCCGGGTTAAAACATCGGCGCCGGCCCGGGCTTTTTTCAGGCTGTCCGTTCCGGATAGATAGTTGTTTAATTGCTGCTGCGCTTTTTGGAATTGCTGTTCCGTGTGCAGAATCTGTTTTTGAAGCGTTTCAAATTGGGCTTCTTGCTTGTTTACCTGCTGCCCCCAAAGGGAAACGCTTAAGATTAAAAAAAGTATGAGATATTTCATTTGAGTAACCCGAATTTTTCCAGTTTGTAGTAGAGTGCGCTGGTGCCGATACCCAACGCTTTTGCGGCACGGGTTTTGACTCCGTTTGCCTGTTTCATTGCTTCCTGAATCAAGTTCTTTTCAAAGGAATACAAAGCCTGTTCCAAAGGAAGATGTTCATAGCGCGCGGAAGCGGCCTGCCCGGTATGCAGCGCCGTGGCAATCAGTGAGGCCGGGATTTCATCTTCTTTGGAAATAACCTGCAGGCGTTCGATTACGTTTTCCAGCTCACGGATGTTGCCCGGCCAGGGATAGGTTTGCAGGATGGACATTCCGGCTTTCGAAATTGTTTTTGGAACATTCCGTTTGTTTAAAAAATGATGTACCAGTAGGGGAATATCTTCTTTTCGTTCACGCAGGGGCGGAAGATGAATGGGGATTACGTTAAGGCGGTAAAACAGGTCTTCGCGGAAGATTTGCTGCCGTACCTGCTCGCTTAAATCTTTATTGGTAGCGGTGATGATACGGACATCGGCCTTTAGGGTGTGTTCGCCGCCCACGCGTTCAAATTCCTTTTCCTGCAGCACGCGTAAAAGTTTTACCTGCATAGCCGGTGAGATATCTCCGATTTCATCGAGGAAGAGTGTACCGCCTTCGGCCAGTTCAAAGCGTCCTTTCTTTTGACGGATGGCGCCGGTAAAAGCGCCTTTTTCGTGGCCAAACAATTCGCTTTCCAGGAGGTTATCATTGAGCGCGGCACAGTTCACCCGCACGAAAGGTTTTGCGCTTCGCGGGCTGCGGGTGTGGATGGCGCGGGCCGCCAGTTCTTTTCCTGTTCCGCTTTCACCGCTAATCAGCACCGAGCTGTTTTCCGTAGCTACCCGGTTGATGAGCTCAAATATGGGCTGCATTACGGGGGCGCTGCCAATAATGGTGCGGAATGGCGCGGATATTTCTTCGGACAGAAATTGATTTTGTTCCATTAAATGGCGCAGGCGGCGCTGCTGTTCCTGCTTTTCCAGTGTTTTGGCTACGCGGATGCGCAGTTCTTCCGGGGAAAAGGGTTTAGTCAAAAAATCTGCCGCGCCGTTGTGCATAGCCTGCACCGCATCCTGAACCGTGCCGTAAGCCGATACCAGAATGACTTCTGTTGCAGGTTGCAGCGCTTTAACCTGTTCGAGCACAGCGAGCCCGCCCATGGGTTCCATGCGCAGGTCGGTTATGACCAATTGCGTTTCGTGTTCTTTTAAGAAAGCAAGCAATTCCGGACCGTTGCTAAAACTGTACACCGTGTGGCCTTCGCGGCTCAGGCTTTCGTGCATTCCCAAACGCATGGTTTGGTTATCTTCGGCAATGAGAATCATGGTTCCGTTGTCCAAATTTATACCTTCCGGATAGTAAATGTACAACCTTTGTCTTTATTGTTCATAACAGTTAACTCCGCCTTGTTCTCCTCACAGAGTTTGCGGCAAACAGCCAGGCCCAATCCCGTTCCGTTGGAATGGGTGGTAAAAAACGGTTCAAAAATTTTATCGATAATTTCTTCGGGAATACCGCTGCCATTGTCCCGAATATAGATTTCCCTCCGGTCGGCGCCTATTTCTATGGTTCCCTGTGCACCGCAGGCACGTACACTGTTCTCTGTTAAGTTCCGGATAATTTGCCGTAAATGGGCCGGGTCAAATTCTATTCGTTCATCCGGAATATTCCATTTAAAGTGAACACCTGCCATATCCGGCCGGGATTGGAGTTCCGTAGAAATCTCAGCAAAAAAAGATTGTAAATCAATGGATTCCGGTTCGGCCTGCGGCGGACGGCCATAGTTCAAAAAGGCGCTGATTTGATTTTTTAGTCCTTCGGTTTCATCGGCAATTCGTTGCGCAAAGGTTTTAATGGTGTCGCTTCCTGCAGGGTCTTCTTTTATCAGGCCGGCCAACAGGGCAATGCCTCCCAGCGGGTTGCGCAATTCGTGGGCAATTTGAGCCAGCATATTTTCTTTTTCCTGCTGAGAAGTGATTAAATTGTTGCGCATTTTCAACAAAGCGTCTTTGAGCAAAGCCAGTTCTCCTCGCACCGCTTCCGGCGGCCGGGAATGCATTTCTCCGCTGCCGATATCCGCGCTAAAAGCAATCAAGTTATCTATGGGCCGGGCAATGCTGCGGCCAATGAACCAGCCGCTTAAAACAACGAGAAACACACCCAAAATCCCGATACCCCAAAACAGGTTAGCGAGAGAATCCAACTCGCTTAAACGGGCGGAACGTTCACGCACGCCTAAAAAATAGTTTTTATTCAGGCGCAGGTAATTCCAAAAATACCATTGACCGTCTCGCCCTTTAAACGGCAAGGAATGAAAGGAAGCCATAGGCTGCAGGGTGCGGATTTCCTTTAGATGAATATGTAAACCGGCTCGGGCGTCGGCTAATGGACTGACGTTAATTAGCACTTGTCCCTGTAAATTAAAGATGAAAATATCGCTTAAATTAAGACGGGCAGCCGTTTGCCGGAGCTGGTTTTGGTAGCGCTCTATTCCGGGGCTGTGCATTCCGGGCTCGATAAAGTTAAGAAAGCGCAGGTCGGTTTGCGCCGCAGCGATTCGGCTGAGCCGTGTGGTCTGCTCTTCTAACTGCCGCAGGTAGATGTTCCGGGCGGAAACATAGGCCAGCCGGGCCATAAGTAAAACCAGTAAAGTGGTAATTACACTGAAAATGATAATTACCCTGAATTTGATACTGTGCACACCAAAGGTTTTCAAATAGTTACTCTTCAATTTGAATGTTTTAACTTGAAGTTAATAACAACAAATCATCCAAAATGTTTCGACGCGCCTGATAAATTCAATCTGTTTAAAATACGTTGTCCAGACGTCCTCCGAATTTTCCGGAATCTTTACCAACACCGCAGCGAGCTGTTCCTGCGATTTTAAATACTGAAGATGTTTATGATTAATCAACCTGTCTTTTTTATTCAAATATGTATCTTCCGGATAAAATCTAAAAATAAGAATAAGTGAATCGGACACTGTTTCAAAATGTAGCCTGTCCTCATTGAACGTATCCGTCCAACACGCAGCATTTCCGGAATCGGCATATAAATACAAATCCATTCCAAAAAACGAATCGGAAACGATTACAGAATCACAGCTATCTAAAAAAGAAAGAATAAAATCGGTGGAACAGGTATCGGCAAATTCTAAATAAAGTCCGTCAAACTTAGCGCCTCCGCATCCGGGAACCGGATATATATTTGGCGATAAAGGCAAAGGGCTGGTATCTCTGGAACAGGAAATTATGAGTGCCAGTAAAAAAAACAGTAGGAATGATTTCATTTTTTTTGTCCGTATTTTAAAGAAAAAAGGCACTGTTCAAAAACGAATTTTGTACTGTACA
>JANTHG010000133.1 GCA_024762535.1 Calditrichaceae bacterium
TTGCCAACCATCCGCCCACTTGTACAAGCATTGTAGACGCTAAAATAAGAACCCCAAAAATCAGTTTTCGCTTCCGATCTTTATCGGAATAATTCTTCTTTCTTATATAATACAAATAATTCCATGCACCGGCGGCAACTACAAAAAGAATTACCCCCCTAAGGTAATCAATATTTATAAAAAATAAATCCAAATAACGAGATGAGGTTAACAAAAATAAGTTCTGCTTCCCTTCAGGAGGCGCCACTAAAACAAATGTAAAACCAAATAATAATACAGCAATAGAAAGAGGTAAAAATTTCTTCCGAAATTGTTCGTTCTTTTTAATATTAAGATAGATTTGAATTGTAATTAAGAAGGTAATTCCAAAAGCTATAAATATTCTGATAAAAGCATAAAAAACAGATAACCCAAAGCAAAGCCCTAAAGCTAAAACAAATGCCGGAATACCATACAAAAAAATTAAAGGAATCTTTTTACCCATTTGAACGAAATTTTTTCTCAGAAATTCGAGCAATAACAGGAAAGCTGTTAAAAAGACAATATTCTTAAGTAAAATCAGAAAAAAAGAACTCGTATAGGACAAAGAAATGATTTCTAACCAGTTATAGATGAATAGGACAACTCCAAAGCCGCTAAGATACTCCCAGGTAACAATCTTGTTTTTGGAAGTTGCATTCATCCCGGCAATCAGAGCCAGGAAAAGGCTACTCATACTGAAAAAATAAACAGCATATATTTGCATATGACTCCCTACATGGTATTAGCTCCCAATTCGACACGATCAATGAATTCTTAATAATTTTCTTTCTTTTGAATACATTAAATTGTACTTTTTTCTTGTTTTGATTCTTTAAATCATTTCAGTAGATTTAAATCGAATTTACAGTTTGGATATCTTTTAAATATGAATAAAGTGTTAATAGTCGGCGTAACTTCAGGAATTGGTTACGCCCTGGCCATGAAGTATTTAACAGAAGGTCATATCGTTATCGGATGTGGTCGAAATGAAAAAATTCTAAAGGAAATGAATAAGCACAACAATAATTTTTTCTTTGAAGTGCTGGATATACGAAGGCAAGATGACGTAGAACAAAAATTATCTCAGGCCGTTCTCAAAGCCGGAGGTATGGATATTTGTATTATTTCTGCCGGAATCAGTCAGAAGAATAAAAATTTGGACTGGGATATTGAAAAAAACATCATCAGCACCAATGTAACCGCATTTAGCGAGGTGGCCGTTTGGGCAGCCCGCTTTTTTTTAGAACAAAAAAGCGGGCATTTGGTTGGTATTTCATCTATTGCCAAATATTTTGGCAATCCTAATCCTGCGTATAATGCTTCTAAAGCCTTCGAAGCAATCTACCTGGATGGTTTACGTTTACGATTAGAACCAAAGGGAATTTTCGTTACTACAGTATTACCCGGATTCATCAAAACACCTATGATTAAAGACCAGCCAAAGGTATTTTGGGCAGCAAACGTAACCAAAGCCGCAGAACAAATTATTAGCGGAATCCGAAAAAAGAAGCGCTATCTGTTTGTAACCAAACGTTGGCGTCTGTTTAGCTTTATTTTGCCTCCATTGCCTTTTTCGTTGTTACGAAAAATTTTGTAGTCCTAAACACGCTTACTACGATCCACAGCTTTCAAGATTTTCAAATTCAACACAATAAAGCGCCACAACTGATATATTTTACTATTTCGTAGAGAATCACTCATATTTCCTCCTTATTCCGGAATAATTTTCCAACCCGGAAGTCCCTTAAATTTCCAAATAAACGTGGTATGCAGCATCCGTTTCATCCAGGCGCCGGCCAGACCCATTTCCATATGCGTTACAAAACGGTCACGTCCGTTTCCTTTTGGAAAGCTACGTTTATCGGGCACCACCGGGTACATAATCATCGTTGCAGCTGCGCCATCCCATAAGGAATCTCCCATCGAAGCAATACAAGCGGCAACCATGTGCGTCATACGTTCGTGGTGGGTCATTTGTCCCCGTTTAATTAAATCAATAATATTTTTTGCAACCACACGTCCGATAATACCGGAAACCATACCGGTGCGCGGTGGAGCCGCTGTGATGGAAAGACCATTCGGATTGACATGCGGTTTGGAAATAGAACCTGGAGGGGCAAAGGCAATGCCTGCGGCAAAAATATTAGTGTAAGTAGGATTTTGGTATACTGCCGGCCAGGCATCCGGATTTTCGGCTAATGTCGGCCAATCCAAACCGTAAATTGCATCTACAATCGTAAACCCTGCTTTGTTGACAATTTTCTCAGAGACATCATTACCTTCTTTATCCAAATATTTAATGGGAACACCTAAAAACTGAGGAATCAGCATGGCAAAATCATAGGCAATCTGCCCTTCTTTCCCTTCATAATCTTCCCAGTAAATATTCTTTTCGTCAACCTTCTTTACACCTTTTTGTACTTTCCATTTAATGTTGGATTCTTCAAAAATAGATTTAGTAAACTCTTCGCTCGTAATCATTTCCCCTTTTATTTTGGCTGAAATACCCCTGACGCCAAAATCACCAAGCGCTGCTTCATTGCTCAGCCAGGTTAATTCAACCTGATCTCGCAAATTACGATTGACCAAATCTTTGTGAATATTTGATAAATATTCAAATCCGGCGCCCTGACAGGTAGCCCCTGGATGCCCCGTACCAATAACCATTTTGAGCTTTTCACCCTTTTCGAGACGGGCAATCATTTCCGCATATTTTTTGGCTGCTTCCTTAGCATGATCTAACGTACAAATGGAATAGGTGTGTCCGGCTTTGGGCCCCAGTCCTTCGGTGCCTTCAAAATTCAACTTTGGCCCGGTTGCATTAATCAGATAATCGTACTCTAATTTTTCCTGACCGGTTCCGTCTGCTTTTTCCGCCAGAACAAATTGTTCGTCCGGATGAATTTCAGTAACCGCACCATGTACAAACTGAACATTTTTTTTGGTGTACACCGGTTCAAGAGGAAAAACTGTTTTTTCAGGCTTCATGTGCCCAATTCCCACCCAAACCCAGGACGGAACAAAACCGAAGTAATCATATTTATTTACAACGGTAATTTCATGTTGGCGTCCGAGTGCATCCCCAAGGTAAAGGGCAGCGGTGTGACCGGCAAATCCCGCTCCAATAATCACAACTTTAGACATAAGCACTCCTGGTAGATTTTACAAATGTTTTTTACAAAATAGATTTTAAAACTTTACCAAAATGGTATAGTTGTATAATACATACAAAATATAATAGCTGCAAGTAAAAAATTATTCCTCCACGGCTGTAGAATTTGGTTTCGAACTTTAATTTACACAAGTTAATTTTAATAAGCGGTACTCATTTTTACTTACCTAACTCCGAATATCGGGTTGAGAAATTTTAATATAGTTCGTAACTTGTAAAAATTCAAACCCTAAACTAAAAATGAGAATTTATGAACCCAAAACTACCCGAACAGGAAACAAGAGAAGGGATTGGGACACTACTCTAAATATAGCAGCACAGGTTCCGGGATTGTACGACATTCGCCCTTTTGAGGTGCAAATAGCTACACAGTTCCAATCGCCTTTACACGGAGGAACAGGCTTTGAGTAAAATTGAAAATGCGAACATTATACTCACCGGAGCCGCAGGTGATTTAGGACATCTTTTATCAGAAGAATTTATTACCCGTGGTGCGGCCAGGTTGGCTCTTTTAGATGTTAATGCGGACAAACTTCAAAGTTTAAAAGATAGTCTGAACGCAACTAAAACGGACGTATACACTTTTTTATGTGATCTTTCCGATCCGCTTCAAATTGAAAAAACGGTCAAAGAAATTAAAAGTATTTTTGGCCTTCCAACTATTTTGATTCATAATGCAGGCCTGCTTATAAACAAACCATTTTGGGAATGTTCGGATTCTGAGATCAACCAAATCATAACGATCAACAGTACTGCTTTGTTTCGGATGACTAAAGCCTTTTTACCGGATATGTTGTCTGCAAACAAGGGGCATATCGTCACCATCGCCTCAGCTGCGGGACTGATCGCTTCAGCCGGACTGGCTTCGTATCCGGCCAGTAAATTTGCCGCAGTGGGTTTTAATGAAACGCTGCGCCAGGAATTGAATCAACTACATAGTGCCGTCCGGTCAACCGTGGTCTGCCCTTTTTACATTTCTACCCAAATGGTACCCGGCGTAAGCAGCCGTATTCCCATTTTACTCCCTGTTTTAAAACCGGAATATGTTAGCAAAAAAATCGTTCGGGCGATCGAGAAAAACCAAAAGCAACTTCTTCTGCCACGAATGCTCTACACCATTCCTTTGTTAAAACTACTACCTGTAAGTATATTTGATTTTATACTGCGGTTATTTGGCATTAATCAGGCGGCCAAAACCATTCATAAGGAACCAAAATAAATTACATGTCCCTTTTTCGGTTGTTTCAATCCAAGTCTAATCTTATTTTTTAAACGGTAAAAATAATTGGAATTTAAATATGGCACACAAATCACCCCCCCTTCCCGACCGGAAAACCATGTACCAGGCGTTGTTAAACAGGGACAGTGCTTTTGAAGGTATTTTTGTTGTCGCCGTTAAAACAACGGGTATCTTCTGCCGTCCAACCTGCCATGCACGTAAGCCGAAGTTAGAAAATGTGGAATTCTTTGCTTCAGCCAAAGAGGCTCTCGATTACGGATACAGACCCTGTAAACTCTGCAAACCCATGGAAAAATATGGCGAAACACCAGACTGGCTAAAGCCACTTATGCAGGAAATCCAACATAATCCGGGTATAAAATTGCATGACTATGAATTACGTGAGCGGGGCATCGACCCGGCCCGCATCCGGCGCTGGTTTAAAAAACATCATGGAATGACCTTTCAGGCTTACCTGCGTGCACTGCGCATTAACCAGGCGTTTGGCACCATCAAACACGGAGAGACCGTCAGCGCCTCCGCTTTTGATTCCGGTTACGAATCCCTCAGTGGCTTCAGTAAATCCTTCACCGAAACCATGGGTTTTCCTCCGGGAAAAAGTAAAACCAATCACGTTATTACGGTCTCCAGAATTTTAACTCCGTTGGGGCCTATGATGGCCGGAGCCACAGAAGAAGGAATCTGCCTGCTGGAATTCACTGACCGTCGCATGCTGGAAACGCAGATTAAACGGCTGAAAAAATATCTCGGCAGAGAACTGGTTCCCGGAAAAAGCAAATATTTTGAATTGTTGACACAAGAGATTAATGAATATTTTGAAGGCAAACGCAAAATTTTTTCTCTACCCCTTGTTGTACCAGGGACAGATTTCCAAAAGCAGGTTTGGGAAGAATTGCAAACCATACCCTACGGAAAAACCCGCTCTTATGAAGCTCAGGCACAGGCCATTGGCAATCCTAAAGCCATCCGTGCCGTGGCCCGGGCCAACGGAGATAACCGCATCGCCATTATCATTCCCTGTCACCGGGTCATTGGAAAAGACGGAAGTATGACCGGCTATGGAGGTAAAATATGGCGGAAGGAATATTTGCTGGATCTGGAACGAAATAATGCGTAACTGAAAAACGTTTACTTATGTAGTGTCAAAAATTCCATGAATAAATTGAAAGTTTGCCTTTTTAACTCACCCCCTATGTCCCCCTCTCTTAAAAAAAAGAGAGGGGGATTCATCGCCCTTTCAAAATGCATCACAGTAGTACAGGGGGTGAGTTAGTGGCGTGTGATAAATATTTTTGATGGACTTGACCTTGAACTGTTTTGCGGATATCCGCTCAAGTCAGTCAAGGGGGAGAAAGCCTATGAACGTAAATAATTATAGAATAATTAAGACCTTACCTGGTGCTTCTGTCAGAAATTATTGACACTACCGTTTACTGCTGCAGGAGGAAGAAAATGAATTTAACTATCTTCGGAGCATCCAAAGGCATCGGGTACGAAGTTTTAACCCGGGCGCTCAATGACGATTTCAATGTAACTGCATTGTTTCGTAAACCGGAAAAATTACAATTAACTCATGAGCGCCTCACAATCGTTACCGGTGATTTTTTAGATTTCAGTTCTGTAAAAGAAGCCGCAAAAGAGGCCGATGCTATTGTTGTGACCGTCGGTGCACTTCCGGGCCGAAAGCCGGTTAGGCTTTTTTCAACAGGCACCCAACATCTGTTGCGGGCGATAAACGAAACCAGCCGCAATCCCCTCATCCTTGCTGTAACCGGTATCGGTGCCGGTGACAGTCGCGGACACGGCAGTTTTTTTTATAATAGATTTTTTCAGCCAGCATTATTAAACAAAATATACGAAGACAAAGACCGTCAGGAAGAATTATTGATGAGAACGTATCAAAAATGGATTATCGTACGACCCGGCATGCTGACCAATGGAAAAGAAACCGGAGTGTACCGCACGCTCACAGACTATAATGATATAAAAGGAGGAAAGATTTCGAGGGCGGACACAGCACATTTTATTCTCAGCCAAATAAAAAATCCAACCTTCATCCGGAAAACACCTTTGCTCATCTATTAAAATTTTAAAACAAGATTTTGGATGGATACATTAAAACTATGGAATATCAAACCTATATCTCGCTACTACGTGGAATCAATGTAAGCGGTAAAAATAAAATTAAAATGGATGCTCTAAAATCGGTTTATTCCACTCTGGGTTTTTCAAACGTGCATACCTATATCCAAAGTGGAAATGTATTATTTTCTTGTAGCCCAACAGATACGGATCAATTGGAAGAGAAAATCGAATTGGGAATCCAATCAGCTTTTGGCTTCGATATCCCTGTTTTGGTAAACACCCTAAATGATTTTAAGAATATCATATCCGCCGCACCCTTTACTGATGAGGAAGAAAATAAACGTTATGTAACCTTTTTAAAGAAAATGCCGGATTTTTTCCCCGAAGCTCAAATCAACAATGCAAAGCAAGAATCTGAAATGATTTCAATCGGCAAAAAGTACATTTACATCTACTGTCCGGGCGGATACGGACGAACAAAACTATCGAATTCTTTTTTCGAAAAAAAGCTAAAAGGTATTGCTACCACTCGAAACTGGAAAACAGTACAAACACTAGTCGAATTGGCACAGTCTCTCTAATACTTAAACCTGCTCAGTAGGATAGAATACAACGGAATGCTCTTTTAAGCGCCCGTTTTCGTACTTAAATTTTGCGGAGAAAAAACGCTCTTCATTCAGCCATTTCATAAAAATCTTGTCCCCCTCCCACAAAGGTAACTCCGGCAGCTTTTCATCGGCAATCCATTCCAGATGACCTTCGTTCGACTCGATTAAAGAACCGCTGAACTGATACGCTGCAAATAAAAATACATACCAGTCTTCCCCTTTGCTGAACGCGGGAAAGGTAAGGATTCCTTTTAATTGGGGATTGCGGATGTGCAGCCCTGATTCTTCACGCACTTCGCGAATCACACATTCTTCAGGCGATTCTCCGGCTTCTACTTTACCGCCTAAGCCGTTCCATTTACCGGCGTGCATATCGTTTTCTTTTTTAATGCGGTGCAGCATCAGCGTGTGGTTTTCTCGTTTTAAATAGCAAAGCGTAGCTAATTTCATACCATTAACATCCACAAAAGCGCGCCCACCAGCAGTGGCACGCTTAAGTTATCGGTTCCTGCCGGTGCAACCGCTTCGGCCCCTGTGCCGACAAGAGCGGAAAGAAAAGCAAATAACAAAGCGGTTGAAGTTACCGGCGCAACACTCGCGGGACTCAGGGCCGAACCGGGTAAATACATCAAAACAAAGAAAACAGAAAGAAAAGCGCCGAGGAACATGGCAGCGGAACCTTCGTAACTGCGACGGTGGTTGAAAAACATGTAAAAATGACGCCCCCATCGTTTACCGACCAAGCTGGCCAGGCCGTCCCCCCAGGTCATGGCCATTACCGCGGCAACGGCTACAGGAGCATAATCCCATGAATTTCCGGTACGCCAGAACAGCAGGAACAGAATCGTAATGGAAATGGCAAAATAAACCGTACCCGGTGAGGAATCCTCTTCGTCCACTCCCTGTAAAATTTTGAACTTGTACATGATAAAATTAAGAACAATAAAGGTGGCAAAGGGCACAACTCCCCAGTACCAGTTATCAAAAAAATACAAAATACCCCACACCCACATGCCGGCGCCGATATGCACCAATTTACGCGTTACAAACTGTTTCCAGCCGAATTTGCGTACCAGTAACTCCGAAAGCAGCAACAGGCTTGTGGCATACACATAGGAATAGAGCAATCCCCAAAAGTCGTTTGTCATATTCTCTCGCTTTACAGTTCTATTTTACCGAATTCTTCCAATTTTGAGATGACTATTTTTTTAATTTCCTCCAACCGCTCTTCGGTACGCGCTTCAAAACGGAGTACTAAAACCGGTTGGGTATTGGAGGCGCGCACCAATCCCCAGCCATCGCCAAACTGAATACGCACACCATCCACATCAATCACTTCGTAGTGTTCTTTAAAATAAGCGGCGGCCTTTTCCGCCATTTCAAATTTCACTTTATCATTTTCCACTTCAGCGCGAATTTCGGGTGTGGCTACATATTCGGGTACATCCTCAAGGAATTGGGACATTTTTTTATCGCTTTGCGAAACCAGTTCGGCCATTCGCGCCGAAGCGTAAATGGCGTCATCAAAGCCAAAGAAACGGTCGCCGAAAAAGAGATGCCCGCTCATTTCTCCGGCAAAAGGTGAATGTTCTTCTTTCATCTTCTTTTTAAGATTGGAATGGCCCGTACGCCACATAATGGGCCTGCCACCGAATTTTTCAATCATTTCGGGCAGAGCCTGGGAACATTTCACTTCAAAAATAATTGGAGCGCCCGGATGGGT
>JANTHG010000134.1 GCA_024762535.1 Calditrichaceae bacterium
GGGTTACGGTTTTGGGCTGGTCCAGTTCAATTTCATTTATTTGAGTAAATTCCGCCTTGAAGGTTTTTTGGTCCAAATCCTTTTCTAAGAGTTTCCCCACACAATTCATTACACCACTTCGGCGCTTGTCGTAGTAACTCACCAGTATGGATTCGTTAATATCCAATGCATCTAAGATAGCCAGTAGTTCCTCGATATCACGTTGTTCAAAAATGGTTTCGTCGATATCTTCTTCAATAGAAAGAATATCGCCATCGTTGAAATAAAATTCTATTTTTCCGCCACCACCTTTAACATAAACTAATTTTTGATCGAGTTCCTGTTTAATGCTGCGTTCCACATTTACAATTTCTCCGGAGAAATATTCATCGCGGATATCGAGTATGCGCAAAGTAATGGGGTTTGGCTCCGGGGTTCCGTCAAACTCGACACGTTGAATATTAATTTTTTTACCTTTTCCAATGGCAGAAATCTGTTTTTTAACTTCATCCGGATGCATGGCACCAGGACGGACCTGGATTTTTTTCTTTTTGGACTTAAAAAAATTAATGAAATAACGTCTATTCATTTCGGGTCCAAAAAACAAATCTTGTTGTAATGCGTAGCGATCAGTCATTGATCCTCCAGTTTATATTGAGGTCGGATTGAATAATAAAAAATAGGGATAATGCAGAGTAAATGCAAGGAATTTAGGAAGTTATATGATTTTTGCTTCAGCAATCAGATGGCGGGCATTTTCCACAGCCTGGACTGAAAGCGCTTCGCCTCCCAGAAGATGAGCAATCTCCATTTCCCGCAACTGCATATCCAATGCTTTAACATCGACAAAAGTATGATTTTCTTCAGTCTTTTTAATCACTTTATAATGACTGCTGGCAAATGCAGCAATTTGAGGCAAGTGGGTCACGCATAAAATTTGGTGAAAACGGGATAAATTAGATAATTTACGACCAACAATCTGAGCAATCTTCCCGGATATACCCACATCAATTTCATCAAAAACTAAAGAGGGAATTTTATCACTTTCCGCCAGAATACTTTTTAGGGCGAGCATAATACGCGAAATTTCACCGCCGGAAGCGATTTTATGCAGAGGCCGGAATGCTTCGCCTTTATTGGAAGCAATTTCGAATACAAGCACGTCAAAACCCGTGGGCTGCGCCAGAACCATTTGGCCATCTACTTCAAAGCCTGTATTCTTTCCCAAAGCCGGCTGAATAGATACCCGGAATCGAGCCTGTTCCATTCCGATTTCTGACAGCACTTTGTCCATGGCCTGAGTAAATTCTTTGGCGGTTGCCTTGCGAGCCTCTGTGAGCTGCCCACCAACCCGTTTCAATTTGACCATTAAAGAATCTACTTTCTCTCGCGCCTGGTTAATTTGCTCATCAAACTGAGCGCTGTTATTCAATAAATGCCGCATATCTTCACGCAGACGGACAAGTCCGTCCACATCCGCTTGCTGGTATTTTTTCAGCAAAAACTCTAATTGGGAAATACGCTGCTGCACCTGATCCATACGCTGTGGATTGTATTCCAGTCCGCTTACATACTGCTCAGTAAAACGCCCGATTTCTTCTACTGTTTCCCGCGCAGAAGTGCAGCTATCCGCCAATCCTGCAAAGGAATCGTCCAGGTCTTCCAATTGGCGCAGGGCTTCTTCGGCGCGCAATAAAAGAAGACTTGCATTCGGTTCAGCGGAATAGAGCGCAGCCGCAACAACCGAGCTTTCCTGACTTAAGGTTTCCACATTCGACAAAATTTTATATTCTGCACGCAACTCTTCCAGTTCATTATCCTGCAGGTTCGCTTTAGTCAGCTCATCCAACTGGAAACGATACATATCCTGTTTCTGAAAGGCCTCTAATTGTTGCTCTTTTAAGAGGGAAAGCAGGCGTAATTGAGATTTATAGTCGGATAGCAGCGTTACATAGGTCTGCAGTATATCCGAATACGAACCATAAGCGTCTAAATAATGAATATGATGTTCGGGATGTAATAAGCGCTGATGCTGGTGCTGGCCGTGCAAATCGAGCAGCATACCGCTTAAGCGGGTTAACTGATTCAGGGTAACTGGTGAATCGTTTACAAAGATGCGGGCGCTTCCACTGGAACGGATTTCTTTACGGATAAAAATATCCGAATATTCTTCGATATCCAGATCCAGCTCGTCAACCAATTTTATTAGTTCACTCCAGGGTTGAACTGCAATCTGTGCTTCAATAATCGCTTTTTGGGCATCGCTGCGGATCAGTTCGGCACTCGCCCGTTCTCCACAAAGCTGAGCTAGGGCATTTACCAGAATGCTTTTCCCAGCGCCGGTTTCACCGGTAATAATATTTAAACCTTCCGAAAAATGAATCTTGAGTTCATCCACTAAAGCAAATTTTTTGATATACAGACTTTTAATCATGATTCACTATTTCCTGATTACCGCAATTTTTCCACTTACAGATTGCCCCTCTATAGTGTAGGCAGCATAGAGATAAATCCCACTGTTCACTACACGGCCAGAGTGGTCGCGCCCATCCCAGAAGGCACGGCTCCCTTCCAGCGTAGGGTTGCCATTACTGTAAAAGCTACCCGTATCTAATTGCCGTACCAAGACCCCGTTTAAAGTGAATATTTTTACGGTAGAATGGTCCTGCAAGTGCGTCAAAGTATAGGTTCCTGTGTTTTCAGAGAGAATAAAAGGATTTGGTCCGCCTGCAATTTTATTAAAATTAGGCTCTGTTTCGGCAAAAGTTCCGGTATAAACCGAAAGCCCCATATCCGTACCAATCAGGGCACGAGTAGTTTTTTCATCTACAAATACACTAAATACATTATCGGAAATCAAACCGCTATTGGCAATGGAATAGCCTGTCCATGCGTGAGAATCCCAGGCACTGTATCCGGCTTTTAAAATACTTAAGCCGCCCGAGGTTGCAAACCATTTATTATTGTAAGTATCCACAAAAATATCATTAATACGGTTTTCAAGCGGCCCGATGATTCCTTCCGGGTCGCCCACATGCTTATACACGTTGACGCCGTCATACGAATTTAAACCCGCAGCCGTTCCAATCCATACAATGCCGTCTTCATCCGTGGCCATCGACAGAATAGTATTACTATACAAATCGTCATCGGTTGTGAGGGTGTACATTTTATCATCGTTTTTGTTAGTTAATGTATTATTATAATCCAAAACAAAGACACCGTCTTTGGATGTACCTATCCATACCCGGCCAAAATCATCAAAGGCAAGGCACGAGATAGCACCTTCTGCCGCTTTAATTCCATCATCCGCACCAAAATAAACCCAATCCTCAGGATTTAAACTAATGCTACCCTCAGCTGTATAGGGGGCAGAAGCCAGTAAGTGATCGTTGGATGCCCAGTAATTTCCAATCCACAAACGCTGATTTGGACCCTCTTTGAGCGCACTGATAACTTCATAACTTGTGTTATTGGCCACTCCGGCCAGAAAGCCGGAATGTACAATCGCATCATCCAGAACAGTCTTTTCCGTTGTATCGGCTGTTTGATATTGCAATGTACCGCTGCTGTTGAAATTATGAAAATATTCGGGAATACCGCTGGGAGGGATGAATACCAGTCCGCCGCCCCAGGTACCAATAATAATATTATTAAAATGATCCTGAATAATTGCATAAGCCGCATTTAATGTGAACCAGTAGGGCCCGATGTACAAATAGTTTTCCCAGGTATTTCCACGGTTCACATAAAAGCCGTTGGCTGTTATGGAACCCGGAGGATAGGACAACCCCCAGTAAGCGCCCGCATCATCGATAAGCACACGGGAGAACACATTGGTTCTGGGCCCGGATAGTTGGATGGTTTTGTTCATGCCCTCTACATACAACCCGGCATTTTTTAGTCCGAGCACATAGTGCCCATCTCCATTCATGGTTACCCCCGTAATAGCAACCTTCAAATCTTTCAGAAAAGTTGTGCCCGCTTCCTGAACATAACGAAAGATATAACCCGAGCTTGAGATAAACAGGGACGAACCCGCATCCAAAATATGCGTAACATATAAATAATTACCGTTAATATCTTTATACCAATTCATAGCCTGCGTTATACCCTGATCTGCTGTACGGATTGCCAGTCCCTTACTGGTTCCGATAAACAGACGATTGCCCTGGCTTTCTAAAGCGGTGATATTTGCAGAAGGCAACCCATCGGCTATTCCGAACACCCGCCATTGCGAAGGATCGTTAATGGTAAAACGACCGATATCCGCCGGAGCGCTTAACAGCCCCACATCCGTGCCAACCCAGAGCATACCGTTTTGAGTATGAACTGTCATAGCCTTGCCCGGTAAAACGGGAAAATTTTGAAAGAAATCTTTAAAGAGATAATCTGTGCCATTCCAGATAAAAATGGCTACTCCTTTACCTGCCGCCACCCACAGGGAATCGTTAGAATAAAAAATATCATAAATAGGATTGCCCTGCAGTGCATATAACTGATGCCATGCATTTGTTTGCCTGTTATATATTTCCAGTAAACCCGCCTGGCCACCAGTAATAATTTGTTCATGATTATCTGCTTCTATATCGCTGAGTAAAATAGAACGAATTCCGTCCACATTCGTGAAGGTCCGGGTTGACCGGTTTGTTTCATCATAACGGAAAACCCCACCGGTGGTTGCAGCCCATAAGGCGTTATCCACCTGTACGACCGCCCTAACTTCATTCATCGTGGTTATTGTTTGCCAATCCTGTGCAAAGGCAAACGTAATTAAGAGAAACAAACTACGTAATATTTTCATCAAAACCTCAAAATTTGCTAAGGACTCAAACAGAGCATACAGTTGAAGTTAAATTTGCACTATTTACAAGATAAAAACAAGTGCCTATTTTTGCACCTGCGGTTTGTTTAAAGGACGATCCAGATCAAAAATTAAAGAAAGAAAACGGCTTAGTAAAAACCCGGTAACTCCCCAAATGGTATCCTGCTTATAATAGTAATAATGCACCTGCCAGATAATCCCGTTTTTTTTGAACGGTTTTACCTCAAAAATATCGTCTTGTAACAGGTGTAACAAAGGCACTTCTATTAAACGTTCGATTTCCCCCTCGCTCACACAAAATTCATACGGATAGGGGAAGGCGCCCACAAACGGCGTAATTAGAAAATAGGTATTGGACTGGAATTGGTCCGTTTGCCCCAAGATTTCAATATCTTTTTCCGCAATCCCAACTTCTTCTCTGGTTTCCCGCAAGGCGGTTTCCAGCATATGCGCATCTGTTTTATCCCATTTACCACCGGGTAAAGCAATTTGTCCTTTATGATGTTCCAGGGTTTCAGTGCGTTTGGTAAACAGCAAATACGCCTGACCATCCTTAAAAAACAGGGGAAACAACACGGCGGCCGGTGTGGACTTTTGATCGGAAAAACGATGCGTTTGAGGAGTGTGCGCGGCAAGTTTGGTACGAATATGTTCCTTTAAGGCAGAGGCATCATGGCAAAGCCGCTCTGTTTCCGGCTTAACTGTATTCTTCATCTTTAATCTGATATTCTTCTATTTTATTATAAAGCGAACGCCGGCTGATGCCCAGCAATCCTGCTGCTTTTAGTTTGTTACCGCGCGCCAGTTGCAGCGTTTTTATTATGGTAACCCGTTCCACTTCGGGCAGAGGTGTTCCTGCTTTTAAGGTAAATTCCTGGCCACGCTGTTTTCCGGCGCGAATGTTTTCCGGTAAGTCTTTTTTGCGAATTTTACCCTTTGCTGCAACCACAGAACGTAAAATCATATTTCGCAATTCCCGCACATTGCCCGGCCAGGAATACGTACGCAACAGTTCCAGGGCATCTTCTTCAATCCCGCTGATCGGTTTATGAAATTCTTCGCTGAAACGTTCCAAAAAATACCCGGATAGAACGGGAATATCCTCCTGCCGTTCGCGTAAAGGAGGCAGTTCCATACTGTACACATTTAGACGATAAAACAAATCCTGACGGAAACGGCCCGATTCCATCAGGGAATCCATATTTTCATTGGTGGCAGCCACAATCCGGACATTTACCGGAATGGAACGATTTCCGCCCACCCGTTCAATTTGCCCGCTTTCGAGTACGCGCAGCAAAGCAATTTGCACGGCTTCACTCATGGAACTGATTTCATCTAAAAAAAGTGTGCCGCCATCCGCCTCTTCAAACTTACCTTTTTTGGAATCAATCGCGCCGGTAAAAGAGCCTTTTTCGTGTCCGAACAATTCCGAATTTATTAAATCTTTGGGGATGGCTCCGGTATTAATGGCTACAAAGGGCTTCGGACTTCGGGCCGATGCTTTATGCAACGCGCGGGCTACCAATTCTTTACCGGACCCGCTTTCGCCGGAGATTAAAACCGGTACATCGATGGAGGCAATTTCGTTGATGTTACGCACAATAGTTTTTATTGCTTTCGATTTACCGATAATGTCACCAAAATGGATATAGCGTTCCGGAACCGAAGCGCCCGAATCCGGTATGTTTTCCGCCGTTTGACTATGCAGCACCCGGCGTACCACATTTTTAAGCTTTGCCGGGTCAACCGGTTTGGGAATATAATCCAGCGCCCCAAGATGAATGGCTTCGACCGCATGTTCTATGGAACTGTACCCTGTTACCATAATCACAGGCAAAAGAGGATTAAAATCGTTAATCATTTTCAACAGTTCCATGCCATCTATTTTTTGCATTTTATAGTCAGTAACGATTAAATCATAGCTATGCTCCCGGATGAGTTTCATAGCTGCTTCAGCACCTTCGGCCTGGTCCACAAGATAGGATTCATCTTCGAGTAGAATGGACATCCCTTCCCGGTGAGCTGTGTCATCATCAATAATTAAAATACGTGCCTGCATGTTTTTCCCCGGCTATTTTATGATTCGCCTGCATTGATGAATATGAACCTGAATATCTTTACCGCTTTGGTTTACTGTTTCGTGTATGCTTTGCCAGCCAAATCCCGACAGGCGAAACATTTCAAAAAAAGATTGAGCAATGGGGCGTCCCGGCTCAGCCAGAACAAAGGTTCCCTCCGGTTTCAGCAATTGGCTCAGCAATTGGATGACCGGGCGGAAAAAGCGTTCTTCGTATAAAATATCCGATGCTACAATCACATCGAATGTTTCATCAATGTCCGGTTCACGCCAGTCTAAGATAGCGCTGCCTGGTGGCGTTAAGCCATTCAGGATAAAATTTTCCGCGCTTAAAGTCAGTGCATCCTTTTCATAATCCGTGATGAGCAGCCGGGACGGTTTGCTATGCGCCAGTGCCAGGGAAGTAAGTCCCAATCCGCAGCCTAGTTCCAAAACGGATTTATTACTGAACCAATTGCCATGGCTTACAATAAACCGGGATAACGCAATCGCTGATGGCCAGAGTTCTGCCCAATACGGCAAGCGTTCATCTTTGGCAAAGGTGGCATCATCTACCTGATCGACCAGTGCATCCAGATTCTTTACCCGCTTTAGCTGAAAGGTGCAGGTATCAAAGCGAAAGATTTCCTGAACAGTTTCAATTTCCATGGGAACTTTCCATAAAACCCGCAATAGCCCGGGCAGCCCTTAGAGAAGCACCGGGTTCTCCCAGCTTATCGCGGATAATCGATAACTTTTTTTGTACCTGTTCGTGAGTTAGCGGATCAAGTAATGCGCTTATTTCACGTGTTGCTGTATCTACTGTAAATTCATGCTGAATCAATTCTTTTGCCACTTCGGTTTCCGCTACAATATTTACCAGTCCAATATGTTTAATTTTTACAAGCCTGCTGGCCAGCCAAAACGTAAGCGCCTGCACCTGATACACAATCACCATGGGTACGCCAAAATATCCCACTTCCAGTGTTGCCGTTCCGGAAGCCACCAAAGCCACATCAATTCGGGGTAAAAAACGATGAATCTCTTCTTCCTTTAATTGAAGGAACACATCGTTTTCCGTCATCTGTTCGCGATACAAAGTTTCCGGCAAATGGGGCGCTTTTAGAATATGAACCTGCTTAACCTGTCCTTGTGCATATAATTTGCGCGCCACCTGCAGCATCCGCGGCAACAATGAAACCACTTCCTGTTTCCGGCTTCCGGGCAGCAATCCCAAAGCAGCCCGATCCGGCTCAAATATTTTTCCATTCTGAGGCAGGTGTTCAAAATGGTGATCCACCAGCGGATGTCCCACATAGTCAGCGGCAATGCCGTGTTTTTCGTAAAAAGTCTTTTCAAAGGGGAAAAGAACCAGCATTTTATCTACATACCTGCGGATTTTTTGCACCCTTCGTTTCCCCCAGGCCCAAAGCTGTGGACTGATATAGTAAACAACCGGAATGCCTCTTTGCTTCAACTGTTTGGCCAGTCTTAAATTAAAACCCGGATAGTCGATTAAAATAGCTAAATCCGGTTTTTTTCGATCCACCTGTTCAAGCAAACGGTCCCGTACGTATTTAATATACGGAAGATGACGGATCACTTCCGAAAGGCCCAAAAAAGACATAGTCTTTAAATGAACAGTTAATTCCATGCCTTCGGCTTGTAAAGCATCACCCCCCAGACCAAATACGTTTACTTCTGTAAGGGAATGTAATTCACGAAGCAGCGCTGCGCCGTGATGATCCGCAGAAACTTCTCCGGCTATAAGTAAAATTTTTTTCATCTGTTAGTCTAACCTATACAAATATTTTCACTCAACAAGTAATAAATTAGACGAGAATGTAGTGGAAAGCAATTTTAAGCTATGGGCTGAAAAATATTACATAAATTTTACAAATTACCTTCTTTTTT
>JANTHG010000135.1 GCA_024762535.1 Calditrichaceae bacterium
TCTGTTACCTGCTTTAAGAATGGTGGGCCCACAGGGACTCGAACCCCGGACCAGCCGATTATGAGTCGGCTGCTCTAACCAACTGAGCTATGGGCCCCATAATTCCTCGATTAAGTTGCTGAATTTATCAAAAGCCCTTTACAAAATCAAATTTATTTATTACCGAAAAACGCAATAAACAGGTCGTTCAACCGATTGGGATGAATGAGCCATACATCTCTTTTTTGACCAAACACTTTTTTTAAAATGCCTGCAGGTTGTTTACTATCAACAACTTCTCCGTCAAATTCTTTTGCTACAATTAACGAAATTTTGTCTGGTTGTTGTACAAATTGCTTCAAAGGCAGACACTCAGGTACCAATCTAAGAAATTTTTCAAAAGTAGTAAAAATGGGTAGTAAATCTTCATCGCTGTATATCATTAAACGGCTGATCAGTTGCTCGGCCGGGGTGTAAAGAAATTTATTCACAATCCCGGTTTTGGCTTCCAGTACTACTTGCTGCGTTTCACAGTATCGTCCACTGGCCTTGTATGCTGCCTGTTCCCGCCAGATTTTTTCTGATGAACGAAATAATCGATTTGTACCCACGAGTACGGATTGCCGACGCCCTTCTTTAATCAGTTGCACACTATTATGTAAAATATGTTTACGGTCAAATATCCAACCCCGTAAATACATACCATCTGCAAGATAGTGACTACCACCAAAACGGTTAAGCCAAATAAGGCTTCTTTTTTTATCCTGTTGATCAAAAGAATGAATGGTCTGATATATTGTATGGTAACGGGTAACTTCTGCGCAAAGCGATTGGCTATTCACTTGAATTGTATCTTTTTTCCCTAAACGTACACTTAACTGGAAACGGTTTTTTTTGCGTAAAAATTTAATACGCAGAGAATTGATATGTACCTCGAATTGACGCCAGGTCAATGGAATGTTAAATTTTATCCCTTTATATTTTATTTCGGTATATTGTAAAACAGGATCGGCTAAAGGGGGCATCCACAATAATGGCCTAACCTGTAATTTTTTTAATTCCTCGTACCATTTAAGTTCCACCTGCTGATCAACTTTAAAGTCGAAGCCCGTATAAATTTTAAGATATGTCCATTCTTGTTTTAGGTGGCGTACCCTTCCGACCATCAAGGTGTCATTGTTTTGCCGGATAGTTTGCTGTGCTTCCAATGAAGAGCTTGCCTTAAAATCAATGTTTTTCTTATGAATAAATAAGGGTATCTCCCTTTTCAGTAAAAGTAACAATTCTACCAGGCTGCGCAAAGGTTTGTTTAAGGCTTCAATGATTAGTGAACTTAATAATTCATTCCAGACAAAGTTTTCTTTAATGGCCAGCAGGGCCAAAGCAATATATTCCGAAGGATTTTGTCGAATTTGTTGCCTTAATTTCAAAGCATAAGCAGGAAAATGTATTTGTTCCCAAAAATTCTGTATCTCGGATAAAGAATATGAATTCATCCGATATTTTTGAAGAAAACTATTATTTTCCATCTGGGATGGTAATGATTCTGATTTGTATTTCATCCAACCGAAATGATCTTTAAGAACATCCAGCCAAAAAACTATTTCCTGATCTGAAGTATCTATGTTTCCATCTAGGTTATTCCAGGGTAATTCTGCCCATAAATGATCCAATTTCTGAACTGTTTTAATCTCCGAAAACTGTAAAAACCGAAGAGGATGTGTTTCATGTTCTCGCTTAATAATAGAGGATAAATTTAAGGATTCGGAATGTACTCTTTCAATTTGGACACAACGGGCTGTGGATAATGCTATTTTTACACTGTTATCTTCCTGACTACTATTGACTTTAGGGCCCGTAAGTTTATAGTCTGCTGAAAAAGTTATCCCAATATATGACTCATGGATTGATAAGGGGTAAAACAATAGCCAATAGGAACCGAAATAGGATACCAAACGTAAATGAAAATCATTCGAGTAAATGTCATAAACATAGATCCGGGTCTGAGGTAGGCGCTGCCGTAAAACTGAGGATTCAAATTCCGTTTCTGAAAAAGAAAAAGGCAACTCACTAAATGCATCGGCAATGTTTATCTCTTTCGTAAAAGAAGCCAAGGGTAGGTGTTTGGAATAGCGAAAATTCAAGCCATGGTTAACGGACTGTTCTGTTTCATTAAAAAATGACATAAAGAACTCAGATCACTAAAAAAAGAGACGGCTTACATCAAGATAAACAATCAATACAATCAGGCTCAATAAGATTGCCATCCCTACCTGTTGTACTTTAATTTTTGTTTTTACAGGCAGGGGTTTTCTCATTACGGCTTCGAGTAATAAAAAAAACAAATGCCCCCCATCTAAGGCAGGAATCGGTAAAATGTTGAAAAAAGCCAGCATCGCGCTTAGGGCCGCAATCAAATACCAAAGATATTTCCACCCGGCCTGGGCTGCATCCCCGGCCATTTTTGCGATCATGATCGGTCCGCCAATAATATCCTGAGCCGATTTGGTTCCTGTTAGCACCCAATATATACCGCGAACATTCAGAGCCATCAAATCCCAGGTACGTGTAAACCCGGAGCCAACAGAAGCTAAAACACCTACGTCTTTATGCTCAAAATAATAACTTACCCCTATTTTCCCCACTCGGGAAATATGGCCGGATGCATCTTTTTCCTCAAATGCTTGTGGCCGGATTTTAGCATTCATCCGTTTCCCATCTCTCAACCACTCAATAGTAATTTCTTCATCCGGATGGGCACGAACGACTTCCGTCATTTGAATCCAATCTTTAACAGGAATACCGGCAACGCGTTTAATAACATCTCCGGACTTTAGGCCTGCTACACCAGCAGGCATGCTGTATTGTACGTCTCCAATTCGTGATGAAAGCAGGGGAACAAGACCTAATTGTTCACCGTTTTTTTCACTAAACCATTCTTTTTTATAAACAAGGTCTACAGTTTCATTTTCCCGCTGTACTTTAAATGTAATGTTCTGATTTAAGTGGTCCAGAAAAACATTTTGTATTTCATTCCAATTGTGAACGCTGATCTTATTCACAGAAAGGATTTTATCACCGGGCATAAATCCTGTGCGCTGCCCCATTGAGCTATCCGGCACCATAGCAACCGACGTAGTCGGTAAAATTTGCTCACCTTCGGTATATGTGAGCAAAGCCATAATGGTTACGGCAAGCACAAGGTTCATTATCACGCCTGCGATAATAATAACTATGCGTCGCCAAACCGGTTTGGAATTAAATTCATATTCAGCACCGGTAATAGTCTCATCCAGGCTTTCATCCACAAACCCGGCCATTTTGACGTAACCACCCAAAGGAATAGCAGAAAAGCTGAACTCGGTTTCGCCAATTTTTTTACTATAAATAGTAGGTGGAAAACCGATAGAAAATTTATCCACCCGCACACCCATCCATTTGGCTGCCAGAAAATGGCCCAATTCATGAATAAGTACTAAAATACTAAAAACAAAAATAACAGCAATAATATTAATCATAAATGTATCTGTTTCCTTTAATTCCAAAGAAATACCTGTTGGTTAAAGAACCACCATGATACCACCGGAAAAATAGTTGTATTTGCCCACATTGTAGGCTGCATGAATATTTAGCATAGTAAGCGTAACACTGGCACCAAGATTAAAATGTAATTTATTTTCTCCATTTAATATAACATCGCCTATGGGCACAGGTACATCAAGGGCATTGGTTTTAATGGTCATCGAAGACTGATCATAACCAACACCGCCATATATATCTATTGGCAGCACAGGGACAGAGCCGGATACCTGAAAATTCATATTAAATGTACCTGCGTCAATGAAATCTCCTAGGATAAATTTATGATAATCGGCTTGTACACTAAAATCTACGAAAGGCAATCCTATGGGTAGCAATTCGCTTAATCCATATTTAACTCCACCACCATAAACGGTTAATTTTCCTAGATAATCAACATCTGTTGTTGCAAAGCGGGCCGTAGCTTCTAAATTGGCTAGTAAGCCTAAATTGACTTGTAACAGAGGAAGAGCAAAAAAATCCTGGTTTGTCCCCGGAATAGCAGCATCATACTGTACATCACTACTGCCAAAAACGGTTGGGACATCCTTTTGGCCGACACTAACACCAGAAATCGTCATATTGTTGGGACTCATAAAGGATTTGGCCTCATTGGGCAACGGTACATAAACAGAGCTAATTCCCACATCAAAACGGGGGAATCCTTTGGTATACCCGCGGTGATACATGGCGCCGCTTAATCCCATTTCCAATGTATTAGCCAATGGCTGCATATAGTCTGTGACATAGTCTTTTCCATATCCATTCACAATAATTTGAGCTAAATAATTTTCAACATTCTGTGCTTTCAACTGGACTTGAGACATAAACAAGATCAAAAATCCAACAAATGTAAATAATCGTTTCATCTGAACCTCCATTCTCACATAAAAGTTCTTTCAAACTGAGCACGCAGAGCCTGAGCACTTTCGTTTTCAGAGCGCGTTAACTGGCGGTAATATATCGAATGAACCCCATGCCGGGCAAATTCTTCTGTAATTTGGTTACTTAAATTATAAGCTGTAATACCCTTGGGTGATATGGTGGTTAAATTGATAGCTGTTTCTCTTATCTTGTTTTTAAAACTATTTCGTTCCTCATCTGTTAAAACAAGATAATCTAGGACACGGGTTTGTTCTCCTGATATCATTATAGAGCCATGTTGTAACAAGCTATTCCGATACAATTTTTGAGCACTACCTACCAGCTTTTTCCCTTCAAAAGTTATTTCTGTAAAGGCCGGGCGATTGAAACAGGCAAAGGATTTTTTTTGTTCTTTCAGATAATTATCATCCTGAGCGCGTTCATGCAGGCCGACCCTATACCCAGCATGTTGCAGACTTCTTGCAAGTACTTGATGGAATAGGGCATAAATACTGTGATGTTGCTCTTGTCCGTTTGGTACGATAAGACTATAGGTAAGTTCCATTTCATGCAAAATTGCGCTACCGCCCGTTGGCCTTCGAACCAGAGAAATCCCATCTTTTGCTAACATTTCACGCGAAACAAGAGATTCATCCTGATGCCGTCCTAAAGAAAGACAGGCCGGATTCCATCCGTAAAAGCGTAAAATGGGGTCATCTTGTTCATGTATGTTTTGGGCAAGAAAAAAATCCACGGCCATATTAAATGCACCGTGGAATGTGTTGAAAGGAATTACGCGTAAGGTTTTACCAGGAGCAATCAGCGAAATATCAACGGATGATTCCACGATCACTACCCTTCAAAAAGTCCAGCAGTTCTACAATTTCCGGGATTTTTTCAAATTCCTTGTCTATAGTTAATATTGCTTCTTTAACCGTTAGTTTCTGACGATACAGAACTTTATATGCTCGTTTCAATAATGTCAGATTTTGTTCTTTAAACCCGCGACGTTTTAATCCAACAGTATTTAGGCCTGCATAGGTCAAAGGTTCTCCCATGGCCAAAATGTAGGGTGGTACGTCCTTGGCAATACGCATCATGCCACCAATAAATGAATGTGCACCGATATGTACAAACTGATGAATAGCGCTTAATCCACCAATCCCCACATAATCACCAATAATAACATGGCCGGCCATGTTAACCGAATTAGCAATAATTACATTATTCCCCAGTTGGCAATCGTGCGCTACATGAGAATAGGCCATAAGCATACAATTACTCCCTACCCTGGTGTAATAACTATGAGTGGTAGCGCGATTTACTGTGGCATATTCACGGATTGTAGTATTATCACCTATTGTAACAAACGTTTTTTCATTTCCAAATTTTAAATCCTGAGGTACCGTACCAATTACGGCACCGGAAAATATCTGGCAATTTTCTCCAATGGTGGTGCCGGATCCTATCACTACATGGGAACGGATATGAGTACCGTCTCCTATGCTAACTTCCGGTTCGATTACGGCAAATGGATCGATGATTACGTTATTACCGATTTCGGCTTTTGAATCTACAATGGCTGTAGGATGTATCTGATTCAATTTATCTCCTAATTGTCTACAACAGCGGCCATCATTTCCGCTTCACAAACCAATTCACCTTTAACATAGGCTTTTCCGGCCATTTTAAAGGTCGTTCGCCGGTTTTTCAGCATGATCAGTTCCATAACCAACTGATCCCCCGGTTGAACAATTTTACGAAATTTTACATTATCGATTCCCATGAAAAAGACCAGTTTATTCTCCACATCAACCTGATCGTTCAGCAGTAAAATGCCGCCCACCTGTGCCATAGCTTCCACAATCAGTACACCCGGCATTACCGGTTTTTGTGGGAAATGTCCCTGAAAGAAAGGTTCGTTGGTTGTTACATTCTTCAGGCCAACCGCCTTTTTTTCCGGTTCCAATTCAACAATTGCATCCACCAGCAGAAAGGGATAGCGATGTGGTAATATCTTTTTGATGGCATTGATATCAAAAATAACACCCTTCGCACTTACATCCTGATATTTACGGGTCAATGCTTGTTTTTTATAATGAGTACGCAGCATGCGTGCAAATTCAATATTATTTTGATGTCCGGGACGGGCAGCCAAAATTTGTGCTTTAATACTAACGCCGGTTAAAGCCAGGTCACCGATTAAATCGAGCAATTTATGGCGACAGGGTTCGTTTTTAAAACGTAGGGTTTTGTTATTTAACACACCATTGGAACCCAGTTCTACATATTCCTCAATTTCAAACATCTTTTTAAGACGTTTCATATCGTCATCTTTCAGATCCCGATCGACAAATACTAAAGCAGAATCCAGATCGCCGCCTTTAATAAGGCCTTGTTCGGCTAACAATTCCACCTCATGTAGAAAACAGAAGGTACGTGCCGGAGCAAATTCCGTTATAAATTCCTTTTCCATGGAAAAAAGTCCTGAATGTTGACTTCCCAATGCGGGATTTTTATAATCAATCATCACTGTAATACGAAAATCGTCAGTGGGCAAAGCGGCGTACTCTATGCCTCTTTGTTCATCCGTAAAACTAATAGGTTCGTCCACAATCAGATATTCTTTTGGGGCATCCTGTTCTTCAGTACCAGCTTCGAGCAGACGGTTCACAAAAGGCATTGCAGAACCATCACCAATAGGTGGCTCATTCCCATTCAGCTCGATTCGTACATTGTCAATATCTAAACCTGCCAGGGCTGCTAACACATGTTCAACAGTATGAACTTCCACACCATCCATTTGTAAAGTTGTTCCCCGTAAGCTGTCAATAGCGTGATCTTGCACTACATAATCCACCAGAGCAGGAATTTCAGGTGAATTTTCCACATCCACGCGTACAAACCGACGTCCATAGTTGGCAGGTGCAGGCTTAAAAGTAATTTCTGTTTCATTGCCTGTGTGCAACCCTTTACCTTTGTAAGAAACTGCCTTAGTGATTGTTTTTTGCTTACCTTCCATCTAATCCCCGTCTGTTTCGTTATAAGTATGCTTGTTATGTTTGTGGATTTCATCTTCCAGTTTTTGTACGCGCTTCAGTAAATCGGGCAAATATTTTAAACTTACATCTATTTTTTTACGTTGCCGTAAAGGCAGAGCCGGCGTGCCCCACACAACAGCGTTCTCATCTAAATTTTTAGTAACGCCGCTTTGGGCAGCAATGATGGCATTTTTTCCTATTTTAATATGACCGGTAATAGCTGCCTGTCCCCCAATTGTGATATGTTCACCCAACTCCGTACTGCCGGCAATCCCGGACTGCGCTGCCATAACCGTGTGCGGGCCCACCACCACATTATGCGCAATCTGAACCAGATTATCCAATTTGGTTCCCTCTTTAACAATAGTAGAACCAAGCGTGGCGCGATCAATGGTAGTATTGGCGCCCACTTCCACATCATCCTCAATTATAACATTGCCAATTTGCGGGATTTTTATGTATGCACCTTCATGGGGAGCATGTCCGAAGCCGTCGCTGCCTATTACACAACCATTCTGCAGAATAACCCGGCTGCCAATCCGGCAGTGTTCACGAATGGATACATTGGGATAAATGATACAGTCTTGTCCAACCTGTACTTCTGCCAGCAGGGAAACATTAGGATAAATAACCGTACCGGAACCAATTTTGACATTGGGACCAATATAGGCTAACGGCGCGATGTGTACATCCGGATCCACTATGGCTGTCGAGTGCACAAAGGCCTGATCCGAAATGCCCTGTATATAGCTGTGACTTTGGGGTTCGAATAGCTTCAGAACCATCACAAAGGCTACATACGCATTAGGCACGACTATTTGAGCCAGAGTCAGGTTTTCCTGTTTCGTGTCCACTATTACGGCACTAGCCTGAGTAGAGGTCAAAAAATGTTTGTATTTTAAACTGGAAAGGAAGGTGATTTCACCTTCCTTTGCGGATTCTATTTTAGCAGGGCCGGCAATGAAAATGGAATCATCTCCAACAACATACCCGCCTAAATAGGTTGCTATTTCTTTTAGAGTCATTTTAAATTATTTGCCGGTGCCTTTATTCAATTCTTCCAGAACACGATCCGTTAAATCCGCTTCCGGAGCAGCATACACCAAAGCGCCGGAGGAAGCGTCAAAAATATAATCGTAACCTTCGTCTTTACCGACTTTGGCGATAAGCGCGTTGATTTTATCGATGATCGGTTTGGTCAATTCCATACTTTTTTGGTAAAATTCACCCTGAGGACCGAGTTTGTCATATTTAAATTTTTCAATGGAA
>JANTHG010000136.1 GCA_024762535.1 Calditrichaceae bacterium
ATTCTTTTTAAAACGCACACTGATTGTGGGGCTGGATGACGAAGCGCGCTATTTAATTCGTAAATTACATGAATGGCCCGATTCCGGTATTAATATTTTGGGCTTGGTTTCCATCCGAAGGGAAGATATTGGTAAAAAGATTGAGAATACGCCCGTTGTAACGGCCCTGGATATGCTCACCGAATATCTGCGTATGAACAAAGTGGATCTTGTTATTTTCACCACCAACAATGTGAGTTACGAAAAAATATTATCAACTATGGCTGCGGTTAAAAATCCGCGCATCGAGTTTAAAATGGTGCCCGGGCATCTGGAATTTATGGTCAGTAAATCTAATGTGGAACGCTTTGACAGTATCCCGCTGCTTAATATCGAATATGCTTACGGTAAACCCTTTAACCGCTTTGTAAAACGATTGTTTGATGTGCTTGTTTCTTTAAGCCTTCTGCTTGTGTTTAGTCCCTTTTTGCTCATCGCCTTGTTGTTTCAGTTTAAGAAAATTGAAAAACGTACTATTCGCCAGGGCACACGCTACGAAAAACAAATTCTCTGGTTTTCCAGGCGCAGCATCCTGCGCTATGTGCTGAATCTGGTAGATGTGCTCCGCGGCCGGTTATCGCTGGTGGGTGCGCCTTTGGATATGGAGGCTCAGGATACATTTGGTTTTGATTACAAACCGGGATTGACCGGAATCCGCAATATTTCTTCTGCTACAGCCAAGCCACACACCCTGGAATTGCAATACCTAAAGAATCAGGATTTGCTGCTGGATTTGGAAATTATTTTTCGCAGTCTGTTTTTTCCCGTTAAAAACGAAAGTCGTTCAAAATGAACTATGAGCGTTCGCGTTTTGTGAATTACGGATTGCTGGTCTTGTTTTCCTTTTTGTTTTTTGGGCCTTACCTTGATATTGGCTTTCTTAGTGACAACATTGCCCATATCCAAAAATCCTGGGAAAACCTCTTCAATTTTAAGTATTACTATTACCGGCCGTTAAGCGTGCTTACGCTGTATCTGGATCAAAAAATATGGGGCGTCTCGGCAGCGGGCTATCACTTTACGAATGTAGTAATTCATTTTTTTAACGCTGTTTTGGTGTACCGTTTGGCGCTGTTGTTTAAACCGCAACAACGCGAAACCGCGTTGACTGCGTCTATTCTTTTTTTAGTGCATCCTATTCACAGTTTAAATGTTTTTTGGATTTCCGGACGGACGGATATGGTGTGCAGTTTCTTCTTTTTGCTGAGCCTTTATTTTGTGCTGCGCTGGTTACGGGGAAGTTCAAAATTCGGATTGTTTTGGGGCGGACTGTTATTTTTAAGTGCGCTGCTTTCTAAAGAAATGGCTTTAAGCGCGCCCTTTGTTCTGCTTTTGGCCCTGTGGTACGAACGCCGCTGGAATGTAGAAACGGGGACTAAACTCTTAACGCCGTTTATACTCATCATAGCGCTGGTCTTTGGTTTCCGTTTGCTAATGGGCAATCACGACCTGTTAAGCAACGAAATGCACAACGCGCTTAATCCGTTTGTATTAGTGAAAAATGCGGCCATTTATCTCGGGTTGCTGTTGGTGCCTGGCGGACACGAAGAGATTGCGCTTTTTTTACGCCTGCATTCCTATTTGTTTTTACCGCTTACAGTGATTGCTTTCGGGATTACCGGCTGGATATTTTGGAAGTTCCGTCCCTCCCGTGCGGTCTGGTTTTGGGTTTTATTCACCGGCCTTACGCTCTTGCCTGTACTGCGCCTGGTTATGCGCTGGTATCTGTATCTGCCATCCGCCGGGTTTGCCATTGCGCTTACTTTTTGGCTGCGCGAAAAAATACAAAATACAAAACTTTGGCTAATGGTGATGATTGTGATTGTTTCATGGGCGATGGGATTCCTGTCGTATCAGCGATCCCTTTGGCTGGGTGCGGGGCGAATGGCCACCAAATGGTCCAAACATTACGCGCATGAAATACAGGAACAGCCTGTTAAGCGTTACGCTGTACTTACTGTTCCTGCAGAATTACGCGATACGCCCGTGTTTATGTTTGGATTTCAGGAGTTGATTTGGTTCCGGTTAAATAACTCGTTTCAATTTACGCGCCGGCCCCCAATTTACGTGTTATCGCGCATTTCGCTGAATGATGAGATGGACCTTGAAAAGTTGCAGGTAACACCAATCGACAGCCTTACCTACGACCTTTCCCTTAACGGAACGCAATCCGAATTTATTTTTCCCAATCAGGCCGTTTTTGTATCCGGTAGCAAACGGCCACATCCGGGGGCGCGCATCACAGGCGATGTGGCCGAAACGGAAATTAAAGCGTTGGATGCGGCCGGCCGGGTGCAGGATATTCGCATTCATCTAACGGACGCTTCGGTAATGCTTATCCTGAAATAAATGTATTAAAACAAATAGAAATATTCCGGTGAATGGACGCGCCTTTTTTGGTAAATAATTTTACGGATGGTTTCATATTGTAAATAAGGATATTCGCTTTGCAGTAATTCAATGGAACGCTGGGTTGAATATTCGGATTTGAGGTGGTTAAACCGCTGCCGAATTTTAAAATCGCGAACGCCCTTTTCATAAAGCAGGTTGTTCTTAACCAGAAATTCAAACACAGCGTCGGGGATGTGTGATTTGAGAGGATTGTTCACCATCTTTATCTCCTGTTTGTTTGTGAAAAAAGACGGTAACAAAAAGTGTGGGTAGTTTCTCCAAATAATTCGACGTGTTATTAATTTCTTGCAAGATAAGACAGAGATAAAGATAAAACAAGGGAAAAATTTATCCCCATTGATTTCTTGTGCCATAGACAGAACTTTTATAAATTACAATATTCAATAAAAATACTATCTTAACGCAGAAGGAAGTAACATGCTCGACATAAAATACATCCGGGAAAACCCGGAAAAGGTAAAACAGGGCATTGCCGCTAAAAACGAAATGGGCGATGTGGATGCCGTATTACAATTAGATGAACAACGCCGTACACTTATCTATAAAGTGGAAGAACTGAAACAGCAGCGCAATGAAAATTCCAAACAGGTCTCTTTGCTTAAAAAAGAAGGTAAAGACGCCGCACATCTGATTGAATCCACTAAAACCATTTCGCAGCAGATTAAGGACTACGACGAACAGGTAAAAACCATAGAAAGTGAACTGCACACGCTGCTTTCTAAAATCCCCAACATGCCGCACGAATCCACCCCCACTGGCAAAGATGAATCCGACAATGTGGAAGTAAAACAGTGGGGTGCCATCCCGGAGTTTGATTTTAAAATTCTTAATCATCTTGAACTGGGGGAACGGCTTGATATTCTGGATTTTAAACGGGGCGGTAAAATTACCGGCAGCGGTTTTCCTGTTTACAAAGGTCTGGGTGCACGCCTGGAACGGGCTTTAATTAATTTTATGCTGGATATGCATATTGATAAACACGGCTATACCGAAATTTTCCCGCCCTTTGTAGCCAACCGGGACAGCATGTACGGCACCGGTCAGTTACCTAAGCTCGAAGAAGATATGTACTATGCGGGCAAAGATGACCTGTTTTTAATCCCCACAGCCGAAGTACCGGTTACCAACATGCATCGCAATGAAATTCTCGATGGGGAAGAGCTGCCCGTAAAATACACGGCCTATTCGGCTTGTTTTCGGCGCGAGGCCGGTTCCTACGGTAAGGATACGCGCGGATTTTTACGTGTGCACCAGTTTAATAAGGTAGAAATGGTTAATTTTGTACGTCCGGAAGAATCGTATGATGTGCACGAGCACATGCTTACCGAAGCGACCGAAATATTGGAACTGCTGGAAATTCCCTATCGGGTGCTGCTGCTATGCAGTGGTGATTTAAGCTTTTCCGCAGCCAAATGTTACGATATTGAAACCTGGTCGCCTGCGGAAGGGAAGTGGCTGGAAGCATCTAGTGTAAGCAATTTTGAAGATTTTCAGGCGCGTCGGGCGCAGATTCGTTTTCGTAGGGAAAAGGGCGCTAAACCGGAATTTGTGCACACGCTTAACGGCTCCGGTCTGGCCACATCACGCCTGATGGTTTCGCTTCTCGAAACCTACCAGACCGACGAGGGCACTATTGTGATTCCTGCGGTGCTACGTCCCTATATGGGCGGGCTGGATGTTATTAAACGAAAGTATTAATAAATAGGAACCTCGATGTTTCGTTCTGCATGGATTATACTGGCTTCATCGGTTGTAACATTTATCTACTCAGTGCTTGCAATTTTTTCGGGATTGATTAGCCCCTATTCCGAACGTACCAATGCTGTGGTGCGCGGCTGGGCTGCCTTGGTTCTCAAAATAGCCGGAATAACATTAGAAGTGCACGGTTTGGAACATATTAAGCCCGGTCAACCTTATATTTTTATGTCGAACCATCAAAGTACTTTTGATATAATGAGCTGTCTGGCTGTAATTCCCGGCGCAGCTCGTTTTATCGCCAAGCAGGAACTGTTTAGAGTGCCGGTATTTGCCCAGGGCATGCGTGCTGTGGGTATGATTCCTATAGACCGTGGCAACAGTAAAAAGGCGAAAGAATCGTTGGATAAAGCGGTAGTGGAAATTAAGCAGGGCGTTTCCGTTATCATTTTTCCAGAAGGAACGCGCACAAAAGACGGTAAAATTCAGCCCTTTAAAAAAGGTGGGTTTATCCTGGCGCTCAAAGGAGGTATTCCTATTGCTCCCATGGTTATCAGCGGCGCCATGCAAATTATGCGCAAGAAAAGTATGTTTCTTGATAAAGGAACTATTCGTCTGGAATTTTTACCACCGGTGGATACGACCGGGTACACCTATGAACAACGCAATCAATTAGTGCAGGAAATTCGTACACAAATTATAGAACATTATCAACAATTGAATAATGAGGCACAGGCATGAGCTTTAAAAATTTACGCATCTTAGACCATCCGCTCATTCAGCAAAAACTCTTTTATATTCGTGATAAACGCACCAATAATTTACACTTTAGAACCATGCTCAATGAAATTTCCGGCTTAATGGTGTACGAAGTAACCCGGAATATGCCGGTTCGGCCACGTGAGTTGGAAACACCGCTCGAAAAAACAACCGGTTATGTACTGGCCAAGCCCGTTACCTTAGTTCCCATCCTGCGCGCTGGCCTGGCTATGAGCGACGGAATATTAAATTTAATTCCGCATGCCCGCGTAGGGCATCTTGGACTATACCGCGATAAAGAGACTTTAAAACCGATTGAATATTACCGCAAATTCCCATCGGATATTGCGGATTCGGAAATTATTGTGATTGATCCCATGCTGGCCACCGGAGGCAGTGCTTCTGCGGCGCTGGATTTTGTGAAAGAAACGGGCGGCACTTCTATCACCTTTGTCTGCCTCGTTGCCGCACCCGAAGGGGTACATTATCTCGAAGAACATCATCCGGATATTCCTGTCTATACAGCAGCTTTAGACAGGGAACTGAATGATCATAAATATATTTTGCCCGGGCTGGGTGATGCGGGTGACCGCATTTACGGTACCGAGTAAGTTACAACTCGTCAATCGCCACCACGCGGTTGCGTCCGCTAGCTTTGGCTTTATACAGGGCGCTGTCGGATAGTTGCAAAAGGATTTCGGGGTCTGTTGAATCCTGGGGGAAGGAAGCAATACCGATGCTGATGGTTACCCGGCAGCAGGGTTCATGTTTATTTCCCTTAAACCGGTAACCGGCAATCAGTTTACGCAGCTTTTCCGCAATAACCACAGCGGCATTCTTTTTAATCCCCGGTAATATAATGGTAAATTCTTCGCCACCGTATCGCGAAACCGTATCCGAGGTTCGTGTATTTTGGTCCAGAAGATGACTAATCAGCTTCAAAACCTTATCGCCTTCAAGGTGTCCGTTTTGGTCGTTGTATTGTTTAAAATGGTCAATATCAATCATCATTAGTGAAAAACAGGTTTTGTAGCGCAAACTCCTGTTTACCTCTCGTTTAAGCTCCTGCATAAAATAGCGGTAGTTGTACATGTGCGTCATGCCGTCACGTATCGCCTGTTCCGATTTAATTTTGTACAATTCCAAAAGCCGTTTATGCAGCATCATATTTTCATAAATAATGGCAACCGAGTGTAAAAAAGATTTTAAAATACGAATTTCATAGGTTTGAAAAGATGAATCACTTTTTCCCTTATCCATAAATATAAAATATTTTTTTGATTCTTGTATTTCATCCGTATCTGTTTCCTGCACCATTGAATGAGCGCTGCGTAATATGGATGTGGCGTCCTGTTGAACTCCCAGGGCCGATAAATTTGCCAGTAAAAAAGTTTGGCTTTCCAAAGATGTGCTCAAGTCATATAGTGTTGGCTCTATCAATTCCGATTGATTTTTTATCCATAAAATACCACCTTGCTCAAACAGGAAATTTAGAAAGCGGGATGATAGTTCCAATGAGCCGATTGGAGGTTCTTCCAAATGGAATCCGGCCGATGATATAATATGAACTTGTTTGGAATCTGTTCCAAGTTCAAACAGAAGGCACCGTTTAACCTGGAAGCCTTCTAATATTTTGAGAGGAAGAATTTCTGCCAATGCCTTAGGATCATTAAGTGTTCTAAGATAATTGGCAAGATTATTTAAATAAAATAAATTGTCATTATAACGGGCAAGTTCATTTTTGGATTCAAGTAATTCATTATTTAGGGTCGAAAGGTTTTCATTTGCACGTTCAAGCTCGGTTAATTTCTTTTTAAGCCGATTGACCAGCTGAAGATTATATTGTTGCAGGTAATGGCGTTCTTCGTCCGCTTCAATGGTGTCACGATGTCCTTCAAGGTATTTTTCGATTTGCTGAATAAAGGCATTAACATGAATGGGTTTGGAAATATACCCGTCACATCCGGCAGTTAAGACCATTTCTTTTACATGCGCACCGATTTCTGCAGTAAGCGCTATTATTGGGGTATGGGATAGCAAAGGTAAACTTTTAAGATGTGTTGTTACTTCGTAGCCCTGCATATCCGGTAGATTCAAATCAATAAGAATTAGATCAGGATGGTGTTCTTTAGCTAATCGAATACCTTCTAATCCCCGCTTGGCTTCGATATAGCTGAATCCTTTAAATCGGATAATGTCAGCCATTAAAAAGCGGGCTTCCGGGTCATCTTCGATGTACAGAATCGTTTTGTTTTTCTGCATTAATCGGTTTGCTCTATTCGTTTTTACAAATGACTAATGTTTGGTCATCATCCTGAGCATCCGTGCCAGAAAATTCCTTTATGGCATGAAAAATAGTATTCCGTATGTCGTATACCGATCTTTGACGATTGGATTGCAGAAGCTGTATGAGCCGTTCTTCGCCAAATTCTTCACCGGAGTCATTCAATGTTTCGGTAATCCCGTCGGTATAAGCAAGCAATACATCGCCTGGTTCCCAGTCCAGTTCGGATTGCTCATATTCCCATTCCGCAAGATAACCCAGAACAATGCCTCCTGTTTCTAATCGAACGATTGTGCCATCAGCTTTAGCTAAAAGGGGAGGATTATGTCCGGCATTCGTGAAAATTAGTTTATTTCTGTTTAAAGAAAAAATAGCGAAAAAGAAAGTGGCATACAAACCCTCGATGGTTGCTTCGGTTAACAAATTGTTCAGCCGGTACACCATGTCGCAGGCTGTAAAAAAACTCTTTTTTTGGCTGCGTAGGCCGGCTAAAAGCAAAGCCATCATTAAAGAGGCGCCCGCACCTTTACCCGAAACATCACCAATGGCAATAGCGTAAGTCCGTTCATTGTAGCGGATTACATCGTACAAGTCACCGCTCACAATTTTGCTGGCCCGGTTTACAGCAGTGATTTTAAAATGCTCACTTTGCGGAAAGCGTTGTACCAATAATTTTTTTTGTACAATCGATGCATTGATAAGCTCGTTTTCCAGAGCGCGTTGGGCAATGACCGTATCTACGTGACGGGCATTGAATATAGCGATGGCAGCGAGTTGAGCAAATAGTTTTAATGTTTCTGCGAGAGATTCATTAAAAAAACCGATTCGATTACTCTCTAAACATAAAACTCCAAGAACGTTTTTATTATGAATAAGAGGAATGGAAAGCTGGGAACGGGTTGCTTTACGTAACATATAGTAATGTTCAGCTTCCCGAACATCTTTTATTAAGCTCATTTGCCCGGATTCAACAACCCATCCGCAGGCACCTTGACCAACTTTAAGGTGTAAACGTTCCATCACTTTTTTACTGTATCCCTCACTGCTATTTCGTAGCAGATGCTTGCCTGATTTGTCCAATAAAAAAATGGCAGCTGCGTCATACCGGGTAACCGTTTTTAGTGAAGTGAGAATAAAACCGAGGATTTCATTTACATCAAAGGATGAGAGAATTTTTTCACTGATTTCAATCAATCGTTTAACTTGTAAATTACGCTGTTCAAGGTCAACAAAAAGGGCACTGTTCTCCAGAACTACACCAGCTTTGTTCTGTACTTTACGAAATAATTTCATGGCCTCTTTGTTTCGTTTAAAAGTAATATTTTTTTCATCTATTAATAAAAGGGCAAAAACCTGCATTTTGCCAGGAAAGGGAAGTATTGAAGTTAGGCCCGCATCCTGTAATTTTTTTAAATTCGTTTTGGTTAACTTACTTTCCTTTAAAGAAATTATTTCATCCACTGTGTTTAAGTCTTCAAAATCAGATTGATTCAGATTAAGCGCCAGAACCTCATCATCT
>JANTHG010000137.1 GCA_024762535.1 Calditrichaceae bacterium
CACAAAGAGATCGCTATGGAAAAAGAATTGCGTTTCGCAATTCGTGAAGGTGGTCGCACGGTTGGTGCCGGTGTTGTGGCTGAGATTATTGAATAATATATAAATGGATGGAGATTGACGTGGCAAGTCAAACGATAAGAATTCGCTTAAAGGCGTATGACCACAATTTAATAGATAAATCAACGGAAAAGATTATTCGTACAGCGAAATCTACCGGCGCGATTATTTCCGGCCCGATTCCTTTGCCAACGGATCGTTCGGTTTATACAGTATTGCGGTCACCTCATGTGGATAAGAAATCGCGCGAGCAGTTCGAAACGCGAATTCATAAACGATTGATTGACATTCTCAATGCGACCGGCAAGACCGTAGATGCTTTAATGAAGCTCGAATTGCCGGCTGGTGTTGATATCGAAATTAAAACTTGATTGCGGAGAATGTAATGGCTGGGATTTTAGGTCATAAAGTTGGAATGACTCAAATATTTGATAACGATGGATTGGCTGTACCCGTAACAGTTGTACAGGCAGGCCCTTGTTATGTGACGCAGGTAAAAACGGAAGAAACCGATGGTTATGCTTCTGTACAGCTTGCTTTTCATGAAATTAAAGAGAAAAATGTCACCAAACCGCGTAAGGGGCATTTTGCTAAAGCCGGTGTTGAACCGAAGCGTTATTTAGCAGAATTCGATTTTAGTGACGTGTCTGATGTGAAGGTTGGTGATGAGATTAAGGCCGATATATTTGCTGAAGGCAGTAAGGTTTATGTGAGCGGAATTTCTAAGGGTAAGGGTTTTCAGGGTACGGTTAAACGTCATAATTTCGGTGGCGGCCCTAAGAGCCATGGTCAGTCCGACCGTTTACGTGCTCCCGGTTCCCTGGGACAAAGTTCATGGCCTTCACGTGTATTTAAGGGTTTAAAGATGGCCGGCCGTATGGGTGGGGATCGGAAAACGCTCAAAAATGTTCAGGTTGTGCGTGTAGATGTAGAGAATAATTTAATTTTTCTGAGGGGCGCTGTTCCCGGAGCGAAAAACACATTACTGGAAATTAAAAAGTAGAACCGACTGGTTTTAGGATGAGATATGAAACTAACTGTATTTGGACAAGACGGTAAAAAAACCGGTAACGAAGTAGAGCTGAATGACAAAATATTCCAAATTGATCCGGTGGATCATGCCATTTGGTTGGATGTTCGTCTTATTATGGCCAATAAACGCCAGGGTACGCATCAAACCAAGGGTCGTTCCTTTGTTTCCGGCGGTGGTAAAAAACCGTTCAAGCAAAAAGGTACCGGCCGTGCCCGGCAGGGTAGTACGCGAGCTCCGCATCATGTTGGCGGTGGACGTGTTTTTGGGCCCAGTCCTCGTACCTATGCAATGAAAGTAAATAAAAAAGTAAAAGCCTTGGCAAGACGATCGGCACTATCCTATAAAGCAAAAGAACAGAAAATTGTTGTGGTAGAAAATTTTGATTATGATTCTCCATCAACTAAAAGCCTGATAGGATTATTGTCCGGATTAAATTTAACGGATAAAAGAGTTCTGTTTTGTACCGCTGATAAATCGGATGCAATCGTGAGATCCGCTTCTAATATTTATAAAGTAGAGGTAAGGGAATCCGTTACATTCTCAACTTACGATATTTTAAAAGCGGATACATTAGTGCTGCAAGAAGGCGCTGTTAATAAAATTAATGAGGTGCTTGCGTAATGAATGGGAAGCAGTTAAGGATTCTGCCGCTTTACACGGAAAAGATCGCGAACCTTCAGGATGCTTTGAATAAGTATGCTTTTCGTGTGGATTTGAATGCGAATAAAATCGAAATCAAAAAAGCTATCGAAAAAAAATTCGAAGTTGAGGTCAAGTCTGTTCGTACCATGGTTGTATTTGGTAAAAAACGTCAGCAAATGACCAAAGCCGGTAGGTTTGAAGGAAGACGTGCAAGCTGGAAAAAAGCAATTGTAACGTTAAAAAGTGGGCATAAATTAGAGTTGTTTGGAAACGCCTAATATCGTTGTGGAGTGATAGATGGGAATTAAAACATTTAAACCGATTACACCGGGTCAAAGATTTAAATCCGTTAGTGATTTTGAGCAGATTACCAAAAGCACACCGGAAAAATCTTTATTAGCCCCCTTAAAAAAATCGGGTGGACGTAACAATACCGGACGTGTGACTTCCTGGCATCGTGGCGGCGGTCATAAAAGACGGTATCGTGTCATTGATTTCAAAAGAAATAAATATGATATTCCTTCGGTGGTAGAAGCGATTGAATACGATCCTAACCGAACGGCACGAATTGCTTTGCTTAAATTTGCAGACGGCGAACGTCGCTATATTCTGGCTCCGGACGGTTTGCGGGTTGGTGATAAAGTGACTTCCGGCGAGAATTCGGAAATCAAAAAAGGGAATGCCTTGCCACTGGAAAAGATTCCGGTCGGTCTTACCATCCATGCTATCGAAATGAAGCAGCTCAAGGGCGCGCAGTTGGTTCGCAGCGCCGGAGCAGCGGCTCAGTTAATGGCTAAAGAGGGTAAGTGGGCTATGATTAAAATGCCATCCGGCGAAATGCGTCGCATACCAATAAAATGCTATGCTACCATAGGCCAGGTTTCCAATATTGATCATATGAATATTTCTATTGGTAAAGCTGGGCGTTCACGCTGGTTGGGACGTCGTCCCAATGTGCGTGGTGTCGCCATGAACCCTGTTGATCATCCGATGGGTGGTGGTGAAGGCAAGACTTCGGGTGGACGTCAACCATGTTCGCCATGGGGACAACCGAGTAAGGGGTTGAAGACGCGTAAAAAAGGAAAGAAATCAGACGCATTTATAGTTAAGCGTCGTAAATAGGAGAGAGTTGTCAAATGCCAAGGTCAATTAAAAAAGGTCCGTATATCGATGACAGTCTGGCCAAAAAAATTGATAAACTGAATGAAGAAGGCAAAAAGGTTGTTGTAAAAACCTGGGCCCGTCGTAGCACTATACCGCCTGATTTTGTAGGGCATACCATTGCTGTGCATAACGGCCGTAAATTTATTCCGGTTTATATCAGTGAGAATATGGTTGGGCATAAGCTTGGTGAGTTTGCTCCTACCAGAACATTTAGAGGTCACGGCGGAAAGTTAGCAGAACGCATGACCCGCGTTAGATAAACGAGATGGAGTGCTAGTATAATGGAAGCAGTTGCAACCACAAAACACGTTCGTATGTCTCCGCAAAAGGTAAGACGTGTGATCAATATGGTTCGCGGGATGAATGTGCAGGAAGCATTATCAATGTTGCATTTTACACGTAAAAATGCCGCTGAGCCTATAGCTAAAACAATACACTCTGCCTTTTCTAATTTAGGAAATATTGAAGGTGGCGAACGTGTGGATATGAAAGATGTATATGTTAAAACGGCCTTTGTAGACGGTGGCCCCACATTAAAACGTTTCCGTCCTATGTCTATGGGACGTGCAGGTAAAATTCGTAAACGTACATCGCACATAACGATTGTTGTGGAACATTCGGCTTAGGTCGTAAAAGAAGGAGATTCGGTTTTGGGTCAGAAAACACATCCGGTCGGATTTAGATTAGGAATTGTTAAATCCTGGAACAGTAGTTGGTTTGACGAAAAAGATTTTGCTGTAAAGCTGGAAGAAGATTTACAGTTGCGTAAATACATCAGAAGTCGTTTAAGCAAAGCTTCGGTTTCTAAAATTGAAATCGAACGCACCATTAAACGCGTTATCTTAACAATTCATACGGCTCGTCCGGGTATTGTGATTGGTAAAAAAGGTTCCGAAGTGGACAAATTGCGCGAAGAATTGCGTGCTTTGACTAACAAGGAAATTCAGATTAATATTAATGAAATAAAAAAGCCTGAGCTGGATGCCTATTTAGTTGCAGAAAATATCGCCAAACAGCTACAGGGTAAGGTAAGCTTTAGACGTGCCATGAAAAAGGCTATTATGTCCACCATGCGAATCGGTGCGGAAGGCATTAAGATTATGTGTTCCGGTCGATTGGGCGGAGCCGAAATGGCGCGAACAGAGCAATACAAAGATGGGCGAATCCCCCTTCACACATTACGTGCAGATATCGATTACGCGGCTTACACAGCGCAAACCACGTATGGTTCAATTGGTGTGAAAGTGTGGATTTTTAATGGCGAAGTGATTGGCAAGAAATAGGTTGATTAGGAGTTGTACTCATGTTAATGCCAAAAAGAGTTAAATATCGTAAAAAACAACGTGGTAAAATGAAGGGTAATGCCCAAAAGGGTCATTATATCGCGTTTGGAAAATATGGGCTTAAGGCTCTGGAGGGCGGCTGGATTACAAGTCGGCAGATCGAAGCAACCCGTGTGGCGATTACTCGTCATGTCAAAAGGGGCGGAAAAGTATGGATTCGTATTTTTCCCGATAAGCCTGTTACAAATAAACCGGCCGAAACCCGTATGGGTAAGGGTAAAGGTTCACCGGAATATTGGGTAGCCGTGGTTAAACCGGGACGAATCCTGTTCGAACTCGAAGGGGTTGATTTCGATTTGGCCAAAGAAGCCATGCGTTTGGCTTCGCACAAGCTGCCTATTAAAACCAAATTTGTTGTTAGCGAATCGTAAAGGTGGTTTTAGATGAAAAGCAGAGAAGATCTTAAAGGTCTTACTTTAGAAGAATTAAACGATAAATTGAACGAAAGTTTGCAGGAATATGATAATTTGCATATTCAGCAGGCGACGCATCAGTTAACTAATCCCATACGTCTTCGTGACGTACGTAAAGAAATTGCCAGACTCAAAACCTTTATCCATCAATATGAATTGGGTATAGGCGTTGGTAAAACAGAGAATGCATAGGTAGCTGAAGATGACAAAAGATCGTGGATTAAGAAAAACGCGTACTGGTAAAGTGATCAGTACAAAAATGGATAAGACGATCACCGTTGCCGTTGAGCGTCGGTTACAACATCCGGTTTATGGGAAGTTTGTCAAAAAAACCATCAAACTGGTTGCACATGATGAAAATAATGTTTGTAACGAAGGTGATACCGTCAAAATTATGGAAACCCGGCCATTGAGTAAAACTAAAAGATGGCGTCTGGTTGAAGTTGTCGAAAAAGTGAAATAAGGGCTCAGAAGATGATTCAGGAATATACGAAATTAAATGTAGCAGATAATTCGGGTGCTCAAAAGGTACAGTGTATTCGTTTGCTTGGTGGGTCTAAAAAGAAATACGGTTATGTTGGAGACATAATAGTTGTTTCAGTAAAAAGCGCAATTCCTGGTGGTGCGGTTAAAAAAGGTGAAGTTTCAAAAGCCGTGATCGTACGTACTAAAAAAGAAATGCGCCGTCCCGATGGTTCTTATATCCGCTTTGATGAAAATGCAGCGGTCCTGATAGATAATCAGAATGAGCCAAAAGGTACCCGTATTTTTGGGCCTGTAGCACGTGAATTACGTGATAAACAATTTATGAAAATCGTTTCACTAGCACCCGAAGTATTGTAAAACGGATAGGGATTGAAATGAAGATACGTAAAAATGATACGGTTAAAGTAATGACCGGGTCTTATAGTAACAAAGGGAAAATCGGAAAAGTTTTAAAAGTATTTCCCGAAAACAATCGTATTATCGTTGAGGGCGTAAATATTATTAAAAGACATACGCGTCCCTCACAACAAAATCCCCAGGGCGGAATTATTGAAAAAGAAGCTCCCATTCATGTATCCAATGTGATGTATTATTCCAATAAATTTAATACTACAACACGCGTCGGATACAAGTTTTTAGAGGATGGAACCAAGGTTCGATATTGTTTAAATCCGGCTTGTCAGGGCGAAATTATTTCAGATAATGAATAGAGATTGCAGAGGTTAAATTAAAATGGCCGAATATATTCCCAGATTAATTGAAAAATACAAGAATGAGGTTGTACCTCATTTACAAAAAAAATTCGGATATAAGAATGTGCATGAGATTCCCAAGCTTGTGAAAATCAGTCTAAATGCCGGTGTAGGTGAAGCTATTCAGGATTCCAAGGCTTTGGAGAGCGCTGTTAATGAACTTACATTGATAAGCGGACAAAAACCGATTATCACAAAAGCTAAAAAATCCATCTCAAATTTCAAATTACGCCAGGGTATGAAAATTGGTGCCAAGGTGACTTTGCGCAGGGATCGGATGTGGGAATTTATGGATCGTTTTATTTCTGTAGATGTTCCGCGAATCCGCGATTTCAGAGGGTTTAGTGATAAATCTTTCGATGGAAGAGGAAACTATTCTTTAGGTGTGAAAGAACAGATAATCTTCCCGGAAATCAATGTGGATAATATAGATAAAATCAGAGGCTTCGACATCACGTTTGTAACCACCGCAAAAACCGATGAAGAAGCATACGAGTTGCTTAAAACTCTTGGTTTTCCATTTAAGAAACAGCAATAATAACCACGAGGTGTCAGTTGGCTAAGAAGAGTTTGATAGTTAAGTCAAAACGCAAACAAAAATTCAAAGTTCGTGAATATAACCGATGCAGTCGCTGTGGGCGTTCACGCGGTTATCTAAGAAAGTTTGGCGTATGCCGGATTTGTTTCCGGGAATTGTCATTACAGGGAGAAATTCCTGGTATAACCAAAGCGAGCTGGTAGTTTGTATAAGGAGACAGATTAATGTCGATGACGGATCCGATAGCAGATTTTTTGACAAGAATACGCAATGCCCAGCATGCCGGGCATAGCTATGTTGATATACCTGCTTCCAACGTTAAACGAAAAATGTCCAGAATACTTCTGGAACAGGGTTTTATTAAAAAATATATCATTATTGATGACGGTAAACAGGGTCTCATCAGGGTTTGGTTGAAATACGATTCTAATAATGAACCTGTGATTACTAAAATGATTCGGGTGAGTAAACCCGGAAGACGTGAGTATGTAAATGTAGAGAATTTACCGCGTGTAATGAACAATTTGGGTGTAGCTATTATGACCACTCCCAAGGGCGTTATTACAGCCCGCGAAGCTAAACGGCAAAATGTGGGCGGCGAAGTACTTTGTTACATCTGGTAAAGCGAAGGAAGAGGAGAATAAAAAGTGTCGCGAATCGGTAAATTACCAATAAATCTACCTGAAAATGTGACTGTTAGTGTAGCCGAAGGAAATGTGGTGACCGTAAAAGGCCCTAAGGGTGAACTGGTTCAAACATTTACTGATAAGGTTGGCATTAAGGTTGACGGCAACGTGGTTCAGGTTGAGCGCTTTGATGAACAAAAATCAAGCCGCTCTATTCATGGGTTAACACGCGCTCTTATTGCTAATATGGTAGAGGGTGTTTCTAACGGATTCACCAAAAAGCTTGAAATTGTAGGTGTGGGCTTTAAGGCTGAGATGAAGGGTAAAAAATTGCTTTTGACCTTAGGGTATTCTCATCCCATAATTATGAGCGTACCGGATAGTATTACCCTGTCAACACCATCCCCTACCGAAATTACGGTTACGGGTATTGATAAGGCTTTGGTTGGCCTGGTAGCTGCCAAAATTCGCAGTTTCAGAAAACCAGAACCTTATAAAGGCAAGGGTATTAAATACTCTGGCGAACAAATTCGTCGTAAAGCCGGTAAAGCAGCAGGTTAATCATTAAACAGGAATAAGTAAGATGCCAAATAAAAGAAAAAAAAGAGTTTTTGGTACAGCTGAACGGCCCAGACTGGTGGTGTACAGAAGTTTACGATACATGCATGCCCAGTTAATCGATGATAGCAAAGGTACTGTGCTTCTTGGAATGGCCGATAATAGTAAAGCTGCCAAAAACATCCTGAAAGATGCAAAGACCAAGTCGGATAAATCCCGTACTCTCGGTAAATTTTTTGCAGAAGAAGCTAAAAAGAAAAATATATCCAAAATCGTTTTTGATCGTAACGGTTATATTTATCATGGCCGTATTAAGGCATTTGCCGACGGTGCTCGCGAAGGCGGTTTGGACTTTTAAAAGTTATAGGAGTGGAGTGTGATTGAACGAATTAATCCGGGCGAATTAGAGCTTACGGAAAAAGTAATCCATATTAACCGTGTTGCCAAAGTGCTTAAAGGTGGGCGACGCTTTTCGTTTAACGCCATTGTGGTAGTTGGTGATGGTAATGGAACGATTGGGCTTGGTTTGGGTAAAGCAAATGAAGTAATCAATGCAATTGCCAAAGGAACAGAGCAGGCTAAAAAAAATCTGATCAAAGTTTCTTTGATTAATGGAACGATTCCCCATCCTGTCAAAAGTAAGTTTGGTGCCGGATATATTGTGATGCAACCGGCGTCTCCGGGTACCGGAGTTATTGCTGGTGGTCCGATTCGTGCTATTTGCGAAGCAGCAGGAGTTACGGATATTCTTACAAAATCCATCGGTTCATCCAATCCGCACAATATGAGCAAAGCGACCTTTAATGCGCTTAAAAATTTAATTAGTGCAGAATCGGCCGCTCAGAAACGAGGCATTTCAATTCAAAAAATATTTCACGGTTAACAACCTTTAAGGATAGCAAAAAAAATGGCAAAGGCTAAAATTAAAGAAATAAAAATTACTCAGATTAAAAGTGCGATTGGCAGCCCAAAAGGTCAAAAAGCTACAATCGAAGCTCTGGGAATTAAGCGCATGCACCATACGGTCGTGCAAAAAGCA
>JANTHG010000138.1 GCA_024762535.1 Calditrichaceae bacterium
TCCAGTCTATGTAGGGCAACAAGGTTTCTACGGGCGGTTCAAACCGCTTTACACCAAGGAATTTAGACAGAACAGGCTTCTCTTTTTCCCAATCGATGGATAAACGATTTGCACGTGCCTTCTGCAAAGAAACAAAATCCGGCGCTTGTTTACCGAGATGTGTTTCCCGCAGATGCTTTTGGTCATGCTTCAGTTTTCGGGTAAAATCTGATTTTTGAGAATCATTCAGTAATTCCATGGCATATTTAACGCCTTCGGAGGCGTCTTTAACATGCACAACCGGGAAATGGTAGTGGGGCGCAATTTTAACCGCTGTATGCATTTTGGATGTGGTAGCTCCGCCAATCAATAATGGAATGGATAGTTGCCGGGCTTCCATTTCCTGTGCAATTCGTACCATTTCATTAAGCGACGGCGTAATCAGTCCGCTCAATCCGATAATATCCGCCTGCTCGTCGATGGCTGTTTGAATAATTTTTTCGGCCGGTACCATGATGCCCAAATCGATGATTTCAAAATTATTGCAGGAAAGCACTACACCGGCGATATTTTTACCGATGTCATGTACATCGCCTTTTACGGTGGCCAGCACTACTTTTCCGGCCGACGAGGCACTGCCGGCTATTTTTTCTTTTTCCAGCCAGGGCGTTAAGATGGCTACCGCCTGTTTCATAACCCGTGCGGTTTTAATGACCTGCGGAAGAAACATTTTACCGGAACCAAACAGCTCGCCTACTTCATTCATACCGCGCATCAATGGGCCTTCGATGATTTCCAAAGAGGTTTTGTACATCTGCCGAGCTTCCTGCAGGTCGCTTACCAAATATTCGGTGATGCCGCGCTTAAGGGCGTACACTAAACGATCGTCCAAAGTAAACGAACGCCAGTCTGCATGTTGAACCGCCTGTTTGGTTTTACCGGACATGGTTTGGGCAAACTCAATCAATGCTTCTGCCGCCTGTTCATGCCGATTCAACACCACGTCTTCTAACAACGATTTTAAGGGCTCTTCGATTTCATCATATAAAGGTAAATTCCCGGCATTGACAATTCCCATATCCAATCCGGCCTGAATAGCATGATAGAGGAACACGGAGTGCATGGCTTCACGTAATGCGTTATTTCCGCGGAAAGCGAAAGAAAGGTTACTGATACCACCGCTGGTTTTGGCGTAGGGTAAATGTTCTTTGATCCAGCGCACCGTGCGAATAAAATCTACGGCATAGGCATTGTGTTCATCCATGCCTGTGGCAATGGTTAAAATATTCGCATCAAAAATAATATCTTCCGGCGGAAAATGAACGTCTTCTGTTAAAATACGGTAGGCACGGGCGCAAATTTCCGTTTTGCGTTCAAAGGTTACCCCCTGCCCCTGTTCGTCAAAGGCCATTACTACGGCGGCGGCGCCAAATTTTTTAACAATGTTCGCATGTTCCTTAAAAAGCGTTTCACCCTCTTTTAAACTGATGGAATTGACAATCGCTTTTCCCTGCAAACATTTCAGTCCGGCTTCGATAACCTCAAAATCACTGCTATCGATCATCACCGGCACGCGGGCAATATCAGGATCGGACATCAGCAAATTGAGAAAGGTAACCATTTCGTTTTTGGTGTCTAACATGGCGTCGTCCAGATTCACGTCAATAATCTGAGCGCCGTTTTCCACCTGCTGTCTGGCAATGTGTAAAGCTTCTTCGTATTTTTTTTCCCTGATCAGGCGGGCAAATTTCCGCGAACCGGCTACATTGGTACGTTCGCCTATATTGATGAAATTGGATTCTGCATCTATGTTCAGCGCTTCTAAGCCGCTTAAGCGGGTATGCGGCACATAAGGCTGAATGGGATGCACCGGCGCCTGCGCAGCCAGTTGGGCGAAATGGCGAATATGATCCGGTGTGGTACCGCAACAACCGCCAATAATGTTCACGCTGCGGTCATTTAAAATTTCTTTGATTTGCCGGCCCATGTTTTCGGGTGATTCGTCGTAGTCGCCAAACGCGTTGGGTAACCCGGCATTGGGATAGGCACTGACCGCAAAATGGGATTTTTGCGCCAACTCTTTGAGATAGGGTTTCATTTGCTCGGCGCCCATAGCGCAATTGAGCCCGATACTGAGTAAATCCAGATGAGATAGCGAGGTTAAAAACGCATCTAAAGTTTGTCCGCTCAGGGTGCGTCCGCTTTGGTCGGTTAGCGTACCGGAAATCATAACCGGGATTTTTTTTCCGCGCTGCTGCATTAAATCGTTCACTGCTACCAGGGCTGCTTTGGCATTAAGCGTATCGAAGATGGTTTCGATGAGAATGATATCCGCGCCACCTTCAATGAGTCCTTCAATCTGTTCGGCATAGGCAGCATAGAAATCGTCATACGTTGCAGAGCGCGCACCCGGATTGCTGACATCTGCAGAGATCGATGCGGTTTTATTGGTTGGCCCCACCGAACCAGCCACAAAGCGTGGTTTTTCCGGATTCTTTTGCGTAAAAGCATCGGCTGCATCCCGGGCAATTTTGGCTGCCGCGCGGTTCATGGCCGCAACCTGCTCTTCCATTCCGTAATCGGCCTGGGAAATCCGGTTGGCGCTAAATGTGTTGGTTTCGATAATATCAGCGCCGGCTTCGAGGTATTCTTCGTGAATAGCGCGGATAATATCCGGCCGGGTCAGGGAAAGAAGGTCGTTGTTGCCTTTTTGTTCGATGGCTGCATCCCGAAACTGTTCGCCGCGGTAATCTTCTTCCGTTAAATTGTATTTCTGAATCATGGTACCCATGGCACCGTCTAAGACCAGCACACGGGTTTTCAGGAGCTCGCGAATATTCATCAACAAACCATTATGTAAGATTATACATGAATTCTAATAATGTCACAGGAAAAGTACTTAATTTGGAGTGTTGATACAAAAGAATTTAACTTATGAGATTTTAGATGTTAAATTTTGAATGTTAAATGGTTCTTCCCGGGAATCTTTAGATTTGAACCTTGCTATTGCCTAAAACAAAAAAGCGGCCCCATTTTTTGAGACCGCTTAAAAATCATTATTTAATCTTCTATGGAATTATTTCATCAAAATCATTTTCTGTGCCTGTCTTTGCGAGCCGGCTCTAAGAACCGCATAATACACGCCGGAACTTACGGCTTGCCCGTTAGCATCCAGACCATTCCATTGGGCGGTGTGCATCCCGCGCTTTTCGTTGCCCTGTACCAGCGTAATTACTTTCTGTCCGAGATTATTGTAAATGCTCAGTTCCACCTTGCTAAACGTGCTCAACTGATAGCGGATGGCCGTTGAAGGATTGAACGGATTAGGGAAATTGGGATAAAGTTGAAATTCTCTGAGTACCGGAAGACCTGTTTTATTCATCGCACTTACAAAGGTACTGTTTTGCGAACCCGGAGTGCCAAAATCGCCATCTCCAAACGCGGATGTAGCTTCTGCCCAGTTGGTGCCATCATTGTTGTCATTAGCAGGATTATTTAACTCCATGGATGCACCATTTGGGTCCGGAAAGGTTGCGCCGTTATCGTAATTCACCCGATCCACTTCCGTGAAACCGTCACTATAAATCAAAACAATCTCATCATCACTATTGCCAAGTGTAATTCCTGAATAAACATAATCCACATTTACGCCGCCGTTTGTTGCTATATCACCATTAATGCCCAACACCAGGTATCCGCCGGCGGAAATAATCAGTGATCCGCCGTTATCTATTGTATGAGAATCACTACCGTCGTCTTTAATGGCCCAGCCATTAATATCCACATCCGAATCTGAGGCATTAAACAATTCGAACCATTCTCCTTGATCATCCGCTACAGCCGAAGGGTTTTGCATAATTTCATTTATCACAATATCAGGTACGTCAGCAAAATCATTATCATTAATGGTAAGGTTGAACTGATACGGAGCGGCTGTTGAAGCATTATCGCCTCCTGAGACATTCTGCAATTCAAAAATCAGCGTCTCGTCACCCTCGACTTCCGAGTCGTCGGTTATGGTAATTACAACGGTTTGGTTATCAGAACTTCCAGCCGGAAAGGTAACTGTTTGAGTGGTATAGTTGTCTATATCAGCCGCATCACCGCTTGTCAGAACCACATCGGCAGTTGTAGCAGTATTGGCATCCGGGTTAGAAATTGTAACAACCAAATCATAGGTACCTGCATCTTCCGCTACACTTGCCGATGAAGAGGCAAATGATACAGTGGTTGTGGTAACCGGCGCACCAATCCAGGCACCCGGATCAAAACCTGCCGGAGCATCTTGTGGGCCGTCGCCACCGCCCGAGTCATTATCAATATTCCATTCAGCCTCAACCCAGGTGGCACTGGCCGCAGTTACAGTTTCTTTCCGTTCAGCCCGGCCATCTTCAAATTCATGACCTGTTCCGGATCCATCTTCGCCGGGCACACCAAACATATCGTGTACAGCGCCGCTGGCGTCCAACAAGGCAATATTATCATCACCATTACTGTCTGCGGGGCCGCCGCCGCCAATATCCTGATCCGCATCAAATCCGTAAACGGAGCTAAATTCGGTTCCATTATTACAAACAATATAGAAACCACCGGCAGCAATGGTTCCGGTTAATGCAACCGGACTTTGCGGATCTGTATTTGCATTAGTCCAACGCTGCAGGGCCCAGCCTGTACTTAAATCAACCGCTTCCGTGCCATTATTATACAATTCCACAAACCGGGCGCTTACATCATTATTCGGGTCTGCAATTTCCGTAATAAAAATATCAGCCCGCAGATTCTTGCCTAAAGAAAAGAATAGTAACATCGCCAGAGTCACAAAGACCGGCTTTAAAGTAACTTTGAACATAATTGCCTCCTTTAATTAGTAATTGGTTGTTTTCATAAAAGTACATAATTTATTCAGAAGATCAAGGTTTAAAATTCGATTTAACAAAATTTGAATCTTTTTTTGATTCTTGATTTTTTTTATAGAAATTAGGTTTTAAATGTTTCCATAAATCTATCCATGAAGGAAACCGAATGAAACTTTTTTTTATTTTCTTTTTATTTCTTACACTTTCACTTCATGCCCAAAATGATTGGCAAACCTGGTATGAAAAATCCGGTTTTAATGAGACACCCCGCTATCAGGAAACCATCGATTTTTGCAAACGACTGGCAGAGGCTTCGCCACAGGTTCAGTACCAATCCTTTGGTCGGAGTCCTCAAGGTCGTGACTTGCCTTTGCTGGTAGTAAATAAAAACGGCCTGTTTACACCGGAAGCCGTTCATCGCAGCGATCAAATTGTGTTCTACATTCAGGCGGGAATTCATCCCGGTGAAAGTGATGGTAAAGACGCCGGATTGATGCTTATTCGTGATTTGATTATTGAAAATAAATACCCGGATTTACTGGACCATGTAACGGTTTTGTTTAATCCTATTTTTAATGTGGATGGCCATGAACGATTTGGCCCTTTTAATCGCGCTAATCAAAACGGCCCAAAAGAAATGGGTTGGAGGGTTACAGCCCAAAATTTAAATTTGAACCGCGACTATCTTAAAGCGGATACGCCCGAAATGCAGGCCTTTCTACAATTGTACAATCACTGGTTACCCGATTTTTTTGCCGATTGCCACGTAACCGACGGGGCGGATTACCAATATGCAATTTCTTACAGCATTGATCAACAGGGCATTCAGCAGCCCAATCTGATCCATTGGACACAATCTGCTTATTTGCCACAATTGCAAACAAAAATGCAGCACGATGGATTTCCGCTAACCGAATATGTATTCTTCCGCAACGCGCATGATGTGGAAAGCGGTATGGTATCATGGGCTGCAGCACCGCGCTTTTCCAACGGCTATACTCCCATTCAGAATAGGCTTGGCCTGCTCATAGAAACCCACATGCTAAAAAGCTACAAAATACGGGTAACAGCCACTTATGATATTTTATTACATACTCTCGAAATCTTAAATGAACAAGCGGAACTGCTTAAGCAGGAAATTGCTCTGGCAGACCGCCAAGCCGCTTCGTCTGAATTCCGCAAACATCCATTCACCCTCACATACCGTACAAAACACGACAGCACTATGATCGACTTTTTGGGATACGCTTATGATAAAGTAAAAAGTGAGCTGAGCGGTGGTATCTGGTACCGGTTTCATCCGGATCAGCCTAAAACCTTTCACATTCCTTTCTTTAACAAGATGGAACCCGCAATTCAGGTGCAATTACCCGAGGCGTATATTATTCCTGTGGAATGGAACAGCATCATTTCGCGTTTATCTTTGCATGGTATTCATTTTAAACGTCTGCACCAGGCAACCCGGCTTCCTGTTCAATCTTACCGTTTTCAGGATGTTCGATGGCAAAAGGCGCCTTATGAAGGGCGGCAGATAGCCCAGTTTAAGGCGAAGCCCACAACGGAAACACGGCTTTTCCCGGCCGGCTCTGTTGTAATAGATATGAATCAACGTTCAGCTAAAGTGATTGCCAATATCTTAGAACCCGTCGCGCGGGATTCTTATGTGTACTGGGGGGTTTTTAATGCCATCTTTGAGCAGAAGGAATATGTGGAATCTTATGTAATGGAAACCTACGCACGTCTGATGCTGGCCTCAGACAAAGATTTAAAGAATGCGTTTACCGCGAAAATGAAATCCGATTCCACCTTCGCCGCCAGTCCTTCGGCCATTTTAAAATGGTTTTACGAACGATCCCCTTACTGGGATAGCCACATGAATCGATATCCGGTGGGACGTATCATGAATCGTACCCTATTAGAAAAACTGGATTTAAAATAAGAGGAACAAACATGCGTTTAATTATTTTCACTTTACTGCTCAGTACCACACTCCTTTTTGCAGGCGAACCGGCACACAAACAATTTTACGAGATGACCAATCGCGAAATCGGGCAGGTAGTCTATGAATATTCCCAAAAGGATTTAACCATTACAGAAAAAATGAATCAACTTTCCGATTATTTTATCGGAACCGATTACGATTTACATTGTACAGGCGACGGCCCTTATGCGCTCTTAGAAGCCTGGCCGCTGGTCAATTTTAAACAAACCAATTGCATGGCCTTTTGTGAACATGTGCTGGCTCTTTCCATTTCCGATTCCTGGGACCATTTCTTTGACAACCTGCAGCAAATCCGGTACCGGGATGGCCTGATTGGTATGAAGACCCGTAATCACTATACTATGGGCGACTGGCTGCCGAGGAATAGCTGGATACTAAAAGATGTAACCCAAATGGTTGGTGGTACGTATGCCAAACCACTTACACGTACCATTTCGCACCAAACTTTTTTTAAGGGCAAGGGCATGACCGATATGCGCGATGTGCTGCCCAACCGTACTATGACTATTCATTATGTGCCGCTTAACGATTTAGATAAAATCAAAGCCAATACACACGCCGGTGATATTTTATCCCTGATTATTGCCGGGCATGATGATATTTTCTCGGCCCATATGCTGATGATTGTTGAAAAGAATGGTGTAAAAATAATCCGTGAAGCATCCAACAGTAAAATGACCACCTTCGACACACCCTATGACGAATGGGTGCAGCAAAAGAAGAAATTAACCGATCGCTATCTTGGTCTGGCTTTTATGCGTGTAAAGGAATCATTAAATACCAAAGGACGCGTCATAAAACCGTGGGAAATTGCGGAGTTGAAAAAGAAATAATATGAAGACTCCTGCCAAACCTGTTGTACCGGTTGTAGCTGCGCTCATTTTTGACGACCATAACCGTTTGATTATCACCCGCCGACCCGAAGGCAAACATCTGGCCGGTACATGGGAATTTCCGGGTGGACGCATCGAATCCGGTGAAACGCCTCAGCAGGCGCTGACCCGCGAAATTAAAGAAGAGTTGAATCTGGAAATTAAAGTGGGCGCTCTCTATTACCAGGATACTTTTGAATATGATGTAAAAACTGTGGATATTTCTTTCTTTCACTGTCGGCAAAAAGACCCGGCTGACCAGCCGCAAGCTGTGGAAGTGGCAGAATGGAAACGCGTGCGTCTTTCGGAACTGGAACAGTACGAATTTCCCCCGGCAGATGCTGCACTGATTCGCCAGCTTCTGGAATTCGATTTTATGTTTTGCCGGATTTAAGCTTCACACCGGATTGGGAATGTCCACAAATTCCACTTCCACATCAAAACGTTCCTTCAGGTGGTTCCCCAAAGCCAACACCCCAAAACGCTCGGTGGCATAGTGACCGGCCGCCACAAAATGGATACCTTCTTCCTTTACATAATTCAGAATATGTTCACTTACTTCACCGGTTAAAAACAAATCGAGTCCTTCGGTTACCGCATCATTCACATTTTTCTGCGCGCCTCCGCTAACGATGCCGATGGTACGAATTTCCTGCGGGCCATAATCAAAATGCAGCAAATCGGGATTGATTTCTTTGCGCATCGAAGCAATGACTTCCTGAACCGGCAGTGCGGGCAGTGAACCTTTAAAGCCCACATATTTGCCGTGATATGCGCCAAATGGCTCTATTTCCGATACTCCCAGCAGACGCGCCATAACGGCATTATTACCCACCTGCGGATGTGCGTCTAACGGCAAATGGTATGCGAATAAATTAAGTTCGTTTTCCAGCAACAATTTTACCCGTTTTTTATACCCGCCTTTGTACAC